>CBDUEZ010000019.1:0-24118 GCA_965366355.1 uncultured bacterium
TAATCTCACACATGATCCGGCTGTATCAATACCCTACGGTCGATCCCGGTGCAACTGTTCGGAGCAGCCTCGACAACCTCCGTAAACAAACGGCGTCGAGCCCGGTGCCCGTGGTGATCTTTCCGGAGGGTTCGCGCACGCGCGATGGAGAACTGGGAAAGTTTCGTCGAATGGGACTGCGCTCGATTCTCGGCGGCCGCTCCTGGCAGGTCTGGATCGTGGCGATCGATGGCTGGTGGGAGGTCGGACACCTCACCGACTTCCTCAACAATGTGTCGAAGGTGAACGGGCGGATGGCCGTCGTTGGGCCCTTCACGTCGCCGGAGCCCGGCGAGTCCGTCGGGGCCTTCATCGCAGAGATGGAACAGCGCATGGGTGATCTCTTCGGCGAACTGCGCGGTCGCTTGCCGGCGGGCGAGACGGCGGCTGGCGAAATCGGGGCCGGCGAGCTCCAGCCCGGCGAATCCGAAGGCGGCGAATCCGAAGGCGGTGAAGTCGAAGACGGCGAGTCCGAAGACGGTGAATCCGAACGCGGTGAAGTCGCGCCCGGCCGGCTTCCGACGGGCGAGACCGAATGACGTCGGAGGTGTCGAACTACGACGGACCCGAGCCGGCGCGAGCCATCGTCGAGAGGCTGGTCGAGGTGGGTGGGGGCGAGATCAGGGCCATCCTGCTGTTCGGCTCACAGCTCGTGAACGCGACTCCGAGCGCCCACAGCGCCTGGGACCTCGTGGTGGTCGTCGACCGCTATGCGCCGTTTCACCGGGCCCTGGTCGCGGCCGGCCCCCATCGCCGGCCCGCCTGGCTGCTCAATGCCATGGCCGGTGTGCTCGCCCCCAACATCACGGCGTTCGATCCCGGCGGGGGGGCGCCCCTCGCCAAATGTGCCATCGTTTCTTCGGACCACTTCGCGCGTGCCCTCGGTCCGCGGTCACCGGACCACTTCTTGAAGGGTCGCATGGTGCAGCAGATCGAGGTGCTGTGGCGACGAACCGCTGCTGACGGGACCTGGATCGAAGATCGCCTCCGCGAGGCCCGGATGGATGTGCTGGAATGGGCTGGGCCGTTTCTCGAGGGGGCCTTCACCCCCGCCAGTCTGGCGCATGGCTTTCTCAGCGTGTCGTACGGCGGGGAGATCCGGCCCGAGAGCAAGGGACGGGTCAACGACGTCTTCGAGGCCCAACGCACGTTCCTCACAGAGGCCTACGCCGGGGTGTTGGATGAGGCCGAGCGGGCGGGGCGAGTGCGGCGGCTCGACGACGGTCGCTTCGAGCTCGCGCCACCGCCGGACGCCGCCGCCCGCCGCCGGGTCTCGCTCTACTTCGCCGTTTCGAAAACCCGCGCGACCCTTCGTTGGCTGAAGCACATCGTGACCTTCAACGACTGGCTGACCTACATTCAGCGAAAGGTCGAGCGGCGCACGGGAACAACGATCGACATCACCCCCTGGGAGCGCCGCCTTCCCCTTCTACTTCTCTGGCCCAAGGTCTTTCGAGTGCTGACCTCGCGCGGGACCTCGCCGGAACCCGATAGACTCGCCGCACCCGAAGGACTGTCGGAGCCCCACGATCGGGATCTCGACCTGTGAGGCCGGATCTCCTTGCCCTTCTCGGCATTCTGGGCTTCGCGATTCTGACCATGCCGATCTATGCGCGGTCGAGCGCGAGCAAGAGGCCCGATCCGCTCGAGTCGTCGGCCCGGGGCGATTTTGTGCTCGGGAGTTTTGTGCGGGAGTGGTTCTACTGGTTCATTCAGCCGCTCGAGAAGGGCTCGCTCGCCCTGGGGCTGTCGCCCTTGTTCTACAATCTCGCGGGGGCCGTCCTGGGCATCGTGTCGGGAGTGGCGTTCGGTGCCGGCATGATGGTCGCGGGTGGTTGGCTCATTCTCGCCGGTGGTGCGGCCGACGTCTTGGATGGGCGCATCGCTCGGGCCCTGAACATCGCCTCCCGACGCGGTGCCTTTCTCGATTCAACCCTCGACCGTTTCGCGGAATTCGGTGCCTTCGTCGGGTTGGCGATCTGGTTTCGTGAAGACGTCGTGGCCCTCACGCTCGTCGTGGTCGCTCTCGGCGGCTCGCTTCTTGTGAGTTATGCCCGCGCGCGGGGCGAAAGTGTGGGCATCGTGTGCAAGGTGGGCGTCTTGCAGCGGGCCGAGCGGCTTCTCCTACTCGGCTTCGGCGGGCTGTTCGATCCCGCGGCGTCGGCGGCCCTCGGGCACTCCGGACCCGGCGGGCTTCTCTATCCGGTCATCGGGCTCATCGCGGTGGGGACGGTTGGCACCGCGATCTACAGGATCGTCTGGATCGCTCGCCGTCTGCCCTTCGTCGATACGGACTGAGACGGACTCCAACCCTGCAACGACGAAGCCCCCCCAGGCCGTTCGGCTGGGGGGGCTTCGGTCGTGTAGCGCCTCCTCCAGGACTCGAACCTGGGACACCCTGATTAACAGTCAGGTGCTCTAACCAACTGAGCTAAGGAGGCAGATCCCCCAAATTCTGGGGAGCCGAAACGATACTCCGATCACGAAAGGGTGTCAATCGGTCAATGGCTGCCAGCGTATTGCCCAACAGCCTGCCGACCGCGGGCCCCACATCGTATGCTTCCGCCCAGACGCGTTCGTAGCGGTCGGCGACCCTCATGGCGTCCCGCCCGGAGACCAGGAATGCGAACCGGGGTCCTCGCGAGGCGGGAGTGGCCTCGAGCCAGTGGGGCCCAAGCAGCGCCTGACCATCTCCATCGTCGGGGTGAAAGACCGAAAAGTCCGGAGACCAGCTCGCGAGTGGCGCCGCACGCACCTGAAGTGTCCCCTCCTGAATACTCGAGATCAGTCCGCGCAGGAGCGGCTCCCGCTGCGGATTCAACAGAGCCCGGTGGGTTTCGACCTCCCATGCCGCGGTCGTGAGTTCAGCAAGGACGATTCGAAGCCGTCGAACGGAGCCCAGGTCGGCGGCCCGGAGGCGAAGGGTCGCGATCCGGAGTCGGGTCAGGGCGACATCCACTCGCGTCGAGCGACGTAGTAGTCCCCGGTACACCCTGGGGAAACGGGGCGCCGACCCCTCGATCAGCAGGCGAGGGCGGCTGCGCCCAAAGCAGGTTACGTCATCCATGCTGGAGAATGCCCCGGGGGGCCGGGCGGTCGAATAGCGCGACGGGCCGAATGTCAGCCGAGCATCTCGGTCTGCTCTCGGTCGATAGCGGGCACTTCGTGGCAGGAGCGGCAGCGCGCCTCGTAACTCTCCGAGCCGCCCACCTGGATGGTCGGGCCCTCGGCCGGGGCGGGGTGGCCGTCGATCAGGCGCTGATTGCGCGTGGCCGGTTCGCCGCACCTCACGCAAATCGCGTGGAGTTTGTCGATTCGCTCAGCGACCGCCAGGAGCGTCGGTATGGGGCCGAACGGCTCGCCCCGAAAGTCCATATCCGTGCCGGCTACGATGACCCGCACTCCGCTGTCGGCGAGGTGATTGGCCACGGCCACGATCCCGGTGTCGAGAAATTGAGCCTCGTCGACGGCGACGACCTGGGTGTCGCGATGAACGAGTTCCGCCACCTGGAGAGAGCGGTGGATCGGAAGGGCCTCGAGTTCACGGCCGTCGTGTGTACCGATTCGATACACCCCTCCATAGCGATCATCGAGGTGTGATGTGAAGACCTGGACCCGTTTTCGGGCGATGATCGAGCGCCGCACCCGGCGAAGCAATTCCTCCGATTTTCCGCTGAACATCACCCCTGACACGACCTCAATCCATCCGCGGCGGGAGCCGGAGTACACCATCATCGATCCGTTCCGACAGTCGGCCCGAGGCCCCCAGGAATCGCTAAGTCGTTCAGAGTCAGCGACATGGCAGTATCGTCCTGCCGGCGCCCATCGAACGCGCTGATCCGGTCGGGGCTCATGGGCCCGGGGAAGCCGTCGAACACAATCGGATCCAGGGGAAGGGGGCCGTCTCGGCGGGCGGCCCGAAGTTCGGTCGAGTCTAGAGTCCCCCGCGAACCGTGTCCAGCAAGTGCGGCGAGGAGGCTTGATTCCTGCAACAACTTTTTTGCGGGGTCGGGCCTGACGGGTCTGTTGGGGTGAGGGAATGCCCCCTGGGCCCCTCCCGCCGAATAACAGGTTATCTTGAGGTTTCTTGACAGCGGGTCGGCCGGGCGCAAATGTGAACATGCGTAAACATCTGGTTCCACGCACGTTAAGTCACAGCCCCCCGGATTCGGGCCGTTCAAAAGCGGTCGACCGCTTCTACCGCGCCTCCCAGCGCTTGAAGAGGACGTCACCCCTAAATTGGCCAAATCATGAACGTCTGCGTTGAACTCGGGGGGGTACGCGAGTGGCGGCCCCACGCCGGGCGCCTACGATGAATGCTACTCCCACCCCCCGACCCGAGGGTTGGACGATCGCGAGTGCCGAGTCGTTGCTCGAGTCACTCACGGGCGTGGTCTCGGCCCGCATCGTGGCGAAGCCCGGCGGCGACATCGATGAGATCCACCTCCTGACCACCGAAGAGGTGTCGCCGAAACAGACGGTACGAAACGTCGAGTCGGCACTCTTGGCCCATCTCGGTCTGGAAGTCGATCATCGCAAGATCTCCGTCGCGCGCACGAGCGCCCACGCAAAGCCGAGAGTCGACGAGATACCCGTCGCCCATATCCCGGCAGTGCCGGCCCCCGATCCGGTCCCCCTTCGGGCGATTCAAGAATCGACCGAAGGTGGCCGATTCTTGTTTGTGGGGCACCAAGTGGAGACAGAGCGTTCCCACCTCGTCCGCATGCGGGTCACCCTCATGCTCGGCGAACATCGCTTCGATGGTGAGGCGTCAGGGACCGATCTGCCTCGAGCCCGCCTCGAGACGGTTGCCAATGCCACGATCAAATGCGTGGAACAGGCGCTCGTTATGGGACGGTTGGAAGGTCAGCGATTCTCGCTCCAACTAGACGGAGTGAAGTCCGTTGAAGCGTTCGACCGTCGGTTTGTGTTGGTTTCGGTTCATGCCGTCGCAGGACGCGAGGTGCATGCGCTGGCTGGAGCCGCTGCGATCGAGGACTCACCCGATCGCGCGGTAATTCTTGCGACTTTGCAGGCCACGGACCGATGGGCCCGTGGCCGGATGTAACACTCGAACCAGGAGATACCCCCTCGGTCTGTCCATGAGCGAAGACGAGCGATAGAGCGGAGCGCAGCGACCTCGATAGCGGAGAGGTCGACTCAGCCCAAAAAAGGAGGTGAGGAATGTGCTCGACTCGATCTTCGATTTCTTTGGAGAGACGCTCGCGGTACTCGCCCGCGGCCTAATGAATTGGTAAGCTGACGAGACTGGCCGAGGGGGCTAACTACTTGATGCAACGGATCCATGCCTACGTCGCGCTGCTTTCGATCGGCGCGATTTGGCTTGTGCCGCTGGTTCAGTGGTCGGAGCTAGCTGCCTTGCCCTTCGACAGCGTAATGGCGCTGTTGATACTGATGCTTTTGGGCATGTTTTCCGAGCGGTGGTCGGTTGCCTATTCAGGAGGTGCGCGCGGGGGATCTCACACCGTCACCTTCATTCCCCTACTCGCCTCGGTACTCTTGTTCGGGACTGCGGCCCCGGTCTTGTTCATCGGTGTCACGGGCACGGTAGCAGAGGTCTTTTTCCGGAAGAAGGGGCCGCTCCGAGCAACGTTCAATGTGGCGCAATACGTTTTCGCGTCGGCCGTTGCGGGACTCGTCTTCCAGAGTTTCGGCGGGACGGCCGCGGGTGGCGCCGGTTTGGGCACCGGTGAAACCGGGCTCTCATTGGGCCCCTTCGTTGCCTTTACCCTCGTGCTTCTCGGCCTTAACCATAGTCTTGTCGCCGGGGCTATTTCGCTAAGCCAAGGCGTCCGGTATCGCACGGTTTGGCAGAAAACGGTCGGGAAGTCGGGAGTAAATGTCTTCTACGACTTCTTGCTCAGTCCTATCGCGTTCGTACTGGCCTACCTAGTAGTAGAGCTGGGGATGCGGGGGTTGTTTCTTGCCATCTTCCCATTGCTTGCCGTTCGTCGTGCCTACCAGACGAGTTGGAGGCTTCAGCAGGCCAACCGGGACCTGCTCACGGCTCTTGTGAAAGCCATCGAGACCAGGGATCCGTACACGTCAGGTCACTCACGGCGTGTGCAGATGTTGGCGTCTCGGATCGTACGTAGCTTGGGCCTTTCTGAGCGCCGAATAGAGGCTATCGAACAGGCCGCTCTTCTTCATGATGTCGGCAAGATTGACGCGGTCTATTCCGAGATCCTCAAGAAGCCCTCCAAGCTGTCCCCGGAGGAGCGGGAGGTGATCGAATCACACGTGACCAAAGGAGTTGAGCTGCTCACATCTCTTTCGTCCTTCCCAAAGGAGGTCATTGAGGCAGTCCAGCACCATCATGAACGGGAAGACGGGAAAGGCTACCCCGATGGATTGGTGAGCAATCAGATCCCGTTGGGCGCGAAGGTCATCATGATCTGTGACGCCATTGATGCCATGCTTTCTGATCGGCCGTATCGGAATGCCCTTCCCTTATCTGCTGTCCGGGAGCAACTCGAGATCTTCTCCGGGAAGCAGTTCGACCCGGACCTGGTCCAGTTAGTGGCGAACAGCACTATCCTTGAGGATCACCAAGTGGAGGTTGCGAAGGAGCGGGAGGAGGCCGCCGAACAGGAGGAAGACGCTGCCTATAAGCCTGAAATGGCCGTGCCGATCAAGCATCCGCAACTGCCCTCGCACGTGTCGTCAACCGGCTGATTCCCAGCTCCTTGGACCGATCCAAGACCTCGGTGAAAAGGGACTGAGCGGTCGAATCGCGGGCTCGCCGCCTAAGTTGTCCTTCCCAAAGCGTCAAAGATAGGTACTGCGGGACGAACGAATCCCGCATCATGCGGCGTTCTCGGGATAGGAGATCCAGGGCCTCGTTCGTTCGGCCGCGATAACGTCGTAGCTCAACCCGGAGCCGAATCATGAGGCTCGCGTCGAAATAGTAGTGGTCGTAGTCCGCGATCTCTGCGGACAGTCGTTCCGCTGCTCGAAACTGGCCCAGTCTCAGTTTGGATAGGCCTACCCCCGCGATCGCCAAGTCTGTCAAGAAGCCGCGGGTCCCGGGCTCGATGAGGCTCCGAGCCAACTCAAATGCTTGAAGGGCATCATCGGGGTGCTGCTGGCGTAAAAGGAGTTCCCCTCGGTTCGTGGCCAGGTTTTGACGCTCATTGGTAGCGCGACTCCCGCTGACGACAAGCTCGGCTTCGGCAAGCAGAGCCTCAGCCTCGTCTAGCGCGCCCGTGTCGAGGTACCACACAGCCTGGTTGGCCAACGTCGTGTAGTGGAGCTTTAGATCCCCCGTTGTCTTGACCCTGCCTTTCAGAACGTCGAGACACCGCCGTCCAAGCGGGGTTTCGACGGTGCCTTCGGACAGAAGAACCACGAAGAGTCGATGGGCGACCCTGGCCCGCAATTCGTCGGTGACGGTCGCTCCATTCGACGTCTTGAAAGCGCGGCGCGCCGCCGCCGATGCGATCTCCTCCTCGCCGTATACCATGCCTAGGGCCGCTATCATGTCGCGCCGGATTTGTGCTATAGGGCCGCCCTTCCCCTCCGACGCGCGTGCTGCGCTCAAGAGCGCCCTGATCCCCCTCCAATCACCCGCGCGTTCGAGGACCCTGATCGCCGTCTCGATCGCAGCTAGCGACGACTCCCAGTCGCCACGTTCGGCGCACTCGGCAGAGAGACGACTCAGGTGAAGCGACGCGTCCGCATGAGCCATTTGTCCCGCCTCGCTCTGCGCGTCCAATCGAGCGATGACCCAGGGGGCGACTGTGTGACGACTTCCAAGCTCCTCAGCCCGTTTCAACATCACGATGCCCTCGGTGCGCCGGCAGAGGAGGAGGCAAGTCGTCCCGGCTTCCCCGAGCAGGTCAGGCTTGTCCTGTCCCGGCCCTGCTTCCAGAGCTACTTCATAGAACTCGAGAGCCTGGGCAACTGCACCAACGGTACTAGCGTGTCGCGCGGCTTCGACAGCCCATTGAAAGGCCTCGGCTGGGGCCCCGCCCTTCTGGAAATGGTGGACGATTTCGGAAGGGGCGTTGGTGGTATCTCTCGAAAGATGCCTTGCGATCCGTAAGTGGGCTTCACGGACACGGGTTGGACCCAATTCCAACACGGCAGCCTCCTGAAAAATCGAGTGCGTAAATCGGTAGCCACCGGCGGCCATTTCGATCAGTTCTAGCGCCACGAGCCGATCGAGGGACTCAACTACGCTCCAAGATGGACGGGAGACTATTGTCCCGAGCTGTGACGAGTCGATCCCTGGGGCCGCCGCGACGATCGCGAGCACCTCCAGTTCCGTGGCGAGCAAGCGGCCGACCTTGCCGGCGACCAATTCTTGGAGGCTTTGCGGCGGGACTTGGCGGCCCCGGTCGCTCTCCTTATCCCAGGATTTCGAAAGGCCGATCAACATCTGAGGATTGCCCCGGGCAACCTGAATGATCTCTTGGCGATCCGACTCGGAGAGAACCGAAGGACAGTGGCTGTTCACCAACTGCTCGCTCTCCTCATCAGATATGGCGTCAAGAACGATCCTGTCGGCTCGCGCATCCGCGAGGAACTCTAAGACCCTCGGCTTGATTCCGTCCGCCAGGTCCGTCCGGATGGAGAGGAGCATCAAACACCGGCCGTCGCGCCACGTTGAGTTCACCCTCGCGAGCACCTCTAAAGATGCGGCGTCAGCGAACTGGAAGTCGTCAACGACGAAGACTAGGAGGTCTCCCTCCGCCGCAGCGACCAGGGCGATTCTGACCGCCTCGGCGAACCGGCGGTTGGTGGACAATGGTTCGAGTCTTGCCACGTCGTCTGCCTGGAAGCCCAAGATGCTTGCCCACGGATTCGGGAGCTGAGGTGGGTTCCCCTCCGCTAGCAAGCCCGCTACGAGGGTCTCAACTGCCGCCATCGGCGTAGCCGCGGTGGTTTGGCTCAGCCTTGTGTTTACGACGCGAAGCCCCTTCGCCAGTGCGTCCAATCCCGCTTCCTCCAGAAGCCGGGTCTTTCCGATGCCTCCGGCGCCCTCCACCGACCCGAATGCCAGCCCCGTACAAGTCTCCAGAATCGCCTTCAGCCACAGCTGTTCCCGCGTTCGACCAATGACGGGCCCGTGCTCCGCAACTGAGGGACTTGCCAGCCAAGAAGCGGGAAGGGCTTGGAGACGCTCGGCGAATCGTCGGAACTGATCCGATCTAAGGCGCCCCTTTCCGACTAGTTCGCGAAGGACCACGAGGCACGTACTCGGCCTCTTCGCTTTCACAGAAAGCCTGACCATGGCGTCGATCCACTCTGTTTCCTCGGGGTCCAACATGGTCAGGGCCATGGCCGCACTAGCCGCGTCACTCCATTGGCCTCGCTCCGAGAACTCATCCATGCGCCGAGCTAGTAGTCGTTTTCTTCGCCCCGCAAGCGCCTCCACCGCCCGGTCCATCCACTGCTCGAAGTCCACAGTCGGCGGTGACGTGATGCGCGCGAGCGGCGGATCGTCGTTGGGGTCCAACTCGCTCGCGTCGGAGGTGAGGAGCGGGACGATCACCTCTCCTTGTCGTTCCAGGACGGCCTGTGGTCCCACGGAGTTGATGTTGTAGAGAAGCTGCCGAATCCTATGGCGGGTCTTGGCGTCTTCCCCCAGTCCCCACAACAACCAGGTGATCTTCTCGCGCGTCAACGTGGCTCGCGGCTCGAGGTAGGCCAGCGAGACCAGACATGCCTGGATCGGAGTAAAGGCGAAGGAGTCTCCCTCGCTGACCAGCTCGGGTCCGCCGAAGAGGCGGATCGATGCCGACCTGTCCATGACGACCTCCGTTTCGACGAGCCAGGGTCAAAGAGTCCGCCATTATCCGCGATCGGGCAACGTTGCGAGCCGGCGAGCGGAATCGGCGGGCCCAATACGAGAGGTGGAACCGGGCGCCGGAATCTCATTGCGCCGACCCGTCCTCAGGCCCGAGAGAATGCGCTTCGCCACGACCTCTGGAAATCCTCCATCGGAGGCCTCCTTTCTCAACCAGCACTCCACCATCCACTCCCAGCCTCTCCGCCTGCGGGAGTCACTCGGGCGGACCCCGGTCAGCCGTTTCATCTGATTGCTGAGTGCGAAGCCATCGGGGTACCCCAGCTCATAGGCGACTTGAGCGAGGGTGGTGTTCGGGTCCTGAATGCGGAGGGTCGCTCGCAATACGCGTCCCGCATGGAGCCAGTGCGATGGCACCGGCAAGCCGCTGTTCGTAAACCGCCGGCCCAGCGCTCTTCGCGAGAGGTAGACGCTTCGAGCGAGGGCGTTGACCGACCTGAGGTCGGCGGAGAGCTCGAGGGTGCGGCGCACCAATCGGCGTATGTCCAGGTCCAGGTTGATGCCACGCCAACGAACGTAGTCGACCACGGCGGCCGGGAGGTCGTCAGGCGGCGCCGACAACAGCGTCCTCACGTCGTCGACGTGGGGCTCCTCATGGAACGGCATCACCGACGTGGGACGACAGAGTTCGATCATGCGGAAGATCTCGTCTTGCCGTGGGACGCTGTCGGCGGGGGGAAGCACCACGATCAGGCTCAGGCCGGGCCGGCGCGATCGCACGATCTGCACCTCGTGCTCCGTGCGTTCCTCGCCCATGCACCAGACGAGCGCGGCACCGGTCGTGCCAAACGCAAGCGGCAGGGACTCCGGGTGGGCGACGGACTCCAGATCGTGGTACGGCGGACGAAACAGGTGAAACGCACTGCGGCGAGCGAACTGTGTCATCAGACCTCCGGAACGAAGAAGTGGGCTGGATGCCGCACCCTGCCGGATGGGTCTCACTAGGGTGTCATGACACACACCGGGCTTGTCGGATCGCCGACAAAACCATATATAGAATTCTGATTCTCTATCAGAACGAGGCCGGCCCGGTGGAAGAAGCGCAGAACGCCTTGGAGCAGTTGATCAAACCGCCCCTTCAGGATCGGTCGAGAAAGACCCTCAACCGTATCGTGAAGGCGGCGCTGGAGCTGATCTCCGAGCGCGGTGTCGACGGCGCATCTGTGCAGGACATCGCCCGTCGGGCGCGTGCGTCGGTGGGATCGTTCTACGCGCGCTTCCAGGGCAAGGAAGACCTCCTTCGGTACCTGGAGGTGCAGCTATGGGCCGACGCCACAAGCTCCTGGTCGTCCGCGCTTCAGGCGGAGCAGTGGGACGAGTTGTCGTTCGAAGACCTGGTCGCCACGGTCGTCCAGGTGCTGGTCGAGGTGGATCGCACGGGCGCCCGTCAGCGGCGGCTGCTCGAGTCACGAAGAGGGCCCGGAGCGGTTTCTGACGCTGCCCGGGACTTCGATGCCGGACTCAGCCACGACATCAGGCACCTCCTACTTCGTCACTCGGATCGAATCGATCATCCCGACCCGGCCCGGGCCGTCGACGTCTGCATCGCGGTGGTCACGGGCGCCCTACGCCACCGAGCCTCGGGCGAAGCCGCGGCACCGGCCGCCTTCGCGCTCGATGACCAGGAGTGGGCCCAGGAACTCTCCCGAATGGCGATCGCCTACCTGGCGGGCGCGGTCGAGTCGGGCGAGGGCAAGGGGCAGATGGACTTCTTCGAGATCTGGGGCTGAGAGCGCCCCGCCCCCGTCAGCCCCCCGTTCGGATGGTGATCCCGAGCGCGGTCGCCTGGCGATCGCCGAGCGAGGCAGCCGCCCGCAGGATGAACCGCCGCGCGGGGTCGAGCGCGAGATCCACTCCGATATCGGCGGTGGGGTACACGTCGAACTCCTGGTCGGGCACCGCGTCTTCGTCATCGAGGGTCGCCCGGTAGTCCATTGCGACGCCCACACCGACGTACGGTGAGAACCAGACGTTGCCCGACGCCCAGGAGCGTCCCGCCGAGAGCCCGACCGGCACGGTGATCAACAGGTACTCGCCCACACCCACACCCGCGCCGGCGATCCACGCGATGTCGAGGGGCTGGCCCGGACGAGCCGCAGCGATCGGGGTTCTCACATCGATGCCTCCGAACCCGGCCGAGGAGTCCCCTGCCCCAGTCCCGGCGCCCCCGCGAAGGAAGACGTTGTCGGGAAGTCCGGGCGGCTGCCAGACGACCATGACCGCTTCGCCGTCTCCGGGAAGCGTTTCGGCCTGCAGCCAGTGGACCGACAGGCCTCCCTCGGTGTTGGGTCCGAGCATTCGAGGGGTTTCCCACGCGATCTGACCGCGCGCGGCCGAAGGCGCCGCCGCCTGTACGACGAGGGCAAGAAGCGTGAGGGCCAGACAAGAGGTGCGGCGCATCGTGGGGACTCCTGAGAGCATCAGTTCGGCGCCCGAACGCCGGGGGCGTCGTAGCTACGGTTTCCGATAACCGGCCCATGCAGGTCGAGCCCGGAGTTGTCACGTACGGCAACCCACTGGCGGATGGACCCGGGGAAGGGCTCGGTCTGGCCGTTCAGACCCAGCGGATCGGTATACCAGACCGTCGGACCGTCGGCGTTGCGAACGTTGTTCGAGTTGATGTCGACAAACCGGCGCACGCCTTTGAAGGGGGACTGCGGAGAGTCCCAGGGCGTGTTCGGGGCCACGCCTTCACACCGGTCGCGGTTGGAATTGGTGATCTGGTCACACAGATCGACCGGGCGTCCCATGACCTGCTCGAGGGACGGGTCGAAGAATCGGCTCGGGTCCCTCACCTGGAAGTAGGGATTGAACGACACCAGCGTTCGGTTGCTCACGGTCTTGAGTCGAGCGCTGATCTCCCAGCTCTCGCGCAGGGCCGAATCGAAGCGCGGGCGGCTCCCGTTGAAGACGTGCTGGTTGATGCAGTCACGCGCGGGGACGGCGCGTTTGCCGCCGCCGGCCGGAGAGATGGACGGGTTCGCAACGCCCACCTGGATGTGGTTCTCCCGCGCACAGCCGACCACAAGCTCGCCGGGCGTGCCGATGGGCACGAGCAACGTCGCGCTGAAGCCTGTGCCGTCGCTGCAGCGAATGTGGTAGACCACCTCGTGCATGTTGTTCGTGAAGGCGTCGGGCGAGTGCGTTCCCTGATGGAGCTTGACCAGGGCGTCACAGGTGACCGTGAGCACGGCCGAGGCCCCGTCACCCACCCGCATCTCCATATCGTTCTCCCACTCGACCTTGTGGCCGACGTGGTCTTCGTGCCGGTTCGCGCCGAATCCGCTCTCGAGCAGGTACTGGTTGGCGAGCCCGAACGGAATGTCGCCGACCTGATTGTAGAGGTCGGACCCGCGCGGGTCCCGACCGTGCTCGTGTCCGAAGGTGCATCCGGAACTGGGATCGACCGGGGGGTGCCAGGTCGGATACAGAATCCCGTCGGGCCCCACGGTCGAGTAGCTGTCGTGTACGGCCTGCGAGCAGGTGTCGCCCCCGGTAGGCGACCACTTGCCGTAGGCGACGGCCTCGCCGATCGGCAAGATGCCGGGGTCGTCCGGGCCCGTCGGCTCGTCGGAGCATGATCCCAGAGCCGCGAGCAGTGCCATCATCATGGGGAGTCGCACCAGCTTCAGGTCGTGCATCGCACTGCCTCCATCGAGCGAGATCGGGTTGGCGCGTTTCGGGTATTCATCGGCGCTTCAGGTAGACGCCGACTCGAAGAACGGAGACGCCCACGTCGCGATCGATCGTGACTTGTTCGTTCTTGAGAGAACCGAACGAGGCGGCGTCGAGGGTGACGGTGTTGCCGACCACCCAGCCGGAGGTCAGCGCGAGGTCCCATCCGAGGCCGACGGTGAGCCGCCCCGCATCGTGGCGGATGTCTTCGGCTCGATAGGCCGACCAGCCCGCGCCCCCGATCAGGTGAAGTCCGCTTTCGACGCGCGGGTACACGTGGGCGACGACGCCCGCTCGGTAGACCCACTCGCGGGTGCCGTCGTCATCGTGGGTCCAGAAGCCCCCTTCGACACCGACCTTCACGGCCTCCGAGGCCGACGCCCCGATGGCGAGTCCGGCCCAGGGGCCCAGATCGCGGTCCGGTGTGCAGAGGTCGCAGGTGAAGCGGGTCGATCCCGCCCCCACCGTGACGGCCCACCAATAGGCGGCTTCGGGCCCCTGCGTGCCCGGTGCCTGGGCTCGGGCTTCGATCGGTGCGGTAGGGCCGACCGCGAGCCCGGCTCCGAACAAGAATACCGCTCGACCGGCACGAAATGCGGCACGGAGTCGGGTCGAGATGGAGCGATCCGACGGCATGATGAGGCAATCCGGGTCTAGAGCGGCCGGGGATGGATGCGAACACCCCGACAGGTGCAATTCTCATGCCCCCAACCGATCATCCCTCGGGCTGCTCAGGAACCGCCCTGGAGAGGCCTCGCCATCGGCCTCGTCAGTCCCCGCCCGGCCCGTCCCCCCGCACCGCAGCGGCATAGGCCGTGTCGAGCACTTCCCGGAACAACTCGAGCGGCAGAGCACCCGGGATCGGCGCGTAGCCGATCACGAAGAAGGTGGGCGTGCCGCGCACTCCCGCCTGCTGGGAGAGCTGGGTGCCGGCGGCGATGCGATCGTCGCGAATGCCGTTGCGAATGCACCCGGTCCAGCGGGGCACGTCGAGGCCCAGCTCCGTCGCCATCGTCACGAGCACCTCCTCGGCCTGATCACTGCCCTTCCACGCCGACTGCTCGGCGAAAAGGCGGTCCTGCATCGGGCGAAACTGCCCTTGTTCCGCCGCGCATTCGCCGGCCTGGGCTGCGTCCATCGCGTTGGGAAAGATGCCCAGGATCATCGGCACGTACTTCCACTGCACCTTTCCCGTCTCGACGTATTCCTGCTCGAGGGTAGGCCAGATCTCCTGGTGGAACTGGCGGCAGTAGCCGCAGCCGAAGTCACTGAACTCGATGATTCGCACCGGCGCGTCGGCCTCGCCGAGGGTGTAGCCGAGCTCGTCCAGGCTCATCGGTCGCGTCGGACCGGCGGGCAGGCCGCTGTTTCGGGGCGGGGCCTGCGTCGCCGACAGCAGGTTGGCCGTCGTCGCGTCGGGTGCGCGGGCTTCCTCGGGCGAATCGCATGCCGCGATCGCCAGTATCGCCGTCGCTCCGACGAGTACGCTGCCCAGAGTCGTTCGGATCATTCGAGCTCCAGCGTGAAGGCCTGACCGAGGTCGGCCAGAATCGCGGTGAGTTGGGCGAACCACCCGCCGATCATGAGAATACCCAGGAGTATCAGGATGGCACCGGCGCCGCGTTCGATCCAGGGAAGCCAGCGACGAAGTTTCTGCGTGCCGGCCAGAAACCAGTTGAAGGCCACGGCCGAGCCCACGAAGGGCACCGCCAGTCCCAGACCGTACGTGCCCAGGAGCGCGGTGCCCTCGAGCATCGTGGTTTCGAGCCCCGCGTACAGCAGGATCGAGGCGAGCACGGGGCCGATGCAGGGAGTCCACCCCGCTCCGAACGCCACGCCCACCAGCACCGAGCCGATCCATCCCGCCGGCCGAGACGACAGCTGGGCTCGGCGCTCCCGGTCGAGGCCGGGAAGGCGCAGCAGGCCGAGCATGTGCAGCCCGAACAAGACGATCAGCACGCCGCCGGCCCGGGTCATCCACGGAAGCCACTGGGCGAAGGTGCGACCGAGGGCGGTCGCCGCGGCGCCGAGGCTCATGAAGACGAGGCCGAACCCGGCGACGAAGAGAAGTGAATGCGCGACCGCCCTCGAGCGTGCCCGCCGCGTGTCGCCCGTGCGCAACTCATCCAGCGTCATGCCCGAGACGAAGGTGAGATACCCGGGGACCACGGGCAGAACACAGGGAGACAAGAACGAGAGGAGTCCGGCGAGAAACGCCAGGCCGAACGAAATATCGACGTCGAAAGCGGGCATCGTCGCTGACCTAGAACCGGAACTTCTGGACCAGGCGCTTCTCGGTCTCGCCCTCGAGCACCACATCCACCTCGATATGCTGTTCGATCCCGCTCCCCTTCAGCTTCTGTCGAAGCAACTGGTCGACCTGGAAGACCCCCGCAGAGTTGGTCATTTCGATCCGGATCCGGATCGGCCGCTCGTCTCCCGCGTCGATCTGCACCGACTCGATCGCCGCGGCCGACACCGAATGGATCGAGAGAGACCCGGCCTCGAAGGGAATCCGCGACCGCCCCTTCGCCATGTCGAGCGCATCGGCGATGCGCACCACTCCCGCCTCTAGCGTGAGCGGGCGCCCCCCCGACCGATGAGAAATGATCGCGTGCAGGATCTCCGACGTCATCAAGGCGGCGGTCTCGGCATCGTAGACCTCCGGGAGCAGCTCCTTGAGCTTCTCGCGGGCAATGAAGAGCGAGAACGACTCGTGGTCGTCGCGGTGGATCGACATGCCGACGTCGTGCAGGAGCGCGGCCATGGCGACCACCACCTCGGCGTCTTCGCGGGCGAGTCCGTAGTGCTCCTGAACCCCCGTGTTCACCCCTGCCTCCATGAGGAGTCGCAACAGCCTCACCGCGATGTTGAGCACGATCTTCACATGCACGGGACCGTGGTCGGTCATGTTCAACCGCTCGATCGCGGTCACATTGGCCGCGATCCACAGCCCGTAGAGCTCCGTGTCGCCGTTCACCCGCTCCATCAGCCGGTGAAGCGTGGGATTGTGGCGGTCGGGGACCGTCATCTGGATCCGTTCCGCAAACCGGCCCTTTGGGGTGTTCGGACCGTCGGTGAACGGCTGTTCGGTTTCGCTCATGTCACGTCTCGTTGGGCGGCCCACGCCTCTTGCCAGGCTCCCGGTTCGATCTCTGCGCCGTCCACGACGACCACGGTGCCTACGATCTTGTCGTGAACGCATTGTCGATTGGAGTCCCAGAAGACCTGGACGAAGCCGAGGGTTCCCGTGGCGATCCCGGCGACGTAGCCACCGGCGCGCTCGAACGACGACCACCAGGTCAGGGGCTCCCCGTCGAGCCGCAGTACCCGTAGCCCCATCATCTTCTTGCCGACGGTCTGGCCGCCGGTGAGGGTGAGGGCGATGGTGAAGTAGAGGCTCCAGAGGCCGATGGCCGACCCCGCCTGTTCCCAGATATCGCGAAGAAGGCCGCGAAAGCCCCCTTGGCCCGAGGCGAGATCAGCCTCGGCCGCCTCGGCGCGTTCTTCCGCCCGCACGATGTCGCGGCGGGCGTCTTGCAACTCGTCTTCGAGGGCCTCGAGGCTGTCGGCGGCGACGGTGGCGGCCAGTCTCGCCCTCAGCAGAGTGAAGGTCTCGACGTCGACCGCGTCGAGGTCGTCGTCGACGGAGGCGTCGCGCAGTTCGAGGAAGAGCGCCAGCGCCTCCGGTTCGGTGAGGGCGACCACCCGCTCTTCAGCGACGGCCACAGGGTCGCGCTCGTCTCCTTCGTCGCCTTCGCCTTCGTCGCCTTCACCTTCGTCGCCTCCGTCGCCCGCCGCCACCTCCGGTTCGATGCCCGACATCTCGAGGGCCCGTGCGAACACCGCATCGCGCTCGTCGGCCCACGGGGCGTCGTCGGGAACCAGTTCGTCGAAGATGGAGCGGGCCATCACGGCATCGAAGTCGCCCTCGTCGGCCGCGCCTCCGGCCGAGAAGATGCGGGCGGCGGCCTCGGTCGCCTCATCGGCGTCGTCTGCCCCTCCCAACTCGGCGACCCCGGCGAGTCCTCCGACCAGGTCCGAGAGTCCGAAGCCCACTCCGTCGATGTCGGCTTCTTCGACCGCGATGATGTCGGCGACGTCGGTGAGGCCATCTCCGTCACTGCTGCGCACGACGAGGTATCCGATCAGCACTCCGGCCAGGATCACCACGCCCAGACAGCCGGTCGCCCCTCGGAACAGGAGTGACCCAACCTGGCCCAGGCTCTTGCCGGGACTCCGAAACGCCATCGAAATAAGAAAGATCGCGACCGCGCCCCAGAGAATCAGGGTGATCGACGACGTGACGGCCGTGAGGAGGCCGATGACGACGAGGTCGATGAGCAAGGCCCACAGCCGCCGAGACGGCCTTGCCAGCGGAGTGCCCAACAACTCCTTCGACAACTCGAAGGCGTCGGGAGTGATGATGCTGCGAGGGTCGCGAACGTTCGTGGCCATAGGAGACGTGCCCTGCGGCTACCGGCGCATCCAGCGCACCAGCATGATCCCGGCTGCGGCGCCGAGCAGGACCGTCGCGGCGAACGTCCGCTGCGACGACATACCGCCCGCGTGCGTCGTCTCGATCTCGTCGCCCCGCGCCAGTTCCCGGATCACGTCTTCCTCTTCTTCCAGGCCGCAGCCGGAGCAGGTCACGAACCGCTTGTCGCGCGCCGTGCGGTTCGGGTATTCCAGATCGGACCCGCATTCGGGGCAGTCGAGGCCCGCGCTATGGGGTCGAATCATGCCGTAGAGGCTGCCCTTCGAAAGGTCCAGCTCGGCCGCGATGTCATTGACGCTCGCGCCGGAGTCCCAATACGACGTATTCGCGAGGTCGGCGAGGCTGTTGTCTCGAGATTCGTTCGCGTCCATTGCGACTCCGTGGCCTGTGACGGGCATGGGGTTCGGGGCAGAGGCGCCCCGGGGACCCGCGAAAGGTACCGAACCTCCCTCGCACCCGCATGGGCGCGCGCTTGGCGCTCGACCGGATCGACGGAGTGCCGACGGGGTAGGGCCCGCATACCAACGGCGAGTTTCAACCAGGGAGGCCGGGTGCGCCATCGAGAACGAATCGTCTCGAGTCTGGAAAACGTGTACCGCGAGGCCTTCGAGGCCGCGCGGGAGGGATCCGACGAAGCGGCAGCCAACCGTCTGGACTTCGAGTTCCAGCGTGACCAGATCCATCTCGAGGTGCTCCTCGACCTTCGCGATCTCCTGGCACCGACCGCCGCACCCGATGAGCCGGAGTCGCGCGGGGGCGTCTCAGACCTGATCGACAAGGCTCAGGCCATTCGCAAATTCACGCGACTGAAATGAAGATCTACACACGGACTGGCGACAGCGGTGAAACGACCCTCTTCGGTGGCGGGCGCGTGTCGAAAGACCACCATCGCGTCTCGGCGTACGGCACGGTCGACGAGCTCAATGCCGGGGTGGGCCTCGCGGTGAGTCGCGCCGTCGACGAGACGGTGCGATCGCGACTCCAGACGGTGCAGCACGACCTGTTCGCCCTGGGGGCGATGCTGGCGACGCCGCTACGGGACGACGGCACGACCCACCCGCACGTGCCGCCGGTGCCGAGCGACCGCATCGCCGACATGGAGCAGTGGATGGACGAGGCCGAGCTCGAGCTCGCTCCCCTCACCCAGTTCGTGTTGCCGGGCGGCTCCGATGGTGCGGTGGCCCTCCACCTCGCTCGCACGGTGTGTCGCCGCGCCGAACGGGAGGTCGTGCGCCTCGCCACACTCGAGCCGGTCGACCCCGACCTGGTGCGATATCTCAATCGCCTCTCGGATCTGTTCTTCACCTTCGCCCGATTGGAGAATGTCAGAGCCGGAGTGAAGGACGTCGCCTGGGAGAAATGACGTGAGGGGCACGCTCATGGGCGGCCGGGTGGTGCGCACGGCGCAGGAGTTGGGGGTGGAGGTCGAGGGCGTCGCGCTCATCGAGCGGGTCCACCGGGTGGCGATGGAGGTGCGAGACGCGCACACCAAGAATCAACACGACCCCGACTACCTTCACCCCGGTCGTTCGGCGCTGATTCTCCTCAAGGACCTCGGCGAGACCGACCCCGTGACGCTCGCGGCTACCCTCATCGTCGACTCGATGGCGACCGAATGGACCCCGACGGATCAGGCGGTCGACGACGAGCGCCTGAGCGAGATTCGCCGGTCTGTGCCGATGAGCGGTGCCGAAGATCTCGCCGAGCGCCTGGTGATCGGTGACGATCGGGTGCGGCGAGTAGCCCTGGCCGAACGTCTCGACCACCTGCGGCACGCCCATCTCTGGCCGAATCTCGACGCTCGGCGCCGGGCCCACGCCGAGGCGGTCGCGGTCTACGCTCCGGTCGCCGATCGAACCCACCCGGACCTCTCGCGACGATACGCGTGGTGGTGCCGAATGTTCGGCGCCCGCCACCTGCGCTAGGCGGAGAAAAGGGCAGGATTCGGGTTCTCTTGCGGGGGCACCGGGGTTCGGACACTATTGGGGCCCGATTCCACAGATCAGCCGACGACCCCGGAGCCTTTCGTGGCGTACATCATCACCGAGCCGTGCATCGCGACCAAGGACGCGAGCTGCGTCGAGGTTTGCCCCGTGGATTGTATCTACGAGGGTGACGATCAGTTCTACATCCACCCCGACGAATGCATCGACTGCGGGGCCTGTGAGCCGGAATGCCCTGTACAGGCCATTTTCCCCGACACCGACGTGCCGCCCGAGTGGACCGAATACATCGAAAAGAACAAGGCCCACTTCTGATCATGAGACCGACCATGGATCGTTGGGTCCGGGTCAGTCACTACGCCGTACCGCTGGTCGCGCTGTTCACGGCCTGTGCTCCGGCCCAGCAAGCCAGCGAGCCCGGGTCGCTCACACCCGAGGGTTCCAACAGCGTCGCCGACGCTGCCGCGGTCTCTGCCGAGATTCGAGAACTGTTGGCTACCGCCACGCAGGCGTGGAACCGGGGAGAGCTGGATGGATACCTCCGCATCTTCACCGATGACCCATCGCTGACCTATATCGGTCCGGATGGGGAGATGCGGCGCGGGAAAGGGGCCCTTCGGGAGCGCCTTCAGGAGACCTACTTCCCGGAGATGGGAGAGGCCGATGATCTCTCGCTCGACGAGATCGAAGTCAAGCCGATGGCCCCAGGGCATGCCGTGGTGACCGGTCGGTATACCACCTACGAGCCCGGATTCGACTCCCAGCCGGTCACGGGCCAGGGGTGGTTCTCTTTGGTCCTGCGAATGGAAGTCGGTGGGTGGCGGGTCACTCACCAGCATTCGTCTTAGGGTCTCAGAACCCCCGCTCTCTCAACCGCTCCAGAGAGATCGCTCCCGGAATCGACTCTCCGGGTGGAGCCACACGCGGCTGCGGCCGCGCCTCTTCGTCGCGCTGCTGTCTCAGCAGCACCAAACTCGCTGCCACCGCGGCAGCGCCCAACAGGCTGACAGCCAAGGTTCGCATGGGATCCTCCTCGGGATCTCGGGGGTGCGGGGAGTCCGCTTCACTGCACGAAGCGTGCCGATGACCGGGGGATTGGCTCGGGGCTCGGGTGCCGCGGGTGGCCGGGCGTTTGCCCTTCTGGTTCCGTGCCGTTACTGAGATCGGTCCCGGAGTTTTCCGAGGAGGTGAATCCAGATGTCGAAAATCCGAGGGTCGCACGACGGCGACGCCATCGAGCTTCTGCATGCCCTGATCGAGACCCCTTCGGTCAATCCATCGCTCGAGCCGGGTGGCCAGGGTGAGGCCGACATCGCAGACCTCTGTGGCGGCTGGCTCCACCACTGGGGATTCGAGGTCGAAGTCGTCGGAGCGGAGGGGGGGCGGCCCAGCGTGATCGCCCGCCACGGATCCGGCGCACCGACCTTGCTCTACAACGGGCATCTCGACACCGTCGGTGTCGCGGGCATGACCGTCCCTGCCTTCCGCTCCGTGGCTCTGGACGGCCACATCACGGGTCGCGGAGCCTGTGACATGAAGGGGGGTGTGGCGGCACTCCTCGCGGCCGCGCGCGCACTGGCTGTCGAGGGTCATGAGGGCACGTTGGTGGTCGCCCTGACGGCCGATGAGGAGCATGCATCGATCGGCATGCAGGCGGCCGTCGACGGGGGGCTCAGGGCCGACGCCGCAGTGGTCTGTGAGCCGACGGGACTGGCGGTGATGCCTGCCCACAAGGGGTTCGTCTGGGTAGAAGCCCGCTTCACGGGCAGAGCCGCCCACGGATCCCGGCCCGAAGTCGGCATCGACGCCATTCGACATGCGGCAGCCCTCCTGGCTGAGTTGGACCACCTGGAGGCCGATCTCGCCTCGCGACCCCCTCACCCACTCCTCGGATCTGGGTCGATCCACGCCGGGACGATCGAGGGGGGCACCGCCGCTTCGGTGTATCCCGAGCGCTGCGTCCTGTTGCTGGAGCGCCGCACTTTGCCCGGTGAAACCGCAGAACGCGTCACGGCCGAACTCGAGGCTGCGGTGGGTCGTGCGCGGTCGATTCGACCCGACATGCGTGTCGAACTACAGGTGATACTCGATCGTCCGGGCACCGAAGTGGCGAGGGATCACCCGCTGGTGGTGGGGCTGCTCGCCGCGGCCGGACGCCTGGATGTCGGCGCGGGTGTGGCCGGCATGACGGCCTGGGTCGACGCGGCGTGGCTCAACGACGTGGGGGTGCCGGCCGTCTGTTTCGGTCCCGGCTCCATCGAGCAGGCCCACTCGGCCGACGAATGGGTCGAGGCCGACCAGGTCAGACGATGCGCCGCCGTTCTCGAAGACTTCGGCCGCACCTTCCTGTCACGATGACCGCCCGGGGCCCGGCGCCGGATCAAGGAGCGCGGGTGCGCACCTCGATGGTGCCGCCGCCGACTCCCGTGCCGTACAACGTCGTCGCCTCGGGCCCACCGCGGTGGCGAATCTCACGGAACTGCGTCGTTTGAAGCGTGCTGAGCACCTGCACGCCCCCCATGCGGATGCCGTCGACGAACACGACGGGTGGATCGGCCGCGCTACGGCCGCGAAGCCAGTTCGGCCGGAGGCGCTGCACCACCTCGTAGGCGGTGGTCCCCGCAAATCCGGCGAACTCCTCGGCGGTGATCAGGTCGGCGTTTCGGCGGGGGCCCCCCTCTCCATTCGACGAGGCACAGGCGCCCGCCAGCACGAGGAGCAGGACCGCGGCGACTCGAGACAGGTGTCGATGCATGGCGCTTTCCATCGATGGGATCGGAGTTGTTCTCAGCCGGAATTCGCCACTATGGTGCGCTCACCGCTCGCCTGAGCGCCAGTCCTTTCGGAGAGCAACGTGGCAGAACGCGTGTTGATGGGCGGCCGAATCTGGACGGGCGGCCGAGACGTCGGTCCGGCGCCCACGGCCGTGGTCGTCGAGCGGGGTCGTGTCGCGCTCGTGGGATCCGACGCGGAGGCCGCGGCCCGCGTGGGGCCGGCGACCGAGGTCGTCGATCTCGCGGGCCGTTGGGCGATTCCGGGCTTCGTCGACGCCCACACCCACTTCATCGACGGGGGACTGAGGCTCGCCGAGGTCGACCTGAGGGGGGTCGCGAGCCGGAGGGAGTTCTGCGCACGGATCGCCGGCCGGGTGCCCCGCCGCGAGGTGCCCGGGAGCGAGGTGCCCGGGAGCGAGCCGCACGTTGGCGGGGCTCACGAGTGGATCACCGGCGCGAACTGGGACGAGACGGTGTGGGGTGGTCCGCTCCCGAGTCGCGAGTGGATCGACCCTGTAGCCCCCGACGATCCGGTCTTCGTCGTACGCTCCGACCTGCACATGGGCGTCGCCAACTCCGCGGCCCTGCGGCGGGCCGGCATCGACGAGCACACGCCCGACCCGCCGGGCGGCCAGATCGATCGAGACACTTCGGGAAGACCGACGGGGGTGTTGAGAGACAAGGCCATGGAGCGGATCCTGGCGACGATGCCCCCGCCCAGCGAAGCCACTCTGGACGCGGCGCTCCAGCGGGCCACCGCGCATGCGCTGGCCCGAGGGGTCACCCAGGTGCACGACATGGGGCAGTGGTCGCACCTGGAGACCTATCGTCGCGCGCGGTCCCGGGGTCGGCTCGGCGTTCGGGTCTACAGCGTGGTGCCGATGCACACGCTCCCGCGCCTCGTGGCGCTGGTCCGCGACGAGGGACGGGGCGACGAGCGGTTGTGGTGGGGCGGGCTCAAGGCCTTCGTCGACGGGTCTCTCGGCTCGTCGACGGCCTGGTTCCACGAGCCGTACACCGATGATCCCTCGACGCGGGGACTCGTGGTCGCCGACCTCGACTCGCTGAAGGCCGAGATCATCCAGGCGGAACACCACGGACTTCAGGCGATCGTGCACGCGATCGGGGACCACGCCAACGACTGGCTTCTCGATACCTACGAAGTGGTCGTGACCCGCTTCGGTCGTCGTGACCGCCGCTTCAGGATCGAGCACGCACAGCACCTCAGTCCCGGCGCTGCCGAGCGGTTCGGAGCGCTGGATGTCGTGGCCTCGGTTCAACCGGCGCACCTCTGCGATGATGGACCCTGGGCCGAGTCGCGTATTGGAGCTGAGCGGGTGGCGCGGGCCTACGCGTT
>CBDUEZ010000020.1:0-23585 GCA_965366355.1 uncultured bacterium
GTCGGCGTCGGGCACCCGCTAGCCGTTGGACCTGGGGTTCGTCCCGAAGTCGCCTTTGACGGGGGCACCCTTCGCGCCGTCCCAACCCCCGGACACACTCGGGATCACCTCGCCTGGCTCTGGCCCGAGACCCGTTCGCTGTTCGCCGGAGACCACATTCTCGGGTACGGTGACACCACCTGGGTCGGTGAATACTCCGGATGTGTGGCCGACTACCTCGGTTCGATCGATCGCCTACGCGACCTCGACCTCGCCGTCATTCATCCGGGCCACGGTCCGTCGCTCGACGACCCGGAGTCGGCCCTCGACCGCTTCGAGAAACACCGGAGACGACGGATCGCTCGAGTCGCGGAGCTCCGCAGGGCCCAGCCCGAGCTTCGGGGCCCGGATCTATTCGATCTGGTCTACGGCGACCTGGTGCCCGCTGGACTCGACGGCGCGGCCCGTGCTTCGCTGGCCGCTCTCGAGGAGTATGTAGACACGATTGGTGTAGGCGACGTATCGTCCTCGGCGTGAGCCCCCACGCCGACGACCCCTTTCCCGCATTCGAGCCCAGCCTCGTACGCGATATGCGGCGCCGACTCGGACCCGGCGCGGTACTCACCGAGCCGGACCATCTGCTGGTGTATGAGGCTGACGGCCTGCCCCACCATCGCCGCACGCCATCGGCGGTCATTCTCCCGTTGAACACCGACGAAGTGGCCTGGGCGGTCGAGCGCTTGCACGGCGCCGGAATCCCCGTGGTGGCCCGCGGTGCGGGCACGGGCCTGTCGGGTGGAGCCCTCGCCGGCCCCGGATCGGTCGTCATGGGCACGGCCCGCATGCGGAGCATTCTTTCGCTCGAGCCCACCAATCGGCGGGCGCGGGTGCAGGCCGGCGTCGTGAATGCCGACCTTTCGGCGGCGGCGGCGCCCTTCGGTCTCCACTATGCCCCCGACCCGTCGTCGCAGTCGGCGTGCACATTGGGGGGCAATGTGGCAGAGAACTCCGGCGGACCCCACTGCCTGAAATACGGCGTTACCAGCCGATACGTCACGGGGCTCACGGTGGTCGGAACCGATGGATGCGTGGTCGAACTCGGTGGAACCGATTCTTCGCCCTGGCCCGACCTCACCGGCCTCTTCGTCGGCTCGGAAGGCTGTTTCGGGATCGCGACCGAAATCGAGCTCCGTTTGGTGCCCCGTTCGTCATCCGTGCGCACCCTCCTGGCTGCGTTTCCCCGTCTCGAACAGGCGGGTGCCGCGGTGTCGGCGATCATCGCGGGGGGACTCCTGCCCGCCGCATTGGAGATTCTCGATCGGGCGACCATCACCGCGGTCGAGGAAAGCGTCTTTGCGGCGGGATATCCGCGCGACGCAGGCGCGGTTCTGGTGGCCGAATTCGATGGACCCGACCTGGCTCTCGATGCCGACGCCGAACGGGCCGCGGCCCTGTGTCGAGAGCACGGGGCGACCGAGGTTCGCGGCGCGAAGGAGGCCGCCGAGCGCGCCCAGTTGTGGAAGGGGCGCAAGAAGGCGTTCGGAGCCATGGGGCGTCTGGCTCCCGACATGGTTGTGCAGGACGCGACCGTGCCTCGGTCCCGCCTGCCCGCGGTGCTGGCGACGATCTCCGAGATCGCCGATCGGCACCACCTTCCGATCGCGAACGTGTTTCACGCGGGCGACGGCAACCTGCACCCCAATATTCTTTTCGACCGCCGCGATCCGGAACAGGTGACGCGGGTCGAGGCCGCCTCGCGCGAGATCATGGCGGCCTGCGTCGCAGCCGGGGGGACCATCACGGGCGAGCACGGCGTCGGACTCGACAAGCGGGACTATATGTCGCTGGTTCACGGGCGCGACGAATTGCGGGCGATGGCGCAGGTGCGCGAGGTGTTCGACCCACGCGGCGTATGGAATCCCGGGAAGGTGCTGCCGGACGCCCGGCGTGAGAGGGAGTTGGAGGTCGTTGGTGAGCCCGAGGGAGAGACGTCGCCACCGGGCCAGGTCCGACCACACCACGCGGACGCGCTCGCCGAGTGGATGCGTCGGGCGACCCGGGAGCAGTGGCGGGTGGCTCCGGACCGGAGCACCACGACGAAGGGTGTGGACCTACGCATCGACACCAGCGCGATGGACGCCGTGCACGAATACGAACCCGCCGACCTGACCATCACGGTGGGCGCCGGCATGACGCTCACCGGCCTGGCCGAGGTCACGTCGGCAGCAGGCCAGTGGCTCCCGATCGACGCCCCTGATCTCGACACGGGGCACGTGGGTGGCGTCGTCGCGAGGGGAATCGAAGGCGCGCTCTCCGGGAGCCATGGGAGCCTGAAAGACCTGGTGCTCGGCCTGACTCTCGTCACGGGCGACGGGCGTATTCTTCGGCTGGGAGGCCGAGTCGTGAAGAACGTCGCAGGGTTCGATCTTCTCAAACCGGTGATCGGCAGTCGCGGAGCGCTCGGGATCATCACCTCGGTGACGATGCGGCTGCACCCGCTTCCCGAGGCGGATGTCACCTGGATCGTTGCGGCGAAGAGACCGGCGGCCCTGGCGACTCTGGCGGCGGGGTTCGCCGCACTATCGTTGGCCCCGGCCTCGGTCGAGGTCGGATGGGGGGCCGGGGGCGCGACACTCGCGGTTCGGGCGGTCGGGTCCCGAGCCGCCGTTGCGGCGTTCCGAAACGCGGCGGCCCCGCTCCTCATCGAAGCCACCGAGGTTCAGGGCGCGCCGGCGGTCGCGGCTCGGGCCGCCCTTCGCCGCCCCCTCGCCGAATCGGGGGCTCGAGTGCGACTCGCCGCTCCAGCCGGCCGCATCGACGAGTTGATCCAGGAGGCCCGGCTGCGTGCCGACGAGTCGGGGGCCGCGTCGCGGGGCTGGATACTCGCTGACCGCGGAGTCGCCTGGGTGGGACTCCCGCCGGGCGCGGCGCCGGATGGATTCGCGGGACACCTCTCGCCCGGCGCGGCCGTCTGGGCCGCGGCGATCAAACGGGTGTTCGACCCTGCGGGGGTCCTTCCCGACGGCCCCTTCAGGTCGGCGCAGGCTCGGCGATGAGCGAACGGCTCGCCTCCGCGCTCGCCGAGTTCACGAACGAACTCGACACCTGTGTGCATTGTGGGTTCTGTTTGCCGGCCTGTCCGACCTATGTCCGATTGGGTGACGAGGCCGACTCTCCGAGAGGTCGCCTTCACCTCATGCGTGCGGTGGCGGAGGGTCGGATCGAGGCCGACTCCGACGCCTTCCAACTGCACCTCGACCGCTGCCTGGGATGCCGTGCCTGTGAGCCGGTGTGCCCCTCGGGGGTGCCCTACGGGGAGCTCCTCGAGCACGCGCGTGCTACCGCGCGAGAGGTGCGTCCGGCCGACCGACTCACTCGTGGATTCCTGTGGGTGTTCGATACGCCCCGGCGGAGCCGGCTATTCCTGGGTCTCGGGCGCCGGCTCCGAGATTGGGGGATCGCGAGCTGGATCGCCCGCGGTCTGCCGCAGGAGGGGAGGCTGGGGCCCGTGCGAAGAGCTCTTTTGATGCTGGCCGGCTCCAGGCCCTGGCGATCGACGCGCTTTGGGGACCGTGGAAGGGCCGAGACATCGGCGGGCGGGGAGGCGCGTGCACCGTCGAGTTCAGACGGCGAAACCCCCGCCCCCACCCGAGTGCGGACCAGCCTTCTCGAGGGGTGCGTGCAATCCGGCCTCTTCGGGCGAGTTCACGAAGCCAGTCGGGCGGTCCTCAGCGTGAACGGGTTCGAGGTTCGATCTGCGCCTGGGCAGGGGTGTTGCGGGGCGATCCACGCCCATGCCGGTGACATGGAGGGCGCCCGCCGTCTCGCGCGGATCAATATTGCCGCCTTCGAGGCCGCCGACGTCGACCGCATCGCCGTGAACGCCGCGGGGTGCGGCGCCGCCATTCGCGAGTACGGCGCCTGGCTCGCGACCGATCCCGAGTGGCGAGACCGTGGCCGGGAGATTGCTCGGCGCTGCGGTGATGTCACGGAACTGCTTCAAGAGCGCGGGCCGATCGAGGGCGCTCCGTTGGACGGCTCGGTGGTGTACCACCCGCCCTGCCACCTCGAACATGCGCAGGGGGTACACACCGCCCCGCGCGCGGTCCTCGGAGCGATCCCCGGGCTGGAGGTGCGGTCGGCCGAACGAGCGTCGGAATGCTGTGGCGGGGCCGGCATCTATGGCGTCACGCATCCAGATCTCGGGGGCCGAATCGGCGCCGACAAGGCCCGGGCCCTCGCCGATACCGAGTCGGACTGCGTGGCCACGGGAAACCCCGGCTGCATGATGCAGATCGCCGCCTTCCTCGGCGAAGAAGGGCGCGACCTCGATGTCGCACATCCGGTCGAGTTGCTCTACGAGAGCTACCGCCGTGCCGGGCTGATCTCGAACGACTGAGCGGCGACCCCGACGATCGACCCCGGCCATCGACCTCGGGAGTTGACCGTGTGTGCGCCGACCTCAGGCGCCGAACGAGGCCACGCGAACGCTCAGTCCCTCGATCCGCTCTTTGTCGATGCCCACGCCGATCCCAGGACCGGTCGGAACCGTCATCATTCCATCGACGACCTCGAACTCCGGCTCCACGATGTCGCGTTCCCAGTAACGCCGACTCGCCGAGATGTCGCCCGGCAGGGAGAAGCCGGGAAGCGAGGCGAGGGCGAGATTGTGGGCCCGTCCGATGCCGGATTCGAGCATGCCTCCACACCACACGGGGAGGCCCGCGGCGACCATTCGATCATGGATCGCCCGGCTCGTTGCAAACCCGCCCACGCGTCCCGGTTTGATGTTGATCGTCTTGCACGCACTCAGGGCGATGGCGAGTTCGGCATCGCCGTCGGACTTGATCGATTCGTCCAGGCAGACGGGTGTGGCGATGCGCTCCTGCAGTCTCGCGTGATGGAGAATGTCATCGTAGCGCAGAGGCTGCTCGATCATCATGAGGTCGAGCGGGTCGAGCTCCCGCAGGCGGTCGACGTCGGCCAGGGTGAAGGCCGAATTGGCGTCGGCCATCAGCGGAACATGCGGGAAGCGGTCCCTGACTCGAGCGAGCATGTCGACGTCTCGGCCCGGCTTGATCTTGATCTTGATCCGGGCGTAGCCCTCGGCGATGTAGCGTCCCACTTCTTCCACGAGGAGCTCGTCGGTCGCCTTGAGCCCGACACTTACGCCGACCGGAACCTCCGAGCGTTCTCCCCCGAGTTTGGTCGAGAGGGAGACGCCCTCGGCTCGAGCGATGTAGTCCCATGCCGCCATTTCGACGGCCGCGCGCGCCATGCCGTGCCCGCGCACCCACTCGGTCGGCGCAAGAAGGTCTTCGACCGTCTCGAAGGGGCGGCCCACGACGGCCGGGAGAAGCAGCTCCGTCAACACATACCAGGCGGTTTCGGTGGTTTCGTACGAATACGAGGGACGCTCCATCGCGACACACTCGCTCCAGCCCTCGAGGCCCTCTCCGTGAAGCGTGAGCAGGAGCACGCGACGGTCCTGCTGCCCCCCACTCGAGATCTCGAAAAACTCCCGAAGCCGGAGTGGAATTTCGCGCAGAACGGCACGGTCGATGATCACGTCGATTCCTCGGTTTGCTGCAGAATATACGAAGGGGCCTCGAGATCCCGGACGAACTCCCGTACTTCCCAGCCCCGCGAGAGATAGAACGAGAAGGCCGCGCGCGTAGCGTCCCTCCAGGCTCGTGCGAGCGCCGGTTCTTCGTCGATCAACCTCCCGATGTCGGGCGGCACGACGATCCGCAGGCGGCCCTCCGAGCGGGAGAGGTCGGGATTCGTGGGACGATCGGGGGACTCCGGATCGCGATCGACGACGGCGGGAGCCCGGCGCATCGATGAGAAGTCCCCGGCCTCGGTCGCCGCCGTGCGCGCGAGCACCCGGGGGCTGTCCATGAGCCAGAGGGCGATCAGACGGTCGGTGCCGATACCCCGGTGGAGGGGGGAGTCGGTGTCGCCATACATGTCCTGGCGGTACTCCGTCGCCACGATACCGAGCCGCGCGAAATTCAGATGGGCGTTGCGGGTGCGGAGTGGATCGAACGTCCAATGCATCGTGCGGACCCCTCGTGCGAGAAGCGCTTCGCGCTGGTGGAGCTTGAGCGCCCGCCCCACACCGCGGCCGCGCATCTCGGGGCGCACGGCGAGCATATCCGACCAGTGCACCACTTCTCCGCCTCGAAGCCCGGTCATCCCGAAGACGAAGCCCTCGAGTCGGCCTTCGGCGCTCCATGCCCCCGCCGCCACGCCGCCGAGGATCTGCGAGACCTTCAGAATCGCGGTGGGGACCCGTTCGGAGAATCCGGCACCCCAGGTGTCCTCCTGGAGGGCCACGCACGCCCGATATTCGTCGATCCCGTCCAAGGGGCGGATCTGCACGTCGGCCGTCACGTCAGGCCGGAGCCAGGAGAAGCCTGGCCAGGAGGGCGCATCGATCGAGAGAAGCGTCGATGACGATATGCTCATGATCCGCGTGTGCCCCGTCACCCACGCAGCCGAGGCCGTCGAGCGTGGCCGTATAGAGACTGGTGGTGTTGCCGTCGGATCCGCCGCCCGCCGTTGTCTCGGCGACCTCGAGTCCCAGATCGGCGGCCCCCTCGAGCGCCATGCTCCACAGGCGCCGGTTGCGGGGGGTGCGCTCCAGCGGTGCTGCACGAATGCCGCCCGTGACCTCGAGGCGTACGCCGGGCGTGATCGGCGTCATGGCGAGGAGGGTTTCAGTGACGAGGGCGCCGTCGTCTCCGGTCGTGACCCGCACGTCGATCGAGGCGTGTGCCTCGGCGGCGATCACATTGGGGCGGGTCCCGCCGCGGACCACCCCCACGTTCAGGGTCCGGCCCTTCGTCGGGTCGTTCAGCTCGTTTACGCGCCGGATCACGTGGCCCAGTTCCGTAATGGCGCTTGAGCCCGCTTCGGGATCGAGGCCGGCGTGTGCCGCCCGGCCGACGATGGTCACCTCGAAGTTTCCCACCCCCTTACGGGCGGTCTTGATCAACCCCTTTGGGCCCATCGCCGGCTCGAGAACCCAGGTGCGGGCCACCCGCCGGGCGATTCGTCGCACGTGCCGCTTCGACTCCGGGCTACCCACTTCCTCGTCGGCGTTGATGAAAAGAATGGGGGTGAGCTGCGGGCGCAGATCGAGCTGGCGAAGTACCCGAAGGGCGAAGATCATCATGGTCACACCGCCCTTCATGTCGAAGGTGCCCGGCCCGAACAGCCGTCCGTCGTCTTCATGCACGGGCATACGGGTGAGCGTCCCGTGCGGCCACACCGTGTCGCTGTGGCCGAGCAGGAGCTGCCGGGCCCGACCGCGTTCACGGGCTTCGGGGATGGCGAGTAGATGGCTCCCCCGCGCACGACCCGGGATCGTGCGCGTGCGGTATCCGAGGTCGTGGAGGGCGGGCGTGAGCCAGGCGTGGACGAGCGACTGGCTCGACGAGTCCTCGGTCGGCGACTCGATGCGACACAGCCCGCCGAGGAAGTCGACGAACTCGTCTCGCATGCCATGGATGCACTCGTGGATCCGCTGCGGTTCGGGGGTAGCGGCTTTGCCGGTCATCTCGGATCGTTTCCCTGGAAAGTGAAGGCGGGAGTCCGGAGTCTGACTCGCCGTGTCGGGAGGCCCAGCGCGCGAACGAACAGGCGTCGCACCCCCCTCGCCACGGCGCCGTCGGTGTTGTCGTCGGCGCCGCTCGCACCCGCCAGGTCGCCTCGAAGCCAGCGGCGCAGCTCCTCGATGTCGGATAGGGAGAGCGTCTCCATTTCAACCACGGCCAGGTAGTAGTAGCGCCCAGGCTGGCGGGGACGCAGATCGAGAACGAATGACGCCTGAAGGTGTGCCCGCACGTCGGCGAGGGCGGGGAAGCTCACCGGCTCCTGGCCGAAGACCTCGACGTCGTACAGGAGCGTGACCGGGTCGTACACCACGCTCGCCTTCCATTCCGCCCGCGCGTCTTCCGAGTCGAAGAGGCGGTCGTGCCAGAGTTCTGCCTCGACGTTGATCCTCAGGGGGAGCCCCTGGTGAATGGCGTCCGCGAGGGATCGATCCTCCATGAGGCGCCCGAGCTCGACCATGGCACGGCCCGTGACCGGGTCCACCGAGATATACGACCCGACCTCGCCCTGCCCGGCGACGGGCGCCGGGGGTGCGGTCGCCCACACGAGGGCGACGAGGGTGGTCGTGAGTAGTGAGCGCCGGATCATCGGTCGATCAGAACCGCCGCTGCAGCCGAAGGAAGAAGTTCAGGCGTCGATTGTCGCCGCTGAGCGGGAAGGCCCAGTAGGCTCCGAGTCCGCCGAGGGTGACTCCCGCGCCGATATCGGCGACCGCGGGCTCGTCGGGCAGATCTCCCTGCTGACTCCAACCGCGACCCGCGTTGAAGAAAAGGAGCCAGGACGGGTCCAGATCGATGCCGTCCAGGAGGCCACGCCCTTCGTTGAACCCGACCCCATTGCCGCCGCCGCTGAGGTCGATGTTCAAGCGACTGCGGTATTGCAGCTGGAAGAGAACCACGCGGCCACATCCGTACCGCGTAAAGACCGGTTCTGCCTCGCCTGTGCCCCGGTGCACGTAGGGCAGTACTTCGCTACGGGCCCCGCAGTCCAGCGCGAAAGGCCGATAGCCCGGTAGGGATCCCTCGCCACCCCGCGCATGCTGGAAAGGTGCCGGCGGAAGGTCACCGTCGAGTGATCCTCCGCCCACGACCCGTAGAGCCAGGTCCTGGTCGGGAGACAGGCGAGCGTGCCGTCGAAACTCCACGAACCCCGCCGTGAAGTTCGGATCCACCACCTGGGGCGCATACAACGCCAACAGAGTCTCGTCGACCGCCGACGGCTGAAGGAGTTCACCGTTGAGGCCGCGAGTGATCCGGCCATCGAAATACCATCCGTCGGTGGCGTCTTCCGGGTCGTTTCGCTCGTCCCACACGAGACCGGCCGTCAACGTTTCGAGCTCACCCTCCGGCATCAGTGGCTGCGCTCGCCAGGGACGATCGTTCCGCCGCAACGTCCAGGGACTGCCGGTCGGCAGCGTCGTGAGGTCGCGGTTGCGATACTCCAGTGACACTTCGGCGGTAGAGCCGGGAATCTGTGCCCGGGCGAACACGTTCCACCCTCGCTCCTCGAAGTAATCACGGTAGTCGAGGTGGAAGAGGAACGTCGACATCGATGCTTCGAGGTTGCCCACCTGCCACGACTCCACCGGCGTGACCTGAGAGAAGACGCCGACCCCCAGTCCCAGCCGGGCCGTGGGCGGTCCGAACGTCTGATCGACCAGGAACCGAAACCCCAGGTCGTCACGGGTCTGGTCGTGCTCGGTTCTCCAGATTCCCAGCGCCTCCACCCGAAGGGGGTTTCGGCTCGAAGTGCGAAAGACCGGGCCGAACAACACCGGTAGACCTTCGACCCGATTGTAGTTGGTGCCGGCCCGCACGGTGATGCGCGCGCCGCCGAGATAGAGCCCCCGCCGACTTGCCGAAGACGCTGGTGTGAGAATCACCTCGTCGCCCCTCGCGACGAGGCGCAGGCGATCGGGCATGACCTGGATCTCGCCTTCTATGGACTCGTCGGCGACGGCGACCACGCGACCTCCGACGATCAAGACGTCGCCGGTGATCCGACCTCCTTCTTCGACCGTGAGGTTGCCATTCACGAGCACGACGTCGCCCTCGATCGTGCCGGCCACCACGAGGTCTCCTCCCAGGATCCCGACTTCGCCCACCAGGCGTTGCCCTGCCGCGACGCGGCTTCGGCCATTGAGTCGCGTGGTCGTGGGGGCGTTGAGAAACTCCAGCACCCCGTCCACGAACTCGGGGGGTAGGGCAGGAGCTCCCGTCGGCGCCTGAGCCGCGGCAGCGGCCGGTCCGCTCGCCATGGCGATCAATAGCAGGGTCAGAAGGGAAGTGGCGGATCTCGTCCTCATGGTCTCTCCGCGGCGAGGGCAGCGTGTGGCCCTCTTGTTCAAGGCTCGTCGTCTCGAAGTCCGAGGCGGCGCATGCGTCGGTAGAGGTTGGCTCGATCGGTCTTCAGGAGCCTACCCGCTCCGGCGACGTTCCCGCCGGCCTCGGCGAGGGCTCCTTCGATCTGGGCGCGTTCGAAGGTGTCGATGCGCTCCCGCAGATCGCGACGGTCATCGGGGTCGAATACGACGGCGCGCGGCGCCATCGGGCCGCTGATCACCGATGCTACGGCGATTCGATCCACGTCTTCGCCCGAGTGGAGGATCGTGAGTCGCTCCACCACGTTCAGCAGTTCCCGCACGTTCCCTGGCCAGGAGTACTCGTACAACGCCTCCATCGCCTCGGCCGAGAGGCGAACGGGGGGCAGGCCGTGCCTCCGTCGGAGTCTGTGAAGAGCATGGTCGACCAGCAACGGGAGGTCGCCCACGCGGTCCCTCAGCGGTGGCATCACCAGGGGCACCACGTCGAGCCGAAACAGCAGGTCTTCCCTGAAGCGGCCTTCGGCGACTTCGGTGCGCAGGTCCCGGTTCGTGGCTGCGAGCACGCGCACATCGACCTCGATGGGTCGCTGACCGCCCACCCGCTCCACGACGCCGGCCTCGAGTACCCGTAGCAACTTTGCCTGTGCTTCGGCGCCCAGGTCGGCGACCTCGTCGAGGAACAGCGTGCCTCGGTCGGCGAGCTCGAAGCGGCCCCTTCGTCTCGCTGTGGCCCCTGTGAACGCCCCTTTTTCGTGCCCGAACATCTCGCTTTCGACCAGGTCGCGAGGGATCGCGGCCGAGTTCACTCGAATGAAGGGGCCGGCTCTGCGGGGCGACAGGCCATGAATGGCGGTGGCGGCCAGTTCCTTTCCGGTCCCACTCTCACCAGATATGAGAACTCGAGCCTCGGTGGGAGCCACCTTACGGATCAGAGTGCGCACCCGCTCCATGGGGGGCGACTCACCGACGAGCTCGGCTTCGGGCCCCAGCTCCTCACGCAGCGCTCGGGTCAGGTCCCGTGCCCGAACGACCTCACCCGCTCCTCGGACGGTGAGCAGGACGGCTTCGGGCGAAAGGGGCTTCTCGATGAAGTGAAACGCCCCGAGTCGGGTCGCCTCGACGGCGTCGCCCAACGACGCCTGGCCGCTCATCATGACCACCGCACACGCCGGAGCAGCCTCCTGGATCAGCGGCAGGACTTCGAGGCCGCTCATGCGGGGAAGAGCCAGGTCGAGCAACACGACGTCGGGCGAACGCGCGGTGGCCTCATCCAGAGCGTCCTCGGCCGATCCGGCCTCCCGCACATGGTGACCCTCCGACTCGAGCAGCGCCCGGAGGGCCCGCCGAATGTTGCCTTCGTCGTCTACGATCAGGAGGTCCATGCAGCCACCTCTCCTGTCGACTCCGCGGGCCCAACGATCGGCGTCAGGGGAAGGCGCAATTCGAATTCCGCCCCACCTTCCAGCCGATTGCGTGCGATGGCGGTCCCGCCATGGATTTCGGCAGCCCGGCGCACCATCGCGAGTCCAAGCCCCGACCCTCGGCGGCGGGTCGTCACGTCGGGGAGCCAGATATCATCGATGAGTTCGGTGGGAAGCCCCGGTCCGTCGTCTCGAACGAGGAGCTGCACCTCGGTAGACGTCGAGGTGATGGCGACCTCGATCTGAGATCCGCTTCCCTCCGACAGGGCCTCGATCGCATTGACCACGAGATTGCGGAGAGCCTGCCTCAGCACATCGTGGTGTCCATGGATTCGGGGCACCCCGGGAGAAGCCCGGAATCGAATTCGAATCGAGGGCGAGTCGTGGGCGTCCACGACGCTCCTGCCGAGTTCGAGGAGGTCGACCGCCGCCGGTGGGCCGTCGGGCGGACGACCGAAGCGCGCGAAGGAGCGGGCCATATCGTCGAGTCGCTGGACCTCTTCCAGCAGAATCTCCGCCGAGGCTCGCACCGCGGGGTCGGCGTTCCGCGCCAGGGCTGACGCGCTCATTCGCATGGGAGTCAGCGGATTCTTGATCTCGTGAGCGACTCGCCGGGCCATCTCGGTCCACGCCCGCAGCCGAGCACTCTCCACCTGTTCCTTCCGTGCGGCCTCGAGCCGAGCCGCCCCTGTCCGGAGCGCCCGACGGAGCACGCGGTACTCTCGCACGCCAGATCCGGGACCGCGATCCGGCGGGAGCGGCTCGCCCGCGGCGATTCGTTCGGTCCAGTCGACCAGCTCGTGGATCGGCGCGGAGAAGTTTCGGGCGAGGAGGCGCGCCACCCAGGCGGCCAAGCCGCTCAGAAACAATGTGGCCGCCAGCGCGACCCAGGGAAGCAGTCGGGCGGCGCGGTCGGCGACCAGAGAATAGAGCCGGGACTGGCGCACGCTGGCCGATAAGGCCTCGGTGTGGGCCGTGGCGGCGCGGTCCACGACCGAGTCGGAGGGGGAAGCCGATCGTGCTGCCGATACTAGTTCCCGACCCGAGGCGGCGACGGCGTCCCAGGGGCCCAGTGTGCCCGTCGTGGAGCTCACCTGTCGTACCGCAAGCGCCCCGGCGATGAGGGCCAGAGCGGTAGGGACCACTGCCACCGCGAGGAGGGCGGCGAAGACACGACTGCGGAAGCTCGTGATGCGGACCATCGCCACCTCCTGGTGGCCGAGAACGCTTGCGTGGCGACCCGAAGCTGGGGAACACTGGAACTAGCGGCCGATCAAGGCCCTACGAAGGTAGAGGCGGTGCTGATTTCGCGGCAAGCGAGGATACCCCGATGATCCTACCGACCATTCGTGCTTCGATTACACGCGAAGATGCCCTTCATCTCGTGGAGTTGCTCGGTCGCAACGACCGAGAGCTGCGGGAGGCTGCGCGGCAGCGGCTGGAAGACCATGGAGTCGACGCCCTCCTCGATGACCCGCGGGTTCGAAACGCGCTTCTGACCGACCCCGACGTCCGCGTGGCTCCGTCCGTTGTCTTTTTCGTGCTCGTGAGACAGGCCCTGATCGAAAGCGGCGTCGACGATTCTGCCACCGCCGACTTCGTGGCCTCGTTGGTTCTCGCCTTCGGACGTGCGCGGGCGGCCTATCGGCCGAGCGACGACGACGACACCGAATATTTCTATCTGGTCGACCTGATCGCCGATCTCCGCACCGCCGATGCGCGGCGGGCATTTCTTTTGCGGTCGCACCTCGGCAACTATTCGCTGTGGATGGCGGGATTGTTTCCCGACTACCTCGAACGCCGCCATCGGCATCGGGGGGCCCCTTCGATGAGCTACTTCGACCAGATGGGCGCCTCCGGGTATTCGACCGCGGCGCGCAGCGACGAGGCCGAGGCGCTCGGCGTACGCCGCGTGTTCGATCGGGTGGGGCGGGACTTCGTGAAGGTTCGTTTTGCGCTCAATCGAGTCTCGGAGCGCGTGATGTGGCCCTCGGCCGGTGATCCCGTCGGCCGATTGATCCGCGGGGTAAAGCGCGGCGGCGCCTAGAGGGGCGTCACATGGCTCGGGCGCAGGCGGGGCAGTACCGCCAGCCGGCTTGTGCCCGGACGCCACAGCGACACCAGATTCCCTGCGGGTGACCGCACCAGGGACAGGCCCTCGCGTCGGCCTGGACCATGCCGCCGCATCCTCGGCAGGGTGGGCCGGCCGCCGGGTCACTCCTCAGCACACGAGCGGCTTCGTGCGGAAGGGTCCGGCCGTCGGCAACCACTCGGCGCGCATCGTCGGCAAGGCTGCCCATGCCCGCCTCCCGGGCCAACCGTCGCAGTGTCGCCGCGCTCGCGCCGGTCGCAACGGCCTCTCGAAGGCGTTCGTCGAGCGTCATCACCTGGAAGATTCCGGTCCGACCCGCGAAGCCGTCTCGACAGCCGGCGCACCCCTGACCCTCGCACCGGGGGCAGACCATGCGAACGAGCCGCTGGGCGACAACCCCCGCGAGGCCGGCGGCCACGAGGTAGGGGGGCACGCCCATGTGCAGGAGGCGCGCGATGGCGCCGGGTGCGTCGGTCGTGTGGAGGGACGACAGTACCAGATGCCCTGTGACCGCGGCGGCCATGGCGATCTCGGCGGTTTCGCGGTCTCGGATCTCGCCGATCATGATCACATCGGGGTCCTGGCGGAGGACGGCGCGCAGGGCCGAGGCGAAGGTCAGCCCGGCCCGCACCGCGACCTGGACGTGGACCACGCCGGGAATTCGGTATTCCACCGGATCCTCGAGGGCCACGACGTTGAGTCGTGTGCGATCCACCGCCCCCAGCGCCGCCTTGAGCGTGCTGCTCTTGCCCGACCCCGTCGGGCCCGTCGCGAGGACCACCCCCTGGTGGGCGTCGAGGAGGGACTCCAGCCGGGAAAGTTGTTCGCACGCGAGTCCCAGCGAAGAGAGCCCTCCGGGAACACGAGACGGGTCGAGTATGCGAATCACCGCCTTCTCACTTCGTCCCACCGGCAGAGTCGACACCCTCAGCGAAAGCGACGAAGGCCCGTGGGTCATCGGGAAGCCGCCGTCCTGGGGCTTTCGACGCACGGAGATGTCCATTCCCGCCATGATCTTGAGTCGTGACAGCACGGCGTTTCGCACGCCGGCCTGCAGTTCGTGGGTCGTCCTGAGAATGCCGTCGATGCGATGTCGCACCCTCAGAACGTCTCCCTCGGGCTCCAGATGCACGTCCGACGCGCCGTCCTGGAGGGCCTCCGCCAGGATCTGGTCAACGAGACGTACGACCGGTGCGGCAGCGGCCGCCTCTTCCAACGCGTGGGTGTCGGCCGCCGAATCGTCGGAGTCGATTCCCGCAGCGATCCGCTCCAACTCTCCTCCGTAGGCCACGTCGAGTGCCGACGAAAGTGTGGCTGGCGAGACGACGACCGCGTCGATTCGGCGTCCCGTTCGAAACGCGACATCCTGCACCGTGTCGAGATCGAGCGGGTCGGACATCGCGAGCCTCATGCGCCGGGGCCCCGCCTGCAATGGAACGACCGACGAGGCTCGGGCATGGTCCCCGTCGAGAAGAGCCGCCGCCCGGGGCTCGGGCGTGAGGGGCGGCGATGCGTAGTCCAACCCGAGCTGTCGGGCGAGAAGTCTCGAGATGGTCTCGGCGTCGACCCACCCCTTTCGAACCAGCAACTCACCCAGCCTGAGTCCGCTCCCGGCTTGCAGCTGAAGCGCCTCGTCGACCTGTTCGTCGGTGACTCGGCCGGCGTCGACCAGGAGGTGGCCGAGAATTTTCGGGGGGGCGGGGGGGCTCGTCGTGGTCACGCGACGAAGGTGATGCGACGGTCAGGGCGAGAGGATACCGGAATGAGCCTTGTCGTCGACGACGCCGAGCCACTCGAGAACGGCGGGGGTCACGTCGACGAGGCTTACGATGCGGCTCGACAGCCAGGGCGCGGCGGGCCCGGACAGCACACCCAACACCGGATTCCGCGTGTGTCCTCCGGTGACGTCTTCGATGTTCCCGTGGTCGCTGGCGATCAGCAACGTACGATCAGACGCGAGCGCACTCATGAGACCACCGAGGAATGCGTCGACCCTCTCCAGCGCCGCGACCCCACCCGGCATGCCGCCCCGATGCCCGGCCGTGTCGGTCGAATAATGCGCGAAGAGAGTGAGTTCGTGGGCGTTTGCGATCGCGGCCAGAGTCTCTCCGGCACCCTCGGGGCTGATGTCGGGAACGACGCCGGCCCCGAGCCAGCGGCGCCACCCGTCGTTGACGATCCCGCTCGACACGGCCTCGCCGCGGCCGAGCGCCGTGTGGTCACGGGTCAAAAGGCCCGCTGCTTTGGCTGCGAGGGGAGGGCCGGCTACGCGGCGCCCGTGTTTGGTCGTGCCCGGCCAGTCCTTCGGATAGGCGTTGGCGAAGGCCGCGGAACGCCCCGCCCTCACCGCCCTGGAAAGCAGATTGCCGGATTCGACCAGCGGGCGGAGTCGCACCGGCACCCACGGTCCGAAATGGCTTCCGTGAAGCTCGGCGCCGTTTTCTCCGGTGAGGAGACTGGTCTGGCCCGTGCCACTCTGGGGCAGGCCCTCCACACCGAGTGTGGCCTCGATAGGGAAGGCGACACCCGACTGCCCGGGGTCCCCGATTCGAGGAACATCGAGGGAGGGCAAGCGTCCACCCAACAGGCCCGACAAGACGGGGAGTCGAGCCTGGAGGAACGGATTGATCTCGGCGTCGGCTGGCCCGATACCGACACCGTCGAGAAAAACGAGCGCGATACCGCTCAGGATTCCACGGGGCGGATGTCGACCGTCACCTGGATCTCGATGTGCCCCATGTCGGCGCGATCCCGGAGTGCGTCGCGCACCCGCGGTTCGATCTTCTTCCAGGCACCCATGACCCCTTCGCGCAGTCGGCCGCGAAGAACTCGCAGGGCGTTGACGTCGGCGCGGGTGGTCTTGGTGGCCTTGCGAGCCTCGGTCAGATCGTTGTCGACGATCTCGAACGGGATCATTCCGAAGTCGTCGGGTCGCGCGTGATCGAGATACCGGATCGCGAGGCTCACGTCGCCGACGGCGTGGTGATCACTCACATCTCCGACGGCCTGGAAGCGCTGGGCGAGTGGCCCGAGGGCCGCAGACTGCGCGCAGGCGGTGTAGCTCCGCTCGACGGCCTTGAAGATCCGCTTGATCCGCTCCGGTGTCGTGGCATCGACATCGGGAACCTCGGTGTCGAGCTCTCGGCCCGAGGCCTGCCGCTCCGAGCCGCGCATGGCAGCCTCGTCCCGGCTCCGGGCCCGGTCGATGCTATCGAGAATACGGTCGGGATTGGTGCGGAGCGACATGGGACGACCTCTTCACAACAGGTTTGAATCAGGATCCTGACGATAACCTCGGTGCACTTCGGTGGCCAAGGTACGAGCTTCGCGAAGATTCCGTTGCCTTCGACCGTACACGATACTGTACCACCCGAGCGACGGCGTGCCGTCGGCTCGTTCAAGCAATACCGACCCGAAATCCTCTGGAGTCAGATTGATGCGTTTGCGAGCCCTTGCTTCGACCGCCCTCCTCGTCGCGCCGCTGGCCGCGTGCGCGAGCGGCACGGCCTCCCCCGGCGAAATGGCCGCTCCTCCCGCTCTTGCCTATTCCGTGCCCCCTGGAAGTGCCGCGACGTACATCCAGGGCGACACGGTCGAGATGGAGATGGACATGGGCGGCCAGATGATGGACGTCACCGTCGCCATGGCGGCGACGCTCGATCTCGCCTACGCGGGAGCCGGCGACGCCGTCGAGGTGACCGCCACCTACCGCGATTTCGAGATCACCGCCAGCAACCCGATGGCGGGCACGCAGCGCGGTGACGAGTCGGAAATCGAAGGCCCGATCGTCTTCACCATCGATCGAACGGGTGCCGGCACTCTGGTTTCGGCCCCGACCATCGGGGGTGTCGCGGCGCAGGCCGTGAGTCCGGGTGCCATGGCGGCGGGCTTCTTCCCGAGGCTGCCCGGCCGGGCCGTGATGGCCGGCGAAACGTGGACCGACACGGTGTCGATTCGCACTGAAGAAGACGCCGGTACGAACGAAGGTACGACGGTCTACGTGTTCACCGCGGTTGGAGACACGGTGGTCGGGGGTCGCTCGCTCTTGAACGTCTCCTTCACGATGGATGACCAGCGCACCTCGATGATGTCGCAACAGGGAGCCGACATTCGGCAGGACGTGAGCGGCGAGGGCGACGGCTTCTATCTATGGGACGCGGGCCGGAATCTCGTCGTGGAACAATACGTCGAGGCTCGTCTCCGGGGCACGATGGAGGTTTCGGTGGCTCCGATGCCGTTCGGTCTCGACATGGTGGTCGTTCAGCATCTGAGGTTGGCCGAGGGCGGCTGACCTCCCGAACGCCCATACACCCTGCACCCCGCACCGGAGGCGACGATGGCATTGACCCCCGAGTTCACCGAGCCGACTTCGATCGAGTCGACCTCGTCGGGACCGCCGTCGCTCCCGGTGCGGGCTGTGCAGGTCTTCTTCTCGCCGGCTCAGTTGTTCGACCGCCTGCGCGACCGCCCGCTCTGGTTCATGACCCTCGTTCTCGGGGGGATCCTGGTCGTGATCAGCGTTCTGGCCCTTCCCGTCGATGTCTGGGCCGAGTTCTTTCGGGCCCAGATGCTCGAGGCTGGTCAGCCCGTTCCCGAGGGGCTCGAGGCGGGGGGAAACGTCTTCCGCATCTTCGGGGCCATCGGGGGGGTGCTCTTCTGGTTCGTGTGGGCCTTTGTGGTTTCGGGCATCGCGACGGGGATTTTCGCCTTTGTTCTGGGCGACGACGTGCGCTTCCGCCAGGTTCTTTCGGCGACCTCGCATTCACTGCTGATCGTGGCGATCGGGGGAGTGTTGATTCTGCCCCTGAGAATCGCCCAGCGTGATCCCCAACTGGTGCTGAGCGTGGGCACGTTCCTCCCGTTTCTCGACGGGTATCCGGCGGCCCTTCTGGGGAGCCTCGATCTTTTCGCGCTCTGGGCTTTCGCCGTCCTCGGATTGGCGATGTCCCGGTTCGATCCCAAACGATCGGCCGGCGTTGCGGTGACGGTCCTTTTCGGGGTCTTCATCGGACTGATGTCGGTGGTGGCCATTTTTCAGGTCTGAGCGAGCCCCGGCCGGTAAACATTTTGCGCAGAGACGGTGTCTCACTAGCGCAGGCCCATGCTCGGGCCCTTCGACTCGGCCTTCCCGCGCTGCTTCACGTCCCGATTCCCGCAAACGAGAACCGGGGTGGGCGTGCGCGTTTTTCTGGTGATATCATGCTTCGATTGGTACCGCTTACTTCGCTCGCGTTCCTGTTCGCCGCTCCGGTTGCTCTCCTGGGTCAGGACGGCGACGGCGGCAGTTCCGGTGGCCGACCCGCGCTCGAGCGGCCCGTTCTCAAGGCCGGACTTCTCGAGGGGGCCATCGACGTCGACGGGCGCCTCGACGACGCGGCCTGGGCCTTGGTCCCCGTCGGGAAGGGGTTCATCCAGGGTGAGCCGGTGGAGGGGATCCCGGCCGAGCAGGACACCGAGGTTCGGTTCGTGTTCTCCGACGATGCCCTCTACGTCGCCGCGCGCATGCACGACGACGATCCCGACGGCATCGCCGACCAACTGGTTCGCCGCGACGAGCAGGGGCAGTTCGACTTCGTGCGAATCCAGCTCGATCCCAATCTCGACCGTCGCACCGGCTACGTGTTTCAGGTCAGCGCCGCCAACGTGCAGCGCGACGAGTACCTGTATGCCGATCAGCAGATGGACGGCGCGTGGAACGCCGTGTGGGAGTCGGCCGTCACGCGTGACGCGGGCGGCTGGAACGTCGAAATGCGGATTCCGCTGTCGCAGATTCGCTATGACGCCGGTAGCGATCTCCAGACCTGGGGAATCAACGTCTCCCGGCGCCGGCTCGCGTCGAACGAGTTGAGCTACTTTTCGCTCAAGTCGCGCGTGCTCAATGGCATGGTGAGTCAGTTCGGGACGCTCGAGGGCGTGCAGATCCCGACGTCGGTGCGTCGAATGGAAGCACGCCCCTATGTGCTCAGTTCCGTCCATCGCGGCCCGACCGAAGAGGGCAATCCCTTCTTCGACGGCACCGACGCGACGGGCCGCACCGGAGTGGACCTGCGCCTCGGCCTCGGGTCTGCCTTCACGCTCGACGCCACGCTGAACCCCGATTTCGGGCAGGTCGAGTCCGACCCGGCCGTCATCAACCTCAGCGCCTTCGAGGTCTTCCAGGAGGAGCGTCGCCCGTTCTTCGTCGAAGATGCCCAGGTGCTCGACTTCACCCTGTCCGGCCGCCAGAACAACCTCTTCTACTCGCGCCGCGTCGGTCGCGCACCGCAGGGCGGGAGTCCGTCGGGGGCGTCGTTCGTCGATCGGCCCGACAACGCGACGATCCTCGGTGCGGCCAAGCTGACCGGGCGCACCGCTTCAGGGCTCTCGGTGGGCGGGCTGATCGCCATGACCGACCAGGAGAGTGGGCGGGCCCTGATGGCGTCCGACGACGCCACGGGCATTCAGCCCTACCTGGTCGAACCCCGCTCCGAATACGGGGTGGTTCGTGCACAGCAGGATCTTCGCGGCGGCCTCACCCAGGTGGGCGGAATCGCCACGGTTGCGAGACGCGATCTGCCGGAGTCGGGTGAGTTCGACTTCCTCTCGTCGTCGGCCGTGACGCTCGGCATGAACTTCGAGCACCAGTGGGCCGACCGCGCCTGGAAGGTCGAGGGGTTCTTCGCCGGCAGCCATGTGCGAGGCGACTCGCTGTCGATGATCCGCGTGCAGCGCGCGAGCAATCACCTTTTCCATCGCCCCGATGCGACCCGCCTTTCGGTCGATTCGACGGCGACTTCGCTGTCGGGGCTGGAATGGCGACTTCAGATCGACAAGCAGAACGGCCAGCATTGGACCGGTGGACTCTGGCTTGGCGAGGTCACGTCGGGATTCGAGATCAACGACCTGGGCTTCAGTCAGAACAGCGAAAAGCTCGACGCCGGCTTCCGTCTCAACTATCGGGAGATCGAGCCGGGCAGCCTGTTCCGCAGCTACAACGTGAGCTTCTTCACCTTCCACAACTGGAGCCACGAGGCGCTCGACGACGTCACGTCTCTCGACTCGTGGAAGTATGCTCAGACCAGTGGGAGCTTCAACCTGAACACGCGGGCGGAGCTCCTCAATTGGTGGGGCCTCAACGCCGATGTTTCGCTGAACCCCAACACCTATTCCCGCAACACGACGCGCGGGGGTCCCGTGATGATGGATCCGGGCTCGGCGCGGGCGTCCCTCCGGTTCAATTCGGATCGCCGCAAGGCGTTCGGGTTCGGAGCGGGAGGAGAGTACCGAGAGGGATTCCGGGGCAGTGGCGGCAACTGGAGTGTCAACGCCGAGGCCTCGTTCCGGCCCTCACCGCGGGTCGAAGTGAGCATGAAACCCCGCTGGTCGCGCGCAACCGATGCGTCGCAATACGTGACCTCGACCTCGACGCTCGCCTTCGATCCCACCTATGGGCGCCGGTATCTGTTCGCCGAGTTGGAGCGCACAACGTTGTCGATGGAGACCCGTCTCGACGTCAGTCTTTCTCCCGCGCTGACTTTTCAGCTCTTCGCGCAGCCGCTGCTCTCGAGCGGCGACTACGTGAGCTACCGTCAGCTCGCATCACCCTTCAGCTACGACTTCGTCGAGCTGACCCCTGGCACCGCCTCGACCGTCGGCGACGACGTGATCTGCGGCGGCGGGTCGATCTGTGCGACCACGGGTGACGACGGAGCCGTGACGCAGAACGCCGACTTCGACGGCGATGGTCGTGCCGACTTCAGCTTCTCGGACCGCGATTTCAATCAGCGCTCGCTGATCGGCAATGCGGTGCTCCGCTGGGAATACCGGCCCGGCTCGACCGTCTTTCTCGTCTGGCAGCGCCAACAGCGGGGGACCATCCGGGACGGGTCGTTCGACCTCGGCCGCGATGTAGGTGCGCTCTTCGACGCGCCCGCCGACAATGTCTTCATGATCAAGGTCAACTACTGGCTGGGACTGTAGCCGGTGCCAGATGCCCTTCGCTGCCAGAAGGAGGCCTTCCAGCTTCCGCCCGGTCTGCACTATCTGAATTGCGCCTATATGTCGCCCCTGGCCCATTCGGTCGAGGCGGCGGTCATCGAGGGACTGCGCACGAAGCGAGTGCCGTCGAAGGTGGCGCCGGAGGCCTTCTTTTCAGCCGCGCAGAAGGCTCGAGATAGATTCGGCCGCCTGGTGTCGGGCGCGCCGGAACGGGTGGCGATTCTTCCCGCGGTCTCGTACGGCGTCGCGATCGCTGCCCGGAATCTCCCGGTAGCGCGCGGGCAACGAGTCGTCGTGCTCGACGAGCAGTTTCCGGGGAATGTGTATGCCTGGCGGCGAGTGGTCGAAGAAGCCGGAGCCGAGCTGGTGACGGTCCCACGACCCCCTTCGGCGTCACCCGGAGCGGCCTGGAACGAGGCGCTTCTCGACGCCATCCGACCCGAGGCGGCCATCGTCGCCCTCCCCACGGTGCATTGGACCGACGGCACACGCTTCGACCTCGAGGCGGTGGGTCGGCGTTGTCGGAGCGTGGGGGCCGCGTTGATCGTCGACGGGACCCAGTCGCTGGGGGCGGTTCCGTTCGACGTCGCAGCCGTGAAGCCCGACCTCGTCGTCGGCGCCGCATACAAGTGGCTGATGGGACCCTATTCCGTCGCCCTCGGGTGGTTCGGGCCCCGGTTCGACGAGGGCATCCCCCTGGAGGAGACGTGGATCGCCCGAGCAGGAAGCGAAAACTTCGGGGGTCTGGTCGACTACGAGGATCGCTACCAGGACGGCGCGGTTCGATTCGACGTGGGCGAACGCTCGAACTTTGCGTTGCTGCCCGGGGCGGTGGCCGGGTTGGACCTGGTACTGGAGTGGACGCCGGCGGCGATCTCCGAATACACGGCCCGTATCTCGGAGCCTCTGTGGGAGCTGGCGTCGCGGGCTGGATTTCGGATCGAAGAGCCGAAGTGGCGCAGCCCGCATCTGTTCGGGCTTCGTATGCCTGATGGGGTGGACCTGGCCGACCTGAAGTCCCGCTTGGACGAGGGGCAGGTTTCGGTGTCGATCCGGGGTACGTCGTTGCGGGTGAGCCCGAACGTCTACAACGACGAGGCCGACGTGGCAGCCCTCGCCCGCATTCTCACCGCGGTGGGTCGGAGATAGGGATCGGGCTCTCGATCACCACCGAGTCGCCGACCGACACTCCATGGGCTTCGAACCATCCCCTGGGGACTTCGACCGCATACATGAAGGGGCTGGGACTGTCCTTCACCTCTTTGTCCAGCGCTTCGAGCTGATCGAGACCCACGATCCGGTGCGAGGCGTCGATGAAGGCGACGTCGAGATCGACGTACGTGTTGTCCATCCAGAACCCCCGAACTTCTTCTTCCTCGAAGACGAAGAGCATCCCCGTTCCCGCGGGAACGGAGTCGCGAAACATCAGGCCCATTTCGTGAGCCCGCGGCGTCGACGCGATCTCTGCGATGACGGTGTCGGTGCCGAAAACCACGCGGGCGTATTCCTGATCCGGCGGCGGGCCCCCGGTGGGGCGCATTTCGGCCGCGCTGGCACGGCAAGCGGCGAGTCCCCAGGCGGCGACGAGAAGGCCCGCGAGTCCTCGCCCGGAGGGTCGAAACGAACGGGGACGGTGCGTTCTGGGGTGGGTCATGAAAGCTCTTTGCAGAGGGATCCCGAGGTGCTTACTTGTACCGATCACCTAAACACCCGTTCCTTCACCGCACGATCTGTAGCTCCCCGCTCGCCAAGGGACGATCGCGCTGCTAGGTTATGCCCGCTTGCCCCTTTACGGGGCTCACGACAACGGGAACGCGCCCTGTGCTCGACACCGAACTGCTCGACATCCTCGTTTGTCCCGAGACCCACCGACCGGTGGTTCTCGCGGAGGCGGGTGTCCTGGCGCGCGTGAATCAAGCCGTTCAGGCCGGTGTGCTGGTCAATCGCCGCGGAGACGCGGTCACGACCCCGATCGACGGTCTTCTCGTTCGAGACGACGGCCTGCAGGCCTACCCCGTTCGGGATGACATCCCGATTATGCTCATCGACGAGTCCATCGCACTGGCCGACATTCCGGATGCGCCGGCGGCCGATGCTCCGCACTCTCCCTGACCCCACCGTCATGAAGTCCCTTCGCACGTTACTGGGAAGCCTGGTTGCCGCACTCCTGACG
>CBDUEZ010000021.1:0-22959 GCA_965366355.1 uncultured bacterium
GTCCGCGGTAGCCTTCCGGCGCCAGCCCGATGACCGTGTACGACGTGCGATTCAGGCGCACGACTCTTCCCACGAGGTCGGGGTCGCCGTCGAATTCGCGGAGCCAGGCCGCGTGCGATACCACCGCCTGCGGGTGGGGACCGGGCAGGCGATCGATCTCCTCGGTGAAACCTCGGCCGCGCGCCATCTCCACCCCGACCGTGGGGAAGTACCCCGACGTGACGTAGAGGGCCAGGAGGCGACGGCCCTCCCCGTCGTCGGACAGACTCACCGGCCCACGCTCGAACAACGCGACCGACTCGAGTTGGGGAACGCCGGCCCGCACGTCGATGAAGTCGGGGTAGTCCCAACCCCCGGACGTCTGCCCCCGCAGACTGAGGTTCAACTCCACGAGGCGCTCGGGGTACGCGACGCCCGGGATGTCTCTCATCATCAGGGTGTCGACGAAGGCGAAGACCACGCCGTTGGCTCCGACACCGATGGCGAGCGAAAGGACGGCGACCAGGGTGAAGCCGAACCGCCTCGACGTCGATCGCAGGGCGAGCCTGACGTCCTGGGTCCATCCGTTCCAGAACCCCTCACCGTCGGCGCCCAGCACGCGGCGAAGGCGGTCCAGGCGGTCTCCGATCCCGTCTGCCGCGAACTCCATGCGAAGAGCGCTGCGCTTGACCCAGCCCACGAAGCCGCGGGGTGTCGCCGCGAGGTCCCGGCTCAGGGCCTCCAGCGCGTCGGGGCCGAAGTCGCGGCGGAAGGTGGCGGAGTAGAGGCGGAGGAGCGCGCGATGCACAAGGGGCGCGGGGCGGTTCATCCGGCGTTTCCGCCGAGGCCCGCGGCCCTCGCGTGGGCGACGAGGGAGGCCAGCCGGTCGGTCTCCGCATCGGCGACCCGGCGCCCGAGTTCCGTGAGCGCGAGGTAGGTGCGGCGCTCGTCGTCCAGGCGCGGTGCCGGCCGCGATGGCGAGGCGGCGATGAGCCCCCAGTCCTGGAGCTGCCCGATGGAGCGATAGAGCGATCCCGCGCCCAACCGCACCGCGCCCTCGGTGCGAGAGGCCACCGCCTTCTTGATGGCGTATCCGTGCATGTCGCCGGAGGTCAGTGCCAGCAGGATCAGGTAGTGCGCCTGCTTGAGCGGCAGGTAGTCGCGGGGGCTCTTCGGCATGAGCGTCCGGGGTCGGGGTCGTCGTCTGTACTACTCGTACAGAATTGTACTACGGACGAAGCCCGATCGGAGTTTCAGGGCAGGGTCACGCGTCGGGAGGTGGCGTTTCGGGATCGGGCCGGGCCGGGCCGTGCATCACGACCCGATCGAGGCCGGGTCGGAACCCGTCGACCTCCCGTTCGACCACGACAAACCCCAGTCGCCGATAGAACCCTTCGGTGTCCTGGCTCGTTTGCAGCGCCACCCGTGTCCATTCGGGGACTGCGGCGATGCCCTCGAGCCGCGCGAGGGTGAGGGCACGCCCCCAGCCCTCCCCCTGGAGCGAGCGCCGCACCATGCCCCAGCACAGATCGGCGCAGCCGGACTCTTCGGCGGCGGCCCATCCGCCGCAGGCGTGAATCCGCCCCCGATCATCGGTGAGCACCAGGTACGGCCCCGGGAGGGACTGGAGGTATTCGATGAACTCGCGCCGCTCGTCGAGATCGAACGATTCGGGGACGTTGCTGTCGAACACGTCCAGACAGGCGTCCAGGTCGTCGGGCCGATACGGGCGGCTGGTCGGGGCCCCGGTCGGGCCCCTGGTCGGGCGTCCGGGGCTCATGCCAGCGCACGGGTCAGGGCCGCGAGGTGGGCGTCGCTCAGCCCTTCCGATTCGAAGAGCGCCACGCCGGAAGCCCCCCCGGACCGAGCGAGGCCGATGGCTTCGGCGAGTGCCTCGGGCGTCAGATCGGGAAGGTAGAGTCCGGCGTTCAGACGCCGGTCGCCATCACCCAGCGCGTCGACGCCTTCGCGGACTCGCGCTCCGATCCAGGGCAGGTCCTCGAGATAGAACGCGTGGTACAGCATCGGGAAGAAGCGGTCGAGCGGCCATTCGTCCCAGGACTGGCGAACGAGGGTGCGGGCGATCTCGGGGGTGGGGAAGACGGCGGCGCTGATCGGCTTGCCGCGCGAATGCACCGTCTGGGCCAGCCCTCGCACCAGGCCCGTCACGGAGTCCCAGCGAAACCGCCGCCAGATCGGATCACGGCTCGGGTCGGCGAGCGACACGGGATCCCGCCCGTCGAAGGCGATGAACTGCTCGCGACACACGTCGCAGTAGCAGAAATCGAACTCGGGCAGTTCGACGTCCTGCACCAGGTCGTAGGTGTCCCAGAGACCCCGCGGCAGGATGACGTCACAGTGGCGCACGTAGTCCAGGTGCACGCCGTCGATCCGGGCGTCGTCGGCGAGGGCGGCGATCTGCCCGACCAGGTAGTCCCGAACCTCGGGGCGGCTCGGGCACACCCACTGGTAGTAGTTCACGTACGGCGGATGCTCGAGAGACGATCGGCCGTCTCTCCGCACCGTGAACCATTCGGGGTGGTTCTCCTTCGCCCAGACGTCGTCCTTGCGATTGAGGGTCCAGTACCATCGATGGAACGAGAGCCCTTCGGCTCGCGCCGCGTCGGAAACGACGTCGACGTCACCCCCACCCACGAGAACGGAGCCGATGCCGGCCGCGGCGAGGCGGGCGAACCGGCCGCGCCACTCGTCGGGCGCGAGGTCGCGGTCGCCGTGCACCCACGTCCACGCGGTGAAGGCCTCCGCCTCCGTGCCGTCGGCCGCGGGCAGGCGCTCTCCGTCGGGGTTCGAGCAGCCCGGGATCGTGCCGAGGGCGATCGACGCCCCCGCCCATCGCATGAAGTCGAGGCGCTTCACGCCCCCCCCACGAATCGTACTCGTCCCCAGCGCTCCGGAATGTGCATGTCGATCGCTCCCTGAGGTGACCACACCCAGTTGTCTTCGTGGTGAACCTCGAACGAAGGTTCTACATCGCGCACGTATTGGCCACCGGGGGTGTGCCGAAGCGGCCACTGTACACGGGAGAAGTTGACCCGCCAGACGTCGCCGGGTGAGGGCCGCGTCAGGCCGAGCGCTACCCAGGGAATGGCCAACTCGACCGTCCAACCCCGATCGATGTCGGTCGCGTCGTTCAGCGTTCCCGACCGATGCACGGCCGATTTCAACCCCTGCACGTCCCAGCCGATGTCGGCCGAACCGCCCTCCGAATAGGGGCGGTCGAGCACGAGGTCGAAGATGGTGCCGAGCGCGTTGATCTCGATCTCGAAATATTCGAGCCCGTCGCCGTCGGGGTCGAGGAACACCTCGAAATCGTGATCGTGATAGATGATCGCGTCGCGCTCGGTCAGGGTCGCCCAGAGATGGGGCTCCTCGAGGGTGGCGCCGACGTACAAGAAGTGGTCATCCCAGGCGATCTGAGCATGGGTGGCCCAGGATGGGTCGGGACCCTCGAGTCCGCGAATGTCGACGAAGGCCTCGGTGAGAGGGGTCTGGGCCCAGATGGACTCCGCCAGGCGTCCATCGATCTCGACTGGCTCGAGGGCGAACGGGGCGTCGTAGCTCCTCGGGATCGGGGCGGTGCCCGAACAGGCGGCCGACACCGCCAGCGACACGGCGGCGGCGCCGAGCCCTATCCTGCTGCGGCCCGGTGGCGAGGTCTCAGACGCCAGCGGGCTCGCGGGGCGTCGCGTCGATCTGCCGAGCCCAGGAGACCACGTCGTCGAGGAACAGCCTCTGGTGCCTGAGCTCGCTGAGCATGTGCGACGATTCCGGTTCGTACCGGAGCGTGGCCCGCGCGTCGAGCTGGAGTTCAGGAAAGGTCTCGGCATGTTGCTCGGCGTAGTTGTACTCCTCGATTCCGCCCGTGAACAAGAAGTACAGTCGCACGCCGCGATCGAGAAGGGATCCGAGCCCCTCGCCCACGACTTCCTTCGGCGGGAAGACTCGACGGTATTCCGGCTTCACGAACTGCTCCTCATCTCGATCGCCGACCTCTTCGGCGGCGACCCGCACCTTGATGGAGTGAGCCCAGGCCTTCGGATCGACGAGTTTGGGGAGGTAGCGGCGACGGTAGTAGCCGGGCGTGCGGTAGCAGAAGCCGTCGATCTGCCACAGGCCGACCACTCGGTCGTCTTCCAGGGCGGTGAAGAATCCTCCGTCCGCGCCGCTGCACAGACCGCCGAGCACGAAACGGTCGGCGCCGATGGCCGACGAGAGGTAGTCCATCGCCTCTCGCGATTCGCTGACGAACCGCTTCTCGATGGGGAGCGCATCGCGCCTCACCTCGGAATCCCCGATTCCGGAGAAGTCGAATCGAAGGCTCGTGAAGCCTTCGGCCGCGAGGGCGCGTGCAAGGCGAACGTGAGTGCGACTCGCGCCGACTCGATGCAGGATCCCCGAATTGAGCATGACGAACGCCGGGGCACCCTCCAGGGCGACCTCGGGATCGGGCTGGGTGAGAATCCCCACCAGGTTCGCAGGTCCGAAGACCAGTGCGCGTTCTCTCATGATCGGCGGTCCGGAACAGGGGTGCAGCACTTCATGGTGCGCCGGAATCCCAACCGGGGCAAGACGAGACCGTCGGATCGGGTGAAGGGTAGCTGGTGCACGACGCTAGGCTCCTTCACGAAGTCGGTCGACGATGGACCGAATGATGTCCTGGGGAATCAGCGCATCTCCGAAGGGGTCGACGTCGGACCAACTCCCGGGGGCCGGCACGATGTCCAGGGCGAGCGTATCCCCTCGTGCGGTGAGAGGATCGGTCAACGCCTGGAATTCCGGATGATCCATCGACACCACCACACTGGTGCGGCTCGGCGACGTTCCCTCTCGCAGCGACTGACGCAGGTCGATGCCCTCGAGACCGGCTCGAAGGCTCGCTGAAAAGGGATACCCCTCGATGCCCACCGTGCCCTGGGGGCAGGGGTGCGGGAGCACTTCCTCGAGGTACGACGCCCCAGACACGACCGGATCCCACAAGACGAGATGCCGGATCTCGTCCCGGGATCGGGCGGCGAGGGCGGCGAGGGTGGCGCCCCAGCGGAGGCCGACCACGTCGAGGGTGTCGACCCCGGCGGTGTCCATCAGTTCGTCGATCGCCCAATCGACGTCGTCGAGCCAGTCGTCGAAGGTCGCCTCGTCTCCGTCTCCAGCCGAGTCACCGGTGCCCGAGTAGTCGAACCGGAGCACGTCGAGACCCGCCCGGTTGAGCAGGGTCGTGAGCTGGCGGAAGGCCCGGTGGGCCCGCATGTATTCCGACCCGATGGGGTGGCAGAGCAGCACGGCCCGGCCGGAGGCGGCACCGGCCGAAGCCGTGCTCTGCCCGCGGGTGAACAGTCCGAACAACGGCCGCTCGGAGCGTCCGAAGTAGAAGGGGTTCATGCGGCGGCTCCGTCGCTCGTCGCCCGATCGACCTCGGCACCGAGTTGTTCGAGGGTCTGAAGCGTGAGGGCGTTGGCCTCCAGTCGTACACCCGTGGCTTTGTGAATTCGCGACAGGACCCGGATGCCAACCAGGGAATGGCCACCCGCGTCCAGGAAATTGTCGTGGATGCCGACCCGTTCGAGCCCGAGGAGTTCGCTCCAGATCTCGGCGATGGCGTGTTCCGTCGGGGTTCGCGGGGGTACGAAGGTGTCGGCCGCGGCAAACGGATCACGGAGCTCGTCTGATGCGATCTCGCCGTCGGCCCGACGCGGCAGTGCGACCATCTCGACGAAGTTCTGTGGAACCGCCGAGCGATCGATGCCTGCGCGCAGGAAGCGGCGTAGCTCGCTGACGGTGGCCTGGCGACCGGGGTGGTAGACCACGAACGCGACGCGCCGATTGGGGCCTGCCATCTCGTCGTCGGAGCCCAACACCGCCGCTTCTGCCACGGCATCGTGGGCCGCGAGCGCGTCGGCCACCTCGGGGAGCAGGACTCGGCTTGGCGCAGGGGGCGCGGCGGAGCGATCGCGAGGCGGCCGGGCTCGTGCGACCTCGGCTGCGAGCACCTCGAGAGGCCGCGGCACGACCAGCAGGTGCGGCGCACCCGGGCGGGCGATGACGCGCCGGAACAGCTCCGCACCCTCGGCCGGCGTGATCGCGTCGCGAAGCCAGTCGGGCTCGTGATTCTCGTCGTGGTGCTCCGACAGGGCGTTGCGATCGACCTTCATCATGCTGAAGTCATCGACCTCGGCGAGGACCGCACCGTCGTCTCCGTACACGGTCACGTCGAACGAGGCCAGGACGCCATCGCTGTCGCGAAGCCGAATGTGGCTCGTCAGGCTGGCTCCGAGAGCGCCGAAGACCCTGACCCGGCCGTAGCCGGCCGGAATCAGGAAGTCGGTCTCGGGATCGATGCCGGGCACGAGATCGGGTGCGCCCGCCGTCGCCATGTCGAAGAGCGCGGCGTGAAGGTGGGACCCGGCGAGGTCGTCGTGAAAGGCGTCGGGCAGTCGGTGAGCCAGAAGGGCCTCGCCCCCGGTCAGGGAGGCCGCCACCACATTGTCCCAACGCGGCCCGAAGTCCATGACCGGGTGAAGGGGGCGGGGCATGTCGACGGGCCGCCCCACGCGAGCGACGACCGCATCGAGAGCCTCTCGGGACGCGAGAGCGGCACCGGGCTCGATGCGAGCAGTGGCGTGAGCGGTCCAACCGGCTTCATCGGGGCTATGGCCTCGAACCACGACGCGCGGTCCCGACGTGGACTCCTCGAACACCACGTCGAGCAACCGACGCTCCCCCTCAGCGACCTTGAAGGGCTTCAGGAAGGTCAGGTCGCGCACCACCGGGTTGGCCGGGCCGTCGATCAGCGCGAGCGCCGACTGGATCAATTCGAGATAACCGGAGCCGGGCAGAATCCGCTCGCCCTCACGCGTTTGATGTTCGTCGAGCATCCAGTGGCGACCCCACGAAAAGGTGACCCGGAATGCCTCGGCTCCGCCGGAAAGAGTCAGCCGCCGCTCGAAGAGGGGGTGGTCGAAGGGCTCCGTCCCGCCGGAACTCGCTTCCTCGCCGGGCGTCGGACCGTAGTGCGCGGCGTCGGCGAGTTCGGCCGCCATTCCCACGTCGCGCCAGGCACCCCAGGCCAGCGAGAGCGTGCGACGACCCGTGCGGTGTTGCCGCTCCCGGGCGAAGGCGTCGAGGTAGGCGTTGGCGGCCGCGTAGTCGACCTGCCCGGCCGCGCCCAGCACGGCGCTCACCGACGAGAAGACGATGAAGAGAGCCGGGTCGAGTTCGGCCACGGCACGATCGAGGGCCCGCGCGCCGGCCACCTTGGGCGAGAGCACACGGCGAATCTGCTCGGGGGTGCGCATGAGGAGCGGGCCGTCGTCCAGGATGCCGGCCGCGTGAACGACCACGTCGACGCCACCGAACCGCTCCCGGGCCCGGTCGGCGACACCCTGCATGGCGCCGGGGTCGGTGACGTCGGCCGCGACGACCTCGACTTCCGCACCCATCGTTTCCATGGCGCGAATGTCTCGAATCGCCCGAGTGGTCTTGTCATCATCGCCGTGGGCGGCGAGCCAGTCGTCCCACTCGGGGCGGGGAGGGAGCCCCGAGCGGCTCGTGAGAACGAAGCGCAGGGGCCGACGGGAGGCGAGACTGTGCGACAGGGCCAGCCCGATTCCACCGAGGCCACCCGTGACCAGCACGACCGCGTGGTCGGTCAAGCCGTCGATGGGGCCGGGGTCGGCCAGTGGCACGCGGGTGTGGGATGGCGCCAGTCGCTCCGCTCCCCGGTAGGCCACCGAAGGCGGTGCCTCCACGTCGCGCACCTCGTCGACCAGTCGTCTCAGGACGTCGAGGCGGGGGACGGCGGGGGCGGGGAGGGCACCCGGGTCGATGAGGCGAGTCGAAATCGACGGGATCTCGCGCGGCGCGACCCGGATCGGCCCCTGGATCAGCGCGTGTTCCGGAACGAGCCCCTCGTCGGAGGCGGCCAGCCCGCCGGTGGCGATCGCCACGAGGTCGAGTGGGTGTCCCGGGCTCACCTCTTCGAGAGTGCGCAGGAGATGGAACGGGGCGAAGAAGGCGCGTTCCTCGGCGGCCGCGGCGTCGATGGTCTGGCCCGACGCCGTCAGGCACCAGGCGTGAACGACGGTGTGGGGGAGCCCGGGACCCTCTTCGGCGCACCACCGCCACAATCGACCCCAGTCCTCGGCGACGTCTGGCCGGAGCCGCACGTGGGCGCGGTCGATCGGATAGTTCCCGAGGCTGAAGTCGGTGCTCGCGGCGGCGACCACGAGATCGACCCCTGTGTCGCTCAGCAGCCCGATGAGGTCGGCCGCGGGTCCCGAGGGGTCGACGAGGAGCAGGAGGGGTCCCTTCGGGCCTTCGGCGGCGGGACTTGCGGGCGGGAGAGGGGTCCAGGTGGGCTGATGAACCCAGTCGTCGAGCCTCGCGATGCGACCGTCACGGGTGGCCACAGCGGGGGCCGACCCCAGAGCCGGCGACCCGGCGTCGCTCGCCCGGTCGATGGGCGGCCCCACGAAGTACGGCTTTCGCTCGAAGGGGTACAGCGGTGCCGGGACCCGCCGGCGCCGCTGATCGGCATCATATCCCGCCCAGTCGACGTCGACGCCGTGGGTCCAGAGGGCGCCGAGCGTCGCCAGCATGAAGGCCAGTGCGTCGTCGTCGTCCCGGGGACCGGGGAGGGAGGCCAGCGTGGGTTGAGCCGACGTCCACATCGGGTGCATTCGCCCGAGGGTGGCGAGGGTGCTCCCGGGTCCTACTTCGAGAAGCAGAGGACCCTGGTCGGAGAGAAGCGTGCCGATGCCGTCGGCGAAGCGAACCGTCTCCCGGAGGTGCCGCACCCAATATTCGGGGCGGGCCACTTCATCGCCGGCCACCGCTCCCGAGAGGTTCGACACGAAGGGTCGAGACGGGGGCGACAGCCGCAGCGAGGCGAGGTGGCGGCCGAAGGTGTCCAGGATTCCGTCGAGCATGTGCGAATGGGCCGCCACCTCGATGCGGATCCTGCGCGTGTCGACGCCGGCCGCGCTCAATTGTTCGGCGAGTCGATCCACGGCCGCGACCGGTCCGGCGGCAACCGTGGCTTCCGGAGCGTTGACGGCCGCGATCGAGAGGTCGTCTCCCAGCAGGGCGCCCAGGGCTTCTTCTCCCAGGCCGACGCCGAGCATGGCCCCCGGCTCGACGGTCTCGAACAGGCGTCCCCGGAGACTCACGAGGGACAGCGCGTCTTCCAACGAGAAGACCCCGGCCAGGCACGCCGCGGTGTATTCCCCCATGGAGTGACCCACCATCCCGGTGGGGTCGATGCCCCAACTCATCCAGAGGCGGGCCTGAGCGATCTGCACGGTGAAGAGGCAGGGCAAAGCGCGCGAGGGTCGCTGAAGCGCCGCCGACGCGGCGTCGAGGTCGGCGTCGGGGCCGGCGAGGAGGAGGGGGCGCACATCGAAGTCGACGACCCCGTCGAGGATCGCTAGACAGCGGTCGACCACCTCGCGGAAGACCGGCTCGCTCTCGTAGAGGCTCCGGGCCATGCCCGGGTACTGGGCGCCGCCACCGGCAAACAGGAAGGCCACCTCGCGTGGATTCGACGGGGCTTCGGCCGAGGTCAGACCGCTGCCCATGCCGGTCGCCAGGGCCTCGACCGCCTCGTGCGCGGTCTGGCACACCAGGGCCCGTCGATGGGAGAACGCCCGTCTGCCCACCCGCAGGGTATACGACAGGTCGGCGAGCGAGTCGTTCGGGTGGGCCTCGAGATGTTCGAGGAGCCCTCGCGCGGCGTCTTCGACCGACGGCGCGGAGCGCGTCGACAGCGTGAGTAGGTGAAAGGGCCGGGCCGGCCCGGACGGGCCGATCTCGGGGGCCTCCTCGAGAATTACATGCGCGTTCGTGCCCCCGACACCGAGGGAGTTCACGCCAGCTCGCCGCGGCTCCAAACCCGCCGGCCAGGGACGGGCGTCGCCGTTGATGAAGAACGGTGAGGAGTCGAGATCGAGGAGCGGGTTGGGGGCCTCGAAATGCACGGTCGGCGGGATCGTGCGATGGCGAAGGGCGAGGACGGCCTTGGCGAGACTCGCGACGCCGGCCGCCGTATCGAGATGGCCCATATTCGACTTGATCGACCCCAGTGCGCAGTAGCCGATGTCGGGCGTCCCGAGCCGAAAGGCCTGGGTGAGTGCGGCGACCTCGATCGGGTCTCCGACCGGGGTGGCGGTGCCGTGCCCCTCGAGCAGACCGATCGACCGCGGGTTCACGTCGGCGAGTGACAGAGCCTCGGCCACGGCTTTCGCCTGGCCATCGACGCTCGGCGCGAGATAGCTGACCTTGCCCGCGCCGTCGTTGTTCACGGCGGAGCCACGAATGACGGCGTGGATCGTGTCTCCAGCCTCGACGGCTTCCGGCAGGCGTCGCAATACCACGACGCCCGCGCCGCTCCCGAAGACCGTGCCGGCGGCTCGGTGGTCGAACGACCGGCAATGTCCATCGGGCGAAAGAATCTCGCCGTCTTCGAACAGGTAGCCGTGGCGGTGGGGCTGCTCGATCGTCACTCCTCCGGCCAGGGCCATGTCGCACTCCCAGGACAGGAGGCTCTGACAGGCGTAGTGGATGGCGACGAGAGAGGTGGAACAGGCCGTCTGTATGCTCAGACTCGGGCCGGTGAGGTCGAACTCGTAGGAGGCCCGCGTCGAAAGAAAGTCCTTGTCGTTGCCGGTGTGGCGAAGAAGGAAGTACCCGACGCTCGCCATGAGCTCCGGGTCGCGCACCACGTTTTTCCAGAAGTACTGGCCGGCCCCCGCCCCGGCGAAGACGCCGACGCTGCCGTCGAATGCCTCTGGTGGGTGACCGGCGTGTTCGAGGGCGTGCCAGCAGCACTCGAGGAAATGCCGCGTCTGGGGGTCCATGACCGCGGCATCTCGCGGGCTCAGACCGAAGAAGCCGGCGTCGAACCACTCCATGCGTTCGAGGAAACCCCCGGCCCGAACGTATCGGGGGTCGTCCAGTTGATCTGCGGCGACACCGGCCGCCGCCATCTCGTCGAGAGTCGGGTGCGATACGCTCTCCACCCCATCGCGGAGATTCCGCCAGAAGGTGTCGAGGTCGTCGGCGCCAGGGACATGCACGGAGAGGCCCACCACGGCGATGGCACCGTCGAGGTGAGAGGGGAGAGCCGGCGTGCCGACCTTGCGATCCTGCAGACTCATCGAGTGCTCCTCGAGGGACAGCTCAATATTCTATTCCTCGACTCCCGACGCCACGTCGCTCGTCGGGCGCACACGTAGTATGAGATCGTCACCGTCCCGTGGTCCCCCTCGGCCGTCGCGGTTACTCGTGCCAACCCAGAGGCTTCCGTCGGGCGCGACAGCCACCATTCGAAGCCGCCCGAAGCCTCCTTCGAGAATCGGCTCCTCGCATCGGAATCTGGAGGGATCTTCGGGGTCGAACGAGAGCCGTCGGAGCTTGCCGTCCTTCAGGCCCGTCACGAAGACTCCGCGGCCCCAGGCCCCGTGGGGTTCTGATGCGACGGCGAGACCGGCCGGGGCAATCCCCGAAGTCCACTCCACCGCCGCTCCGACCAGGCCACCACCTCGGCTCGCCCCGGCCGCGACGGGCCAGCCCAAGTTGTCGCCGAACGCGGCCACGTTCAACTCATCGTTGCCCGCTCGTCCGCCCTCGTCGGGCCTTCCCGACGGTCCGTGGTCCAGAAGGATCATCTGATTCGTGGTCGGGTGCCAGCCGAACCCCTGGCTGTTGCGGATTCCACTCGCCATCGCAGGGATCTCATCCGTGGGGTGGAGAGGCGCCGGCGCGCCGTCGAGGGTGAATCGCAACACCTTTCCTGCGGCCGAGTTCGGGTCGAACGCCCGCCGGGGGTCTGCCCCGTCGCCGTTCGTGAGATAGAGCAGGCCGTCGGCCCCGATCGATAGCGCGCCGCCCCCGTGGAGCTCGCCGACCGGGACGACCCGGAGCAGGGAGACCGGGGTGCCCCCGTATCGATCTCCCGGCTCGACCGTGTACCGAAGAACCTGCAGTGTTCGAGGTTGCCCTCCCGTGGGGGTGAGCAGGCGTGCGGCTCGCCGTGCCAATCCCTTGGCGCGGGCAACCAGCCACGGGGCCTCGGTATGGTCGACGACGGCCGAGGCGTAGACCTGCACCGATCCGTCGTCGCCGGTGCGCGAGTCGATCCCCATGAGGCCGACCTCGTCACTCGCCAGTCCCGTCACAACGGCCCACGGTTCGGGGTCCAGCCCCTGCGACGGCGACCAGCGCCGAATTCTGCCCGGCCGTTCGGTGAGGAGTGCCTGGCCGTCCGGGAGAAAGGTCACGTCCCAGGGTGCTTCCAGCCCCCGCATCAGCGTGTCGACCTGCACGCCGCGGGGGGCGAAGGCGCCGGGGCAGGCCGCGAGGGCGGTATCGTACACCTCGACACCGAGGTCGCCCGCGTCCGATACGGCGGGCGGAATCTGGCATCCCAGGGTCCAGACGGCGGCAAACCCGGCCGCGGCGAGCGGAGCTCCCGCTAGACGTTGTGTACCCGGTCGCGCAGCTCCCACCGTCGAAACTCCTCGTGAACAGTCCGTAGTCCCCCTTCTGGTCGAGTATCGAACGGCCTCGAGAGAAGGTTGAGAAGGGGACGGCCCCGGTCGTTCTAGGGTGCCTGGGTGCGAACCCACGGACGGCTGAAGACCACGCCCACGAAGGCGACGGCCTGGGCCAGGAAGAGGAGCGATACCGCCCACCCCACAGCCCGGGGACCAGTCGCCAGAGCCTCGCGGCTCCATTGGGATTGCGCGAGCTGGAGCGAGAGGAAGACCCCGGCGAAGAGGTTCGCCATGGCGATCGGGCGACCGTAGATGCCGCCGTAGATCGCACTGCGACCGTTCCAGTCGAGAAACGCGAAAGCGAAGCAGAGGGCTCCCACCAAGGTGAGCGTCGACTCATTGTCGCTCGACGCACCGAGGCCCAACCAGGCGGCCGTCTCGAGGGGAGCGAACAGGAAGGCTACCCCGACCGCGCCGAAGAGCGCCGCCGAGGCGACCATGATGGATCGAGTCGTCATAAGCCTCTGGATGGGTCAGTTGGCGGAAACCGTGCGGTCGCGTGCCCAAGCCCTCAGCGCAGCGATGGGTTCCGCCATCGTGACCGACAGGGGCCGCGTGCGGTCGATTTCGGCGGCGAGGGCGTCGGGGCCGATTGCGCCCCCTTCGGCGAAGGCCGCGTACTGCACGGAAACCACGGCCTGCTCGAGTTCGGAGCCCGAGAAGCCGTCGGATCGAGCGGCCAGGGCCTCCAAAGGAAAAGCCGATGGATCCTGGCCGCGCGACTCGAGGTGAATGCGAAGGATCTCGGCGCGGGTGGTCGCGTCGGGCAGGTCGACGAAGAAAACCTCGTCGAATCGACCCTTGCGAAGGAATTCGGGGGGGAGCCGCTTCACGTCGTTCGCGGTAGCCACGACGAAGACGTCGCCGCTCCGCTCCTGCATCCAGTTGAGAAACGTTCCGAGAACCCGCTGTGACACGCCCCCGTCTTCCGATCCTCCGGCCGCGAACGCCTTCTCCAGTTCATCGATCCACAATATCACCGGGGCCATGCGTTCCGACGTCTGCATGGCCCGCTTGAAGTTCCGCTCGCTCTCACCGATGTACTTGTTGTAGAGCCCCGAGGGATCGAGCCGCAGCAGCGGCAGATTCCATTCCGCGGCGACCGCCTTCGCCGCCAGGCTCTTGCCACAGCCGGGCACGCCCAGAAGCAACACGCCGCGCGGGAACGGCAACCCCGCCTCCCGTGCTTTGGTGGGATTGCGCACCACGGCCGTGCGATGGGCGAGCCACGCCTTGAAGCCGGCGAGGTCGGCCACGCGGGCCATCGAGGCCTCCACGGGGGTGTACTCCAGAAGCCCGTCTCGCTCGACGAGCGACTTCTTCGCATCGGCGACACGAGCGATGTCGTCGGCGTCGAGCACGCCGTCCTCGACGAGGGCCCGTGTGAGCGCCTTTTCGGACTCCATCAGGGTCAGCCCCGACAGGTGGCGGAGCAGTCGCGAGATCCCCTCCGAGTCCATGTCCATCGAGACATGGCGACGGGCAGAAACGTCGCGCACCACCTGTCCCAGGAGGTCGCGGAGTTCGGTCTCGGTAGGCCCCGGGAGAGAGGCGTGCGTGACGACGCCGGTCAGCGTCCCTGGGATCTCGAGATCGGGGCCGGTCAGGACGATGGCTCCGGCCCGCGAACCCAGCGCCTCGGCGCAGTCTCGGAGCCAGGCTGCCGAAAGGTCGTCCTGGAGGGTCGTGGCCGACACGCCCTGAAAGTGGTAGAGGGCATCGAGGCTGGCGTGGGCCACATGTTCGAAGGCCTTGAGAGGGTCGTCGGTGCCATAGACCGAGCCCTTCAGGCCGGCCCGGGAGAGCCCCCTCGATCGGGTCCAGGTGAAGAACGGAATCGCCAGGCGGTGCGCCACGTGGTGAAGCAGTCCACGTGCCCGCTCCTCTTCGGGGGTGTCGAGATGCACGACACCGTGGCGGGACCTGAAGAGGAGCTCCAGGTCGTGAAGAACGTCGTTCACGTCAGGACGCCCGAGGCAGCCTGGAGAGGGCCTCGCTCACGGGGGCGTCGAAGTGTACGTCGAGCTGGGGGAAAGCGATGGTGATGTCGGCCTCGGCGAGTGCGAACCAGATTCCCTGTAGCAACTTGGAGCGGAGGCGCGGCGCAAGCCAGGGATCGTCGGTCCAGACGCTGACTTCGAAGTCGACCGACGAGGCGCCGAACCCGGTCATCATCACGACGGGGTCGCGCTCCTTGAGGCGCCAGTGCTGACCCTCGGCCATGGTGTGCAACACCTCCATCACGCGGGCCATGTCGGAGGAGTATTCGACGCCCACGTCGGCGCGGATGCGCAGCACGGTGTCGTGAAGCGTGAAGTTCTTCACGGTGGCGGCGACCAGGTGCGAATTCGGCACGAGGATCTCCTCGTCTTCGCGATTCCGCGCCAGAGTCGTGCGCATGCCCAGTCTCAAGACCCGCACCACGTAGCCGTCGACCTCCACGATGTCGCCCGGCTTGATGGAGCGCTCGAACATCAGGATGATGCCCGAGACGAAGTTCTCCGAGAGGTTCTGGAGCGCGAATCCGATCCCCACCGCGAAGACGGCCCCCGCGGCGAACAGCCCCGAAAGGTTGATGTTGACCTGCGACAGCGCCGTCATCAGCCCGATACCCATGATGCCGTAGTGCATGATTCGGAGCGCGACGGCCACCGTGCCTTCGTCGCCGATATCTCGTCGGCGCATGAAGCGCTCGAGACCCTTGCGAACCACGCGCGAGAAGGCCCAGGTCGCGAACAGAATGGCCATCACGACCAGGAGGTCGGCAATGGTCACGGCCGAACCGCCGATGCTGAAGCTCGCGCTGAAGAGGCTCTCGATTCGAGAGCCGATGTCCTGCCATGGAATATCCATCGAGTCGAATCGTCCGGTCAGAAGGCGTCGGGCTGCGAAGTGGGGCGCTTGCCCCGTCCGTTGGTGATCAATTCGCCCGGAAGGGCCCAGGTCAGTCGACCGGCCTCGACGACGGGCTGACCGTTCACGAGCACGTGTTCGATTCCCGAGGGATACGCGTGAGGCTCGAAGAAGGTCGTGCGGTCCTCGAGGTCGGCCAGGTCGAAGACGACCACGTCGGCTCGGAACCCCTCCCGGATCTGGCCGCGATCGCGGAATCCCATGAGGAGAGCCGGCAGCGAGGTCATCGACCGGACGGCCGCTTCCACCTCCAGGACGCCCCGGTCACGGGCGTACCATGCGATTTTCCGGGGGAACGTGCCGTAGAAGCGGGGGTGAACCGATCCCCCGTCGTCGGGGTGCGTCAGTCCTCCGTCGGAGGCCGTGGCGACCCACGGAAGCGCCGCGTAGGTCTCGACATCGTCTTCCGACATCGAGAACCCTCGAAGCCGCCCGCCGCCCGCTCGCTCGGCGTCGCCCCGCAGCTGCAGCTGCAGTGCCGCCTCGACCTCGTCGAGTTGCCAGAGGGCGGCGACCTCGGCCAGGGAGAGTCCCACGAGATCGGGATCGGGATACTCGAAGACCACCACACGTTCGGCTCCCCCTCGGCGTCGAATCTCGTGACGCACGTCGAGGCGGATTCGTTCGGCCGCGACGGGGTCGGCCAACTGGGCCTCGAGCACCTGGGCCGGCGGGCGGGCGTCTTCCCGCGTTCGAGCGTTTTCATCCTGGAGCGCCCACCGGGGAATGAGCACGGTGTTGCCGTCGGTCCCGGATGTCGGGTAGGGGTACTGGTCGGCCCACACCCTGACCCCTTCGGCGCGGGCGCGCTCGATGAGCTGGATGGCCGTGTTGCTCGTTCCCCAGTAGTGGGCTCCTTTCGCCTTGATGTGCGAGGCCACGACGCGAGCTCCCGAACGGCGACCGACCTCGATGGTCTCGAGAATCGCATCGATCAGGGTGGGCGGGCCGGGCTCGTCCTGGCTCGGCCAGAACCACATCGGGTCTGCCCCTTCGCTGCGCTGGTGAGAGATGTAGACGGCGTCGAAGGGCGTGAGCTCCTCGGCGAGAGCCGCCACCTCGTCGACGGTGCTCCAGCGCCCCGGCGCGTATTCCAGCCCCGCGCTCATCCCGACTGCGCCCTCCTCGAGGGCCTGTCGCACCAGGGCGCGCATCTGGGTCAGCTCGTCGTTCGTAGACGGTCGCTCGACGTCGTCTCCCATCACCCGGCTGCGCACCTCCCCATGCCCGACCATCAGCGCCACGTTCGCCCCGATGCCCTGACGAACGAGGGCGTCGCGCTGTTCCGCGATCGGCCATGGTGAGCGTCCGTCGTGATTCACGACGACCGTCGTCACGCCCTGTGCTACGATGTTGGGCATGGCCTTGCGACGAAGGGAGTCTGTACGAATCGTGGCCCCCCCCTCGCGGGCGCCGCCATCGTCGGCATGGGAGTGCGAGTCGATGAAGCCCGGCGCCACGATCTTTCCGGTCGCGTCGATGGATCGGTCGGCGGTCGCCCCCGCGAGGCGTCCCACGGCCACGATCCTGCCGTCCCGGATCCCGACGTCGGCCTGGAACCACGGGTTGCCCGTTCCGTCGATGACGTGCCCCCCTTCGATGAGCACATCGAAGTGCGTCCCGGTCTGGGCGCGAAGGGGGTGGCTCGCCGCGAGCAGGAAGGGCAGGAGGAGGCGGGCCAGGAGCTTTGTGGAGCGGAACATGAGCGTCCTTGGTGGGGCCGGGATGGGACAGGGCAGGCGTAGCGACGGTAGTCGGCGGGGCACGGCCGGAGCAAGACGCTCCTCCCTTCTTCTCGTGGGGCCGATTACATTCGGGCGCCTGCCGATTCCCCGAATGCTGGAGCCCCATCCGGATGCAGAAGGTCCTACTGGTCGTGCTCGACGGTTGGGGCCACTCCGACTTCTCTCCGATCCCGGATCCGGCGAACGCCATCGAACAGGCGGAAGTGCCGCGGTTTCGTGCGCTGGTGACCGAACACCCCCATGGCCGACTGGCCTGCTCGGGTGGCGACGTGGGCCTGCCCGAGGGACTCATGGGCAACTCCGAGGTGGGACACCTCAACCTGGGCGCCGGCCGGATCGTCTTTCAGGACATCGCCCGGATCGATCGGGCGGTGCGTGAGGGTACCTTCGCGGAGGCGGTGGGACTCGCGGCGCTCATCGGGCGTTTGCGGGATCGGGGCGGAGCACTCCACCTGATCGGACTCGTCTCCGACGGGGGCGTTCACAGCCATATCCGGCACTTCGACGCGGTATTCAACCTCCTGCCGCGCGACCTGCCGGTGCGGGTGCACTGCATCACCGACGGTCGCGACACGTCACCGACGGGGGGGGCGGGATTCGTCGAACACATCGCCAACCGATGCCTCCCCGCACCGGGTTGGGAGATCGCCACGGTCATCGGGCGGTATTGGGCGATGGACCGCGACAGGCGATGGGATCGCACGGAGAAGGCGTGGCGGGCGATCGCGCTCGGCGAGGCCGCCGAGATGGCCGCCGGGATCGACTTCATCCGCGAGCGCTACCGGGATCACGAAACCGATGAATTCCTGGAGCCGACGGTCCTGCTCGGGGCGGGCGAAGACGGAATCGGGCCGAACGACGCGGTGCTGTTTCTGAACTTCCGCGCGGATCGTATGAGGCAGATCGGAGCGGCGCTTCTCCAGCCTGACTTCGACGCGTTTGCAAGGGGCCGCCCGGCGGTGGTGGATGCCACGACGATGACGCGATACGCCGCCGACCTTCCGGCTCGCGTGGCCTTCGTGCGTGACGACGTGGCACAGGGGTTGGGCGAGGTCATCGCCGACGCCGGGCTCCAGCAGCTCCGCGTAGCCGAGACGGAGAAGTACGCCCACGTGACGTACTTCTTCAACGGAGGAAACGAGACGCCCAACCCGGGTGAGTCGCGTTCGCTCATTCCATCGCCCAAAGTGGCCACCTACGATTTGATGCCCGAAATGAGCGCGGCCGGCGTCTGTGAGGCGGTGCTCGACGGGTTGGGCCGCGACGAGGTGTCGTTCATTCTCGTCAACTTCGCCAACCCCGACATGGTGGGGCACACGGGGGTGATTCCCGCGGCGGTCCGGGCCGTGGAAACCGTCGACCGAATGCTCGGTCGACTCCTCGATCGCGTGAGCGAGAACGGCGATTGGGTCGCCCTCGTCACCGCAGATCACGGCAATTGCGAGAAGATGTTGACCAACGATGGTAGGCCCCATACGGCGCACACGACCGAGCCCGTCGACTTCATCATCTTCGACCCGACCGGCCGCACGACGTCGGTGCGGGAGGGGGGGCGCCTCGCCGACGTCGCCCCGACGGTGCTCGGCTTCCTCGGTATCGAGAAGCCGGCGCTCATGACGGGGGCCACACTGGCTGAGCAGCCGTGAGCGAGCCGGGAGAGATTCTCGAAGAAGCCCTCATCCGGGCCGACGAGGGTGATTGGCCGGGGGCCGCGGAGCTCCTTCGCGAAGCGCTCGCCGACGACGCCGAGCCGAGCGCCGAGGTGCTCTGCTGGCTGGGGGTCGCCGAGCGGGAACTCGGGCTGACCGGCATCGCCTATGAACGATTCAAGCAGGCGCTCGCTCTCGACCCGCAGGAGCCCTTCGTGCTGGCAACGGCCGGAAACGCGATCGCGCAGTTCGACGATCCCGAGGCGGAGGTCGCGCTTCGGGCCGCGGCGCTACTCGGGCCCGATGTGCCGCTCGCTCGTTGGATGTACGGGGCCTACCTGACTCGCGAGGGCATGCTGCCGGAGGCGCGCATGGAGTTGGACGCGGCCCTCGAACTCGATCCGGACGATCCGCTCATTCGGTACGAATCTGCGGTCTGGCACCTCGTGTCGTTGTCACCGACCGAGGGCATCAGCGACCTCTTTCGTGCGCTCGACCTCGATCCCGACGATGGGTGGGCCCGGGTGGTGCTGGGGTTGGCGCTTCATTCGGCCGACCGGCTCGACGAGGCCATCGTGGAACTCGATGCCGGCGCCCGCCTGCGCGAGGACGACGTGGAGGCTCAGTTGCTCGCGGCGCTCGCGTTGACCGCGGAAGGTCACGAAGATCGCGCCTGGGAAATGCTCGAACGGGCCCGGCTTCGGGCCGAGGGCACCGACACCCTGATCGTGAACGAAGTGGAGGACCGCATGAACGACACGCCCGAGGCCGCCCGTCGGCTTCTCGATACCACCCTCGCCCCATCGGCGCTGCGCGAGCGCCTGGCGGCCCGCCCGTGAGTGTTGCCCGTGAGGGACTTGGTCTCCGCATCGAACGCCACACCCTGAAGAACGGTCTTCGGGTCGTGGCCGCGCCCGACCCCTCGTTCCCTGTCGTGGCCATCAATCTGTGGTACGGGGTCGGGTCGAAAGACGAGCCCGAGGGGCGTACCGGGTTCGCCCATCTTTTCGAACACATGATGTTCCAGGGGTCGGCGCACGTCGACAAGAACGGACACTTCGAACATGTCGAGCGGGCGGGCGGCTCCCTGAACGGCTCGACCTGGTTCGATCGCACCAACTACTACGAAACACTCCCCTCGCATCAACTCGAACTGGGGCTGTGGCTCGAGTCCGACCGCATGGGGTTCATGCTCGATGCCATGACGCAGGAAAAACTCGACAACCAGCGCGATGTCGTGAAGAACGAAAAGCGACAGCGTTACGACAACCAGCCCTACGGGGATTGGGACGAGCATCTCCAGGCGTTGGCCTGGCCGGAAAGCCATCCCTACCACCATACCGTCATCGGGTCGATGGACGATCTCGACGCCGCGTCGCTGGACGACGTCGCGTCGTTCTTTCGCACGTTCTACGTGCCGAACAATGCCGTCCTCACGGTGGCTGGAGATGCGGAGCCCGCCGAGGTGTTCGAATCGGTCGAGCGATGGTTCGGCGAACTGCCGCGCGGGGCGGCAACGCCACCCATTCCCGGAATTGTCGAAGTGCCCGCGGTCCTGGGCGATACGCGCCGGATCGAGCTGGTGCGCGATGTGCCCCTGCCGCGCCTGATGGTCGCGCTGCGGATCCCGCCGTTTACCGATCCCCGATTCGAAGCCATCGACCTCGCCGCTCAGATTCTCGGCCAGGGTAGGGGCTCCCGACTCTACCGTTCGTTGGTGCGGGAGAAACGAATCGCCCGTGACGCATCGACCTTCGCCTTTCCACTCGTCGCCGGCGGCTCGATGCTCCTGGCCTTCGTCACGGGGTATCCGGGAGGCGACATCGCCGCACTGGAGGCCGCCCTCGGTGACGAACTCGACGGAATGGCGCAGGTGACGGACGCCGAGGTGGAGCGGGGACGAACGTTGGCCGAGGCTCGCGAGGTTCGGGGCCTCGAGTCCATGTCGCACCGTGCGGATCTCCTGTCGATGTACACGACGGTCTTCGACGATCCGACTCGCCTCAACTCGACCGTAGCCCGGATTCGAGCTGTGGAGACCGCCCAGGTCCGCGACGTCGCGCGATCGATGTTCGGCGCCGACAACCGGGCCGTGCTCGCCTACCTCCCCGAGGGAGACGCCTCGTGAATCCGCCTGACCGGAGCCGCCCGCCCGCACCCGGTCCGCTCCGCCCTTTCCGGGTGCCCGACGTGGAACGCGTACGACTCGAGGGTGGACTCCCCGTACATGTCGTGAGGCTTCCCCGCCTCCCCGTGGTGTCGGCGGCCTTCGTCTTTCGCGGGGCGGGCGAGGCTGCGGTGCCGATGTCACAGGGGGGGCTCGCGACCTTGACGGCGGCCGCCCTGGAAGGCGGTACGCTGAAACGTAGTGGGACCGCCCTTGCGGAGGCCCTCGAAGAGGTCGGCGCCGACGTGTCGATCCGGGCCGCCTGGGACAGTACCGTGGCGTCGGTATCGTGCCTCACGGACCGATGGGCCGATGGGCTCGACCTGTTGGCCGAAATGGTCCTGGCCCCGGCCTTTCCGGAGGCCGAGGTCTCACGCGCCCGCGATCAGGCCCTGGCCGGGATCCGACAGCGGCAAAAAGACCCGGGGGCGCTGGCGGGTCACCGGGCTGCGGGCCTGTTCTACGCTCCGGGAGAAGCCTACAGCCGTTCGGCCCTCGGCGACGAGGCATCGGTCTCACCCCTCGATCGTGACGCGTTGGTCGGGTTCGCCGAGCGGGCCTATCGACCCCACGGAGCCGGACTCGTCGTGGTCGGTGACGTCGATCCGGACGAGGTGATGCGCGTGGCGCAGGGCCTCCTCACCGGTTGGGAGGGAGCCGCACCCGTGCCGGCCCCACCCGAGGGCGTCGCGCGATTCGATCATCCGACGATCCACGTCGTGCATCGGCCGGGGGCGGTGCAGAGCGAGTTGCGGCTCGGCCACCCCGGGGTGGCGCGCAGCACGGCCGACTACTCCGCCCTCGTAGTGGCCAACTCGGTTCTCGGCGGTACGTTCGGCTCGCGCCTGAACATGAATCTCAGAGAGGCGAAGGGGTACACGTACGGTGTGCGCTCGAGTTTCGGGTTCCGCCGCGGGCCGGGGCCCTTCACGGTGTCGACCGCCGTCGATACCCACGTGACGGCCGACGCGGTTCGAGAGGTGGTGGGCGAGTTGGAGCGGTACGTTCGCGACGGGCCGACCGAAGACGAGGTACGCTCGGTTCGCGACTATATCGCCGGCGTGTTTCCCCTGCGTCTGGAAACGACGGGCCGGGTGGCGGGTCGGGTGGCCGAGCTGATGATCCACGAGCTTCCCGATGATGCCTGGACGCGGTATCGCGACAACATCCGGGCGGTCGACGTGACCAGCGCCCACGAAGCGGCCAGACGGCACCTCCATACCGAGCAACTGACGACGGTGATCGTGGGTGACGCCGATGCGATCGCCGACGAGTTGAGGGCGCTCGACCTCGGCCCCGTCACGGTGCACTCGGAGTAGGTGAGCGAGCCGTCGTGCAACGCTCACCCACCCCAATCGTATCCTATGAAGAACTGCCCTGCGACGGGGGCATCGTGAGGGGGCCGTCATGAGTGACGAACGGCAGCCGGGGCGCGTGAAACGCGTGCCGGTCTATCGGGGCCGGATCGTGGACCTCTCGGTCGACACCGTGCGTTTCCCCGACGGGTCCATGGGCGACCTCGAGTTCATCGCGCATGCGGGGGCCTCGTGTGTATTGCCCGTCGTGGGGCGGTTGGACGAGGCGGATCCCGACATCCTCCTGCTGCGGCAGTATCGCTATGCCGCCGGAGGGTTCATGTGGGAAGTACCGGCGGGAATGCCGGATCGTCTCGGGGAGCCGTGGGACGAGTGCGCGCGGAGGGAGTTGGAAGAAGAGACGGGCTGGCGGGCGGGAACTCTCGAGGGCCTGACTCGAATTCACACGACACCGGGCTTCAGCGACGAAGTGATCCACCTGTGGGTCGCCTCGGATCTCGAGCCTGGGACGGTCCACCTCGATGACGACGAGTTCGTCGAAGTGGTACAGATGCCGCTGTCGGAGGCGTTGGAAATGGTGCGGGATGGGACGATCACCGACTGCAAGAGCGTCGCGACGCT
>CBDUEZ010000022.1:0-22733 GCA_965366355.1 uncultured bacterium
CGAATCCGCCCTCGAATCGATCTCGGGACTCTCCGTGGAGCCGCTGGTGACCAGCTGGCGCGAACGGCTGACGACCCCCGATGGCTCGGAGAACCGGCGGCTGCCGGTCCGCTCCGCCCTCAGCTGGGTTGCGCTGCTGGGGATCCTGTCGATGACGAGCACGCGCTGGAGGATAGGACGATGATGATTCGATGGCTGACGGTTGCCGTGTTCGGAGCCCTGGCTGCCGCTTCTGCGGCGCTTTGGCCCGACGCGGCCTTCGAACTAGAGCGCGCGAGCCAGCCGGTCGTCTACTCGCCGGTTCGGGAAGCACAAGACCAGGCGCGAAGGGAGGCCCTGTCTGCGGCCGCCCAGATCATGACGCTGCACCAGGCCGATCGGTTCGCTGCCGACGCCGTGGCCGCCCATGGGGCCGGCCGCGCCCTCGACGTCGTCGTGACCGAGGAGGCGCGCTACACCTTCGACCCCGATCAGGCGGCGGTAGCGGATCAGCGAGCGCGTGCCCGACTCGGCGACTGGGACCTGGCCGCGCCCCGCGTGGCCGTGGGTGTCTACCTCACGGGTGACGAGGGGTGGCCGGACGGCATCGCACGGCCCGGTCAGTACGGGTCGGAGCGCCGGGTCATCGATGGTCGCACGCTCGACGGAGACCCCTTCTGTATCCAGCTGGGCTACAACTCGGAGAGTGTGGGAACGGCCGCCGCAGGATGGACGCCGCTTGATGCGTCGGGCAGCGGACCCAGCACCTTCGGAGCCTGTTGGCTCCACGCGCGGTACGGCGAGCCGGCGCCCATGGTGTCGCAATGGATGCATCGCACCGGCTTCGCAGCGGCGCAGGCGGCCAGCCGCACACCGTGGCCGGAGATGGAGGAGGGGGAGCGACGCATCTACGCGGCGGCCGCGATCCGCATGACCTCAGGGCTCGAGGGGGCGCAGGTCCCGCCGTTGGCTGATCTCTGCATCGAGGGCGAGGTCGAGGCCTGCCGGGCCCTGTTCCTTCTTCCTTCTTCGTGGTCCGAGCGAGATCAGGTTCGTCCCGTCCTGCCGAATTCGTCGTTCAGCAACATGGTGGCCTACAACTACCTTCCCGAAAGCTGGCTCTACGAACTCGAGTCCCAGTACGGGCCCGAGCGCATGGCCGCCTTCTGGACCTCCGACGCGCCCGACGTCGTCACCGCCTTCGAGTCGGCGTTCGGGGTCGACCTCGAGACCACGATGATGGAACTGGGCCGCGAACGGTTCGGGCACATTCCCCCGGGTCCGCGCGTGGCGGGGTGGGGATGGCTCGGACTGCTGGCCAGCCTGGCGCTCGGGCTCGGGCTCGCGGGACGCGCGGTGTCACGGCGGGTGGTGGCGTAGTCGGCGGGTGGTGGCATCGCGCCACCGCCCGTCAGCGCGCCTTCTTCTTCTTGGGCTCGGGCAGCTCCTTCACACTGACCCGCACCAGTTGGCTCAGCCAGGCGCCGTCGTCGATCTGATCACGGATCAGGAAGCTGTGCTTCGCCCCGGGATAGGGGGGAGCCTCGACGACGGTGCCGATGTAGGCTCGACCCCCGTCGGTGGGCTTGAAGAAGAGCTGGTCGTCGCAGATGAGTGCGAAGAGCTTCCCGCGGCTGTAGAGGGCGTACTCCCCGAACATCATTCGGGACGTGACGCCACAGTCGGCGTCGATCTGATCGACCACGAAATCGACGAAGTCGCGGGTAGAGGCCATCTGCATTCACTCCATGGGGTGTCGGCGGCGGCGCCGGGTCGAGTTTGCGCGGTTCGGGGTGCGCACCGAATCTTCCGGCCGTGTACCTCGCCTCGTCGGAGAACCCGTGATGCCTACTGAAACTCCCCGCTCCCCCCATGCGTTCCGGACTCCCCGTCGAGGGGGGCCAGGACTCGTGTCCGCCGGTGTCGCTCTCATCCTTCTCGCCGCGCCCGGATCGGCCCAGAACCTCCCCCCCGATGCCGATCGCGACCTGTCGCGAGCGATCCTCGAAGAACTCGTCGAGATCAACACGACGAACACCGAACGGGGCAACAACACCGAGGCGGCCCAGGCCGCCGCGCGCTATCTGCTCGAGGCGGGTTTCCCGGCCGAGGACGTGCAGGTCCTCGTGCCCGACGACGCGCCGACGAAGGGCAACCTCGTGGCGCGGCTGCGGGGGCGTGACCCGAGCCTGAAGCCGATCCTTCTGCTGGCCCACATCGATGTCGTGGAGGCGCTGCCGGAAGACTGGAGTCCCGACATCGTGCCCTTCGAATTCATGGAGCGCGACGGCTACTTCTACGGGCGCGGCGTCACCGACGACAAGGACGAGGCGGCCATCTACGTCGCCAACCTCATTCGCATGAAGCGCGAGGGCTACGTGCCGGAGCGCGACATCGTCGTAGCGCTGACGGCTGATGAAGAAGGGGGACCCCGCAACGGCGTGACCTTCCTTCTGGAAGAACACCGCGAACTCGTCGATGCGGTCTACGCGCTGAACGAGGGCGGCGGAGGAATGGCACGCGACGGCCGCAAGATCTCCAACAACGTGCAGGCGAGCGAGAAGAAGTACCTCAACTTCACCTTCGACGGCACGAACCCCGGCGGGCACTCCTCGCTGCCGGTTCGCAAGAACGCCATCTACGATCTGGCCCGCGCGCTGGCGGCCCTTCAGGACTACCAGATGCCGGTCATGCTGAACGAGGTGACCGAGGCCTTCTTCTCGCGTTCCGCCGACCTCGTCGACGCGGCCAGTGGCGACGCGATGCGGCGCATCGTGGCCGATCCTTCCGATGCGGAGGCCGCGGCGGCGCTCTCCGATGAGCCGGCCTACAACTCACGCCTGCGCACGACGTGCGTGGCCACGATCCTCGAGGGTGGGCACGCGCCGAACGCCCTTCCCCAACTTGCTCGCGCCAACGTGAACTGCCGGATCCTTCCGGATCACGATCCCGACGACGTGCTCGCGCGGCTCCGCGACCTGGCGGCTCCATTCGACGTGAGCGTCGTGATGGCGGGTACGGCGACCCCGAGTCCCCCCTCACCACTGACCGACGAGGTGCTCGGCCCGATCGAGCGCATCACCGAAGAGATGTGGCCGGGTGTGAAGGTGCTGCCGGTCATGAGCACCGGCGCCACCGACGGACTGCGGTTTCGCCGCGAAGGGATTCCCGTCTACGGGGTGAGCGGCCTGTTTGGCGATATGGACGACGTGCGTGCCCATGGTCAGGACGAACGGATCGGGGTGGAAGCCTTCTTCGAGGGGCAGGAGTTTCTGTACCGGCTGGTGAAGGCGCTGACCGGGGGTGGCATCGCCTAGCGTCGGGCTGCGTGGCGCCTCGTGGGTATCGATGCGCTATCTTCAGGTCATGACGCCGCCGACTCCATCAGAAGCCAAGAAACCGCGCGCCAAGAAGCTGCAGGCCCCGAAACCGATCATCGGATGGCGGGAATGGATCGGGCTGCCCGACCTCGGTGTGCCCGCGATCAAGGTGAAGGTCGACACCGGGGCCCGCACCTCGTCGTTGCACGCCTTCGCCATCAAGGACTTCGAGCGCGATGGCGTGCCGTGGGTACGGTTCGTGATCCATCCGGAGCAGGACAAGGCCCGCCCCGCCATTCCGGCCGAGCTGCCCCTTCTGGATCGCCGAGCCGTGCGAAATTCCGGCGGTCGCGAAGAACTGCGACCGGTGGTTCAAACGACGATCGAGCTGTACGGACAGCGTTGGCCCATCGAGATCACTCTCACTCGCCGCGACGCCATGGGTTTCCGGATGTTGCTCGGCCGGCAAGCCATTCGGCGACGTTTCACCGTCGATCCCGGGGCGTCGTACCGCGCCGGGCGTCCAGAGAAGTAGCTCCAGCTGTTCCACTCCCCACAGCTCAACCGAGGACTCCCGTGTCCCGACCCGTTATGAAGCTCGCGATCTTGTCTCGCGCCCCGCACGTGTACAGCACCCGCCGGCTCAAGGAAGCCGCGCTGGCACGCGGCCACGAGGTGAAGGTGCTCGACACCCTGAAGTTCTCGATCGAGGTCGAGCAGGGTGCGCCGGACCTCTGGTACAACGGGCGGCGCTTGAGCTCGTTCGACGCGGTCCTTCCCCGTATCGGAGCTTCGATCACCCATTACGGCACGGCGGTGGTGCGGCAGTTCGAGCAACTCGACGTCTACACTCCGAGCTCGTCGAATGGCATCGCGAACTCGCGCGACAAGCTGCGGGCCCTTCAGGTCTTGAGTCGCCACGACATCGGTCTGCCGCATACCGCCTTCGTGCGCCGCAAACAGGACGTGTTGCCGGCCATCGAGCGGGTCGGAGGGGCGCCGGTGATCATCAAACTGCTCGAGGGAACGCAGGGGGTCGGGGTGATTCTGGCCGACAGCGAGAAGGTGGCCGAGGCCATCATCGAGACGCTGCAGAAGGCCGAGAAGAACGTGCTCATCCAGAAGTTCGTAGGCGAGAGTTCCGGGCGAGACATTCGCGCCTTCGTCGTGGGCGACCGCGTGGTGGCCGCCATGCGCCGCACGGCCCAGGGCGGCGACTTTCGAAGCAATGTGCACCGTGGCGGCCTCGCCGAGGCGGTCGACCTGGATTCCGCCTACCGCGACACGGCGATTCGTTCGGCGCAGATCATGGGACTGAAGGTCGCCGGCGTCGACATGCTCGAGGGCAAGGACGGTCCGCAGGTGATGGAGATCAATTCGTCGCCGGGACTGGAGGGCATCGAAACGTCGACGCAGCTGGATGTCGCGGGCGCGGTGATCGACTTCATCGAAAGCCAGGTGAGCTTTCCCGAGCTCGACGTACGCCAGAGGTTGACCGTCAGCGCGAGCTACGGGGTGACCGAGCTTCACCTGGGCGATGCATCTCGCCTGGTGGGCAGCTCGATCGACGAATCGGGACTCCGGGAGCAAGACATCGTGGTCCTCACGCTTCATCGCGGAACGACGGTGATTCCCAACCCGAAATCGTCTCGTGTGCTCGAGGTCGGAGACCGACTGCTGTGCTTCGGTAAGCTCGACTCGATGAAGGATCTCGTGCCGGCCCGCCGGGAGCGGAAGCGGCCGAAGGTACAGCCCCTCGATACCGACCTGGGGTCGATGGGGGGAGACTGATGGCGCGGGCATCCGGCGACGCCGCGCATCGCTGGGGTGGGCGCGATCTCGCCCCGGGTGAGCGCGTCGACCTCACGCTGACGGCGAGCACGAGTTACAGCGGCGCCCCGATCCAGGTGCCGGTGCACGTCTGGCGCGGAAAAATGCCGGGACCCGCGGTGTTCATCTCGGGGGCCGTTCATGGCGACGAGATCAACGGTACCGGCACGATTCTCCACATCATCCAGGAGCGGCCGTTCGAGTTGCAGGCCGGAACGTTGTGCCTTCTGCCGGTCGTCAATATTCCGGCCTTCGAACAGCTCTCCCGGTATTCACCCGATCGGCGCGATCTGAACCGGTCGTTTCCGGGCACGGCCGAGGGGAGTCTGACCAGCCGGATCGCCCACGTCGTCTTTCGCAGCATCCTGGCGCATTGCGACTACGGGATCGACCTCCACACGGCGGCGGTGCGGCGCACCAACTATCCCAACGTGCGCGCCGACATGGAGCAGGAGGCAACCGCTCGTCTCGCGACGCTCTTCGGTGGAGAGTTGATCATCGACGCGGCCGGTCCCGACGGTAGTCTCCGACGTGCCGCCCTGAAGGCGGGGTGCGCCATCGTCACCCTCGAAGCGGGCGAAGTCTGGAAGGTCGAGCCGGCCGTGGTGGAATACGCCCTCCGGGGTATCCGGAACGTGCTCGTCGGCTTGAAGATGATCGACGGCGAGGTCGTCGAACCGTCGTTTCGCATGGTGGCGGAAGACACGAAGTGGATCCGGGCCGACGCCGGGGGATTCCTGCGCTTCCACGTGCACCCGGGCGACATGGTGACCGAGGGTCAGCCCCTGGCCACGAACGTGAGCCTCGCCGGTCAGGACATCCGGACGATTGTGGCGCCACGAGACGCGATCGTCGTCGGTATGACAACCCTCCCGGCGGTCTCGCCCGGCGATCCGATCGCACATCTCGCCTTCCCCAGCGCGGCCGCCATGAAGAAGATGGAGAAGGCGCTGGGCAAACTACCCGAAGACAGCCTGCTGTCCCGTCTCCACGACGACCTCGCCAGCAATGTCATGATCTCGGAGTTGGACGACTCGTACGGTTGATCGACGGGCCCCGGCGTTCCCGCAGGAACGCCTGCGGGTAAGGTGGGCGTGGCGGTGGCCCTCACGTCAGTTGGCGGGTGTGCCCCCGAGCGGCTACCCTCCTCCTGCGGCACATCTCGGAAGCCGGTGCGATTCCGGCGCGGTCCCGCCACTGTGTTGGGTTCGGTTCGACCGAAACGATCACTCCAGTTGCCACTGGGCTTCGGCCCGGGAAGGCGAGTGACTCGGCCCTCAGCCAGGAGACCTGTGTCGCATTGAGCAGCGTTGTCCTCCGGTCGAGGGGAGTCGTATGGCCATGCGTATTGTTGGACGAGTCTTGAAAAGGTGGGCCGAGTCGCGCCGAGCGAGCCTGGGTCGTTGGCGCCGGTCCGCTCTCGGGCTCGCCGTCGGTGCCGTGTCGCTGAGCGCATGTGTGGGCGCCGACGACGGGCGGAGTGGTGCCCCAGGAGATGACCCGGCGCGGTCGCCGACCCCCACCGGCTCCGCCCGAATCGTGTCGCTGGTGCCCTCCCTCACCGAAATCGTGATCGCTCTGGGCGCGGTCGATCATCTTGTCGCCCGCACGGACTACGACACCGATCCCTCGGTGGTCGATCTTCCCTCGGTCGGTGGAGGACTCGACCCCAACCTCGAGGCCCTCGTGGGGCTGCGCGCGGAGCTGGTTCTCATGCCCGGCGTGCAGGACACACCGGCCCTCGTCGATCGTCTCGCCGGGCTGGGGATCGCTGCGATGGTGCTCGAGACTGAAACCGTCGACGATCTTCACTCGGCGGTGCTCGAGATCGGGCAGCGCCTGGGCCGCTCCACACAGGCCGATTCCCTCAACGCGTCCATTCGCGCGGGGCTGGACGAGGTTCGAGCACGAGTCGCCGATCGCCCGGCGGTGTCGGTCATGTATGTGGTGTGGGGCGACCCCCCGATGACGGCGGGGCCGGGGACGTTCGTCGATGAAGTGATCCAGATCGCCGGCGGTCGCAACGTCTTCGACGATGCCCCGATCCAGTGGCCCACGGTCGGGTTCGAAACCATCGTCGATCGCTCTCCCGAGGTGATCGTCTGGCCGCGGGGAGAGGTCGGCGGTACCGACCTGGACGAGATCGCCCAACGTCCCGGTTGGAGGGATGTGGCGGCGATCCGGGCCGGTCGAGTCGTCTTCGTCGACGCCGACCTCTTCAATCGGCCGGGCCCGGGCGTCGTGCAAGCCGCTCGCGAACTCGCTCGGAGGCTTCATCCCGATGCCTTCTGACGAAGCTGCGGGAGGAGTGCCGCGACCGAGGTCGGCCGAGGCGCCGCGCCCGGGGTGGGCCGGGGCCCGGTTCGCGCTCCTCGGTGGGGTGCTCATCGCCGTCTTTGGACTGGCCCTCGCCGTCGGATCGGTGCGGATTCCGCTCGGAGAGGTCGTGCTCGCCTTGCGAGGGCAGGGCGACCCGACCGTTCTCACCATCGTCACCGGTCTTCGGCTCCCCCGGGTGGTGCTGGCCGGCCTGGTCGGGGCGGCGCTCGCGGTGAGCGGAGCGGTCTTTCAGGCCTTGCTTCGAAACCCTTTGGCCGAGCCCTACATTCTCGGCGTGTCGAGTGGAGCGGCGGTGGGCGCGGTCTCGGCGATCGTGCTGGGCCTGACGGCCACCTCGATGGTCGCACTTCCGTTGTCGGCGTTTGCCGGAGCGGTCGTGGCGATGGGGCTGGTTCTGCTGATCGCGGGCTCACGCCGCCGTGGGCTCGACACGCGCGTGCTGCTCCTTGCCGGAGTGGTCATCGGGGCGTTCTTCAACGCGATCATTCTTCTCATCATCAACTTCGCCGACGTCGAGACCTTTCGAGCGGCGATGTTGTGGATCATGGGATCGTTTTCGGGCGCGGCGTCGGAGTCGGTCCTGGCGGTCGTGTTGTACGTCGGGCCCGCCATCGCGGTGTTGATGCTCCTCGCGCGTCCCCTGAATCTGCTGTCGGTGGGGGAGCAGAGCGCCTTTCACCTCGGGGTCGACGTGGGGCGGTTCAAGTTGCTGATCTACATCATCACCTCGCTGATCGTGGGGGTCTGTGTCGCGGGGGCGGGCGCCATTGGATTCGTGGGGCTCGTCGTGCCTCACGCGCTCCGGCTCCTGGGTGGAAGCGACCACCGATGGCTGCTGCCGGCGTGTGCCATGGCCGGGGCCGCCTTTCTGATCGGTGCCGACACGCTGGCCCGAACGGTCGTGGCTCCTGCGGAGCTTCCGGTGGGGGTCGTGACGGCTCTCATCGGGGTGCCCGTCTTCTTGTGGCTGTTGGTGCGGCACGAGGAACTCGGATGAGCGCCGTGTTCACCGTGCGTGACGTGTCGTATCGGTATCCCGGCTCCGCGGGCGACGCGGTGAAGGGGGTGTCGATGGAGGTGGCCGACGGAGCGTTCTTCGCCCTGCTCGGGCCGAACGGGTCGGGAAAATCGACCCTGTTGGGCCTTCTCCTGGGGGAGTATGGGCGCGGCGCTGGGGAGGTGAGCTATCGCGGCCGGCCGGTCGAGTCGTGGAAACGCCGGGCGCTGGCCCGGGAGGTCGCGTTCGTCCCGCAGGCCGAACCCTTCGCGTTCCCCATGACGGTTCATTCGCTGGTCGAGATGGGGCGCTACCCACACGTCGGTGTTCTCGGCAGAGCGGGCGCCGCCGACGATCGCGCGATCGAATCGGCGTTGGTCCGCGCCGGCGTCGACCACCTCGCGGACCGTTCGGTGACGACGCTGTCGGGAGGGGAGCGGCAACGCGCCCGCATCGCGAGGGCCCTCGCCCAGGAGCCGAACACGCTCGTGCTCGACGAACCCACGGCCGCGTTGGATCTCCGCTACGAGATGGAGACCTTCGAGCTGCTGCGAGGGCTGTCGCGCGACTCGGGGATCACCGTGGTGGTCGCCACACACAATCTCAACCTCGCGGCGCGGTATGCGTCCGACCTCGTTCTGCTCGCGGAGGGGGTCGTGACGGCGGCGGGACCCCCGGCCGAGGTGATTCGCAGGGAGACGCTCGAGGGGGTGTACGGCTGGCCTGTGACGGTGAGCCCCCACCCGGGGCCGGGCTTCGACACGGGGGCGGCCCAGGTGATACCGCTCAGCCGATCCACGCCGTGAGGTGAGCCCTCAGGGCAGGAGTCGTTTGGCCATGCGTTGTGTGTAGTAGAGGCCGACGCCGGTCCCGATCATGGACAGAATGAAGGCCGTGAAGATCGAGACGACGGCTCCGAGCGCCCAACCGATCCACCCCCCGATCGTCATGCCCACGAAGTTCAATAGTCGGTTCATGCCCTGAGGATCGGCACTTCGCATCGACCGATGGAGAACCAGGGCACCGCCTCGGCATCAACCTCGACCGCGCCGTCACGGTTGAGCCGGCCGTTCCGGCGCAGTAGCCTCAGTCATCCGTCTGCAGCTTCTCCGACGATCGGTGACTCCCGTGCGCACATCCCTCATCCGCATTTCGACTCTGATCTCGCTTCTCTCGGTGGGACCGCTCGCCGCGGCGCCGCTCTCCGTGGGACCCCTCGCAGCCCAGGAGCTCGACGCGACCGAGTCGCGCCTTGCTGCGGCCGTCGAGGCGAACCAGGCGGAAGCGACCGTGCTCCTCGAGAAGATCGTCGACATCAACAGCGGCAGCCTCAATGCGGCGGGTCAGCGCGCCGTCTACGACGTCCTCGCCCCCCGCTTCGAATCGCTGGGATTCAGCGTGCGCTATGTCCTGGCCGACGTCGAGAACCGCGGCGGGCACCTGGTGGCGACGCGGACCGGCTCGACGGGTCGACACGTTCTCCTGATCGGCCATCTCGACACGGTCTTCGAAGAAGACAGCCCGTTTCAGCGGTGGGAGATGCTCAACGACAGCATCGCGCGGGGCCCGGGTGCCTCCGACATGAAGGGCGGTGATGTCGTGATCTGGTCGGCGCTGGAGGCGATGGATCAGGTGGGCGCGCTCGACGGCGCGTCGATCACGATCGTGATGACGGGTGATGAGGAGCGTCCCGGTAGCCCCGTCGAAGAGGCCCGAAGAGCGTTGGTCGAGGCCGGAGTCGCGGCCGATGTCGCTTTGGGGTTCGAAGGGGGCACCGAAGGACTGGGCGTCATCGCCCGGCGCAGCTCCAGCTCCTGGCGTCTCGACGTGAGTGCGCGCACGGCCCACTCCTCGGGCGTCTTCAGCGACGGCGTGGGGGCGGGGGCCATCTACGAGGCCGGTCGGATTCTCGACGAGTTCTACTCGGAGATCCGCGGTGAGGAGTATCTCACCTTCAATGCCGCGACGATCATCGGCGGGACCGAGGCGAGTTGGGACGACGAAACGGCGAGGGGAGCGGCGTTCGGCAAGACGAACGTCGTTCCACCAACCGCGGTCGTCACCGGCGACATTCGCACCATCACCGACGAACAGTTGCAGCGCACCCGCGAGAAGATGCGGCAGATCGTGGCCCGATCGCTCCCGCGCACGTCAGCCGAGATCACCTTTGTCGACGGATACCCGTCGATGCCACCCACCGAGGCCAACCGCGAACTCCTGGCAATGCTCAGCGATGTCAGTGAAAGCCTGGGCACGGGGCCGATGGAGGCCTTCGATCCCGGACGACGGGGGGCGGCCGACATCTCGTTCGTCGCATCGGTGGTCGATGCAGGGCTCGACGGCCTCGGACCGAGCGGTACGGGATCACACACGGTCGACGAGACCGTGAACCTGGCCTCGATGGAGCGCGCCTCGAAGCGCGCTGCGTTGCTGATCTACCGGCTCACACGGGACTGAGCCCGGGAGCGGCCGACCGATCGTCCGTCTCCGGATCAGCCGATGGTGATTCTCAGCCCGAGCGAGACGCCTGCCCCCGGCGCCGGCGCGACGTCGAGCTGTACGCGCTCGAGGATTCGGCGCTCGACCGCCGAGTCGAGGTAGACGAGCGGCAGGACGCGCCAGCTCCGGGTTCGGATCAGTGAGCCGATCACGAAGCCGGGCACCACGCCGTAGTAGAGCGCGCCGATCGCGAACCCCTCGAGACCCGGTAGCCTGCAGGAGCCCTCACACTCCTGGCTCCAGTAGATGGCGCCGGGGATCCCCATCGCGACGGCACCGATCAACGCCCCCTGCCACGCATGTCGTCGCCGACCCGTGCTGAATTCGATGCGGTTGATCGTGTGTCGGGGCACCTCCACCTCGGCCCCGGTAGCGATCCGGACCACGAGCATGTCGTCGGCGCGGAGGTGCTGAACCCGCCCCTCGACGGGCGCGGATCCCGTATCGGCGTAGATTCGCGCGAGGGTGCCGGCCCGGTCGAGGCGAACGGCGCCGAGTTCCTGGGCGCTGGCGGACTGCACGGCCGAAGTCGCAACCAGGCATCCGAAGAGGCCGAAGCGGAAGATCCGGAGGACCGGGGCCATCATTCCCCCCTTTTGGGGCACGAACGGTAGGACCATGGAGCGCGAGCACTCTGGCATACTATACCCTATGGTATGGCGTCACGCAACGTTCCGACCGTTCTTGACCGGTGTCCGCCTCCGGCCCATTGTCGTCCATCACCCCAGTCCCCAGCGGAATCTCAACCCCCACTTCGGGTTCCGGTCGAATGGCTCCGTTGAACTACCGGCACCTGGAGTACTTTCGTGCGGTCGCGCACGAGGGGAGCGTCACGGCTGCGGCCAAGGCTCTCCATGTGAGCCAGCCTTCGGTCAGCGCGCAGCTCGGCAAACTCGAGCAGGCGCTCGGGTACCGTCTGTTCGAGCGGCGGGGACGGTCGATGGTGTTGACCGCCGAGGGCCGCGTCGTGCTCGACTATGCAGACGAAATTTCGCGCCTTGGTCGCGAACTCGAGGAGACGGTGCGAGGGGGACTCCGGGGTCGGCCCCTCCGCCTCGCGATCGGGCTCGCCGGAACCATCCCGAACCTGGTCGCCCTCCACTTCCTGGAGCCCGCCTTCGCACTCGAGGACCCGGTGCGGATCACGATTCGCGAGAAGCGGGCGGATCGCCTGCTCGGCGACCTCGCCACGCACGAACTCGACCTCGTGCTCGCCGACATGCCCGTGCCGCCGAACGTGGGCGTAAAGGCGTTCAACCACCGTCTGGGTTCGAGCGGCGTGGTCATCATGGGCCCACCGCTCCTCGCCCATCGGCTTCGGGACGGCTTTCCGCAGAGCCTCGACGGCCAACCGTTTCTGGTCCCCGAAGAAGGCTACGCCCTGCGGCGATCGCTCGACGACTGGTTCCAGGCCCACTCGATCCAGCCGCGTGTCGTCGCCGAGATCGAAGACACCGACCTCATCAACGTTCTCGGAGAGGGGGGCGCGGGGCTGTTTGCGGTGCCCGCCATCATCGTCGACGACATTCGCGTGCGCTACGCGGTGGAGACGGTCGGCCCGGCCGATGGCGTGGAAGAGCACTACTTCGCGATCACGGCCGACCGCCACCTGCGGCATCCGGCGGTGGCCGCGATCACGCGCTCGGCCCGCCTCGAACTCTCGACCTCGGGCTCCCCTCCAATCCTGGACCCATAGTAAAAGCCTATCGATAACGCTCGAAATATGTATTGGACAGATGGTCGGTTTTCCAAGAGCGTGGTAACAGGACATCCGAACCCGGACGATTCGTCGATCCCCGCTCGCCTGGCCACATCATGGAACGTTTCACCAACGTCCTCTACCTCGAGGGGCCTTCTACCCACTCGCGAAGGGCGCTCGCGCGGGCGCTCGACGTGGCATGGAGGCACGGCGCGAGGCTGACCGTGGGCCACGTCGTAGACGGGTCGCTGGTGGAGCCCGGGGCCAGCCAGCGCATGGAGTGGACGCTGAGACGGGCTCGCGATCGCATGGCTGCGGTTGCCGCGAATGGTCCCTGCGGCGTCGACGTCGAATTTCGGGCCCTCGACGATGAATGTCCGTCGAAGGTCGCCCGGATCGTCCGCGACGGAGGGTATGACCTCGTGATGACGCTCGTGGCCGAGCGTGCCCCGTTGCGCCCCTGGAGTACGGGGCGAATCGAGCGGGATCTTCTACACCTCTGTCCGTGCCCGGTGTGGTTCGTCGACGCCGCGCAGACCAATCCGGTGCGAGACGTCCTGGTGGCCGTCGATGTGGGCGAGGGTCACTCGCCGGCTCTCAACCGCAGGCTCCTTGAAACCGCGGCCGATATCGCCGACCGAGCCGACGCGTCGCTCCACGTCGTTCACGCATGGGGTCTGGCGGGCGAAGCAGTGCTGACGAGCCCGGTGACCGGCGTCGGCCGCGCGAGACTCGTGCGAATGCGCGCCGACGAGCGGCTCCGGCGCCGCCGACGGGTCGAGGCCCTGCTGGCGCGCACGCTTCCCGAGGCGTCGGCCCGGGTGCAGGTGGCGGAGGGTGATGCGGCACCGGTGATTCGAGAGGCGGCCCGGACGATCGAGGCCGACGTGGTCGTGGTGGGCAACTCGTCCCGACGCGGGATCGCAGCCCTGGTGTTCGGCAACCTGGCCGAGCGATTGATCGGGTGCGTGCCCAGTTCCGTGCTCGTGCTCCCGGAGGAGCGGGTGGAGAGATCGCGGGCGGAGAGATCAGCATCGTGGGGGGCGCAGGCGTGGGACGGCGGGGCCGGCCACGTCGGGCCGCTCGAGGTGCGCTCTTGAGTGTCCCGCGCAGCCGGCGTCTATCGAAAGAGCTGGGGCTGTTTGACGTCTACGCGATCTGTACGGGCGCGATGTTCAGCTCGGGGTTCTTCCTGCTCCCGGGCCTGGCTGCCGCCCAGACCGGCCCGTCGGTGGCCCTGGCCTATCTGGTAGCGGGCCTCTTCATTCTTCCGGCCATGCTCAGTGTGGCCGAGCTGGCCACCGCGATGCCCCGGGCCGGCGGCGCCTACTATTTTCTCGACCGGAGCCTGGGCCCGCTCGTGGGAACGATCGGGGGACTCGGGAGCTGGTTCGCCCTGATCTTCAAGAGCGCCTTTGCGCTCGTGGGCCTCGGTGCCTATCTCGCGATCTACTTCGATATTCCGATCGAGCCCCTGGCGATCGCGCTCACCGCCGGCTTCACGGCGATCAACATCATCGGCGCGAAGGAGACGAGTGGCCTGCAGAGGGTGCTCGTCGGCGTACTGCTCCTGATCCTGTCCATGTTCCTGGTCCAGGGGCTGTTCGAAGTGGTGTCGACCGACGTGGTGACGCTCACTCGTGAGCGGTTCACCCCCTTCATGCCCTTCGGTCTCGCGGGATTCATGGGTACGGTCGGCTTCGTCTTCGTCTCGTATGCGGGCCTCACGAAGGTGGCCAGTGTGTCGGAGGAGGTGCGCGATCCGGATCGCAACATCCCGCTGGGTATGGCGCTGTCGCTCGCCACCGCGACGGTCGTCTATACGGTGGGCGTCTTCATCCTCGTCTCCGTTCTCCCCCCGGACGAACTACGCAACGATCTCACCCCCGTGGCGACCGCCGCAGCGGCCTTCTTCGACTGGCTTCCGGGAGGTGTCGGGGTCGGCCTGATCGTCGTCGCGGCGATCGCCGCCTTTGCCTCGACCGGCAACGCCGGGATCATGTCGGCGTCTCGATATCCGCTCGCGATGGCGAGAGACCGCCTCGTGTCGCCGCGGTTCGAGACGCTCGGGCGGTTTCGCACACCCACTTTCTCGATCGTGGTCACGGGGCTGATCATGGCGGCGGTGATCCTGCTGTTCGATGTGGCCGGGATCGCGAAGATCGCGTCGGCGTTCCAGCTCATCTTGTTCTCGTTGCTGAACCTCGCCGTGATCATCATGAGGGAGAGTCGGATCGAGGCGTATGATCCGGGTTTTCGGTCACCCTTCTACCCGTGGATGCAGATCTTCGGGATGCTCGCTCCGGTCTGGCTGATCACCGAAATGGGCCAGATGGCCATTCTCCTGACGCTGGGCCTCATCGCCCTCACGGCGGGGTGGTACTTCCACTACGCGCGGCAGCGGGTGGTGCGGGCGGGCGCGATCTTCCACGCGTTCGAGAGGCTGGGAGCACTCCGGCACGGAGGTCTCGACCTGGAGCTGCGTTCGATCGTGCGGGAGAAGGGTCTGAGGGCCGACGATCCGTTCGACGAGGTGGTGGCCCGGGCGACCGTCATCGACGTGGACGGCCCGATCGATTTCGCGACGCTCTCCCGACGGGCCGCGGTCGCGCTTGCGGCCGGGGTTCCTGCGACCGCCGAACGGCTCGAGGCGGGCTTCATCGCCGGTATGGCCGCCGGTGTGGTGCCGGTCGCCCACGCCGCGGCGCTCCCGCATCTCCGTATCGAGGGACTGCGGGGGCCGCTCATGTTGATCGCCCGTTGCCAGGGGGGGCTCGACGCGGGCGAAGCGTGCGGGTCGGTCGATCTCGATGTGCTGCGCACCGTGAGAGCGGTGTTCTTTCTCGTGAGCGCGTCGGAGCACCCGGCCATCCACCTGAGGCTGTTGGGCCATGTGGCCACACAGGTCGACGACCCGACATTCCTCGATCGGTGGATCGTCGCTCGTGACGAGGCGGAGCTCAAGGCGACGCTACTGAGCGACGAGCGCTGGTTGACGCTTCGCGTCGGTGAGACGCCCCTCACCCTGGACTGGGTCGACCGCCCGTTGCGTTCGTTGGCGCTGCCCGAGGGCTGCCTGATGGCGTTGATCCGGCGCGACGGCTCGAGCGTGGTGCCCGGGGGTTCGACGATTCTGCGGGCGGGCGACCACGTGACCATCATCGGCGACCCCGAGGCGATCGGGGCCCTGTCGCAGGCCCGCTCGCAACCGCGGGTCCTGGCCACTACGGCAGGAGAGGGGCCCGACGCCTGACGGGCGACCCGAGCCGTCGCCTGCGTTCGGCATGCGCGTCGGCGAACCCCGTCAACCGCCGAGAAAGAAGTCGAACATGAGCGATGTCGCGTCGATCTCTCGGGTATGTCGCCCCAGGGCCGGCGAAAAGGTGACCGGCGAGCCCGGCCAGGTATGGCCGCCCCCCTCGATGCGGTAGAAGGCGAGTTCGGCCGCGCAGCCCGACCACCGCCATTCCTGCACGGAGGTGCCGTCGTCGAACGTGTCGGGGAGCGCGACGGTCTCGGGTGGTGAAGGGTCGCAGCCATTGGCCTCCGCCCAAAACGCTACCGTGTCTTCGATGCCTGCCTGAACCAATTCGGCGCCGCTCTGGACCAGCAACCGCATACCGTCCCATGGAAACTGTGGGTCTGCCGTACCGTTGAAGACGAGAAGGTCGACCGGGTCGGGCGATCCGCAGTGATCGATCGTCCAGGTCCACATTCCCGACGACACGGCTGCGAAGCCGTCGATGCGATTCGAGAGGTCACAGGCCAGGCGGTAGACCATCATGCCGCCGTTGGAGAAACCCGCGACGAACACCTCTCCGAGCCCACCGGGGAGTCCCGCCTCGAGGTCGTCGAGAACGGCCTCGAAATACGCCACGTCGTCGACGCCGAGAAGGCCATTGGCGGTGCAGTTGCAGCCCTGCACCCACTCCCGGGAGTAGGCCGACGTCGGATACACGGCGATCGCTCCGCGGTCGGCCGCCTCCTGGCTCAGCCGGGTGACCGGCGCCATGTCGATCGGTGGGTTGCCGTGGAGCGCCATCACCACGGTGGTCGGCGTGGAAAGATCGAGGGCCGGCGAAACGACGACGCGATACCCCCGCTCGATGCCCCCGACCCGCAGCATCCTCTCTGAGGTTCCGCTCTCGATCGGTCCCTGGTCGATGGCGTCGGGCTCGGTCGGCGACGGCTCGGAGTCGAAGCAGGCGGCCGTTCCGAGCGTGAGCGCGATCAGTACCGTAGGGAGCCAGCGGTGCGACGTCGTTATGGGGATTCCTCCTCCAGCTCCGCTCGCTGGGCCGCCTCGCGGGTCTTCTGTCGGGAGGCCACCTCTCGCCGCACGACCGGGGCGACTTCAGAGCCGAGCAGCTCGATGGCCCGCATCACGTCGGCGTGGGGCATCGGGCCGACGGTCAATTGGATCAGATGCCTCTGGTGCCGAAAGAGATCGTACTGATAGAGAATCTTGTCGATCACCTCTTGCGGCCCTCCCACGAGGATCGCGCCACGAAGGTCACGCTCCATGTCGAACTGCTCGCGAGTGGGAGGGGGCCATCCGCGTTCGCGCCCGATGCGGCCCATGGTCTCGACGAAGGGGCCGAAGGCGGCGTCGGCGGCAGCCTGCGAATCCTGGGCGATGAACCCGTGGCCGTTGATGCTGATCGGCAGCGTCTCGGGGTCGTGGCCGGCCTCGGCCGCGGTCTCCCGATAGAGATCGACCAGGTGCTTGAAGCGCACGGGGGCTCCCCCGATGATCGCGATCGCCAGCGGAAGGCCCAGGGTCGCCGCGCGCACGACGGAATGGGGGGTGCCGCCGACGGCGACCCAGACCGGGAGGGGATCCTGGATCGGGCGGGGATACACCGCACGGTCCTCGATCGGGGCCCGGTGCCGGCCACTCCAGGACACGCGCTCCGACTCTCGAAGTCGAAGAAGCAGGTCGAGCTTCTCGGAGAAGAGCTCTTCGTAGTGCGTGAGGTCGTAGCCGAAGAGGGGGAACGATTCGGTGAACGATCCCCGGCCCGCCATGATCTCGGCCCGCCCCCCCGACACGAGGTCGAGGGTCGCGAAATCCTGAAAGACCCGCACGGGGTCGTCGGAGCTGAGCACCGATACCGCGCTGGTCAGGTGAATCCATCGGGTGCGCGCCGCCGCAGCGGCGAGAATGACCGCGGGGGCCGACGACACGTAGTCGGCCCGGTGGTGTTCGCCGACGCCGAAGACGTCCAGCCCGACCTGATCGGCGAGCGCGATCTCCTCGAGGAGATCGCGCACGCGTTCTTTCGCGCCGGTCTGACCACCCGTTGCGGGATCGGGCCTCACCTCGGCGAAGCTGTAGACGCCGATTTCCATCGACCCGGACTCCGATCAGGGGGTTATGGTGCCCGATTTGATGCCGGACCGTACTTCCAGCCCGGGTGTGAAGACGTCGGGTCCGATCGTGCCCGACCCCGACGTCCACCCGTTCGGGTTGACCGTCCAGCGGGTCGACACGCCCCCCAGCAGTCCCCAGAGATCGTTCCAGCCGGCCACCCCGGAGAAGTCGGGGAACGAGACATCGAGGTCGGTCGCGGCGCCGAGGTAGTCGTCGGTGATCCACATGATCACGTCGCGGGTGTCCTGGCCGAATCCGACATTGATGTGTCCCATGTACTCGGCTTGACGGGTGTACATCACGCGGGGCCGCGCGTAGGGGGCAGACGCCAGACTCGTCACCGATACGGCCCCGACGTAGGGTCCCATGGTGAGTACCTGATCGGCCACGGTTTCGAAGTACTTCACCGTGCCCCGACTGTCGGTGAGAGGGCTGGCCGCCGACACCGACGACACCGCGACGGATTGGATGTCGCCCGAACGCACCCGGGACTGCGGGAGGACGGGGACCGTCCAGGTCGGACCTGCGGTTCCGGCTCCGGGTGACGAGATGCTCGCGCCGATCGTCGGAGTGATGAACGACGTGGCCGGCCCCGCCATGTCGCCGCCCAGCCCGTTGGCCGTCACCATGATGGGGGTGGGATCGAAGGCGTCGGGGCCCGCGAAGTCGACGGTCACCGAACTGCCCGCGGCCGGGTTGATGTCGCGCTGCAGGAACATCTTCAGCAGGACCGGGACGTTCCCCGCGACCCCCGTGAGCGAGGCGTAGAAGTCGGTCGGGCCGTCCTCGACCCGGTCGAGTGAGAAGGTCGTACCGGTGCCGCCGATCACGGTCGTCGCGTCGCGGCTCAGCGTGACGCCCGCGAACTGTCCCGCCATGAGGCCCGGCACCGACCCGTTCACGGTCTTGTAGATCGGGCACGTGCCCTCGATCAGGCGGGCTTCTTCGCGACTGAGGTGGAAGATGGTCGTCTCGAACTCACCGGTGCGATCGAAGACGGCCGCGACCATCACCGTCGCGCTGTTGACCGTGAAGGCGAACTGGCTCCCGGTGCCGACCACCTGGGACCACGCGCCCGAGCCGTCTTTCACGGCCATCCAGATCGGCACGTCGTCGCAGAAGTCCCATGTGTAGTCGACTCCGGAGGGGGCCGCGGTCACCGTGACGTCGAGGCCGATCGAGGCATTCGACACCCCTCCCGCGGAGCCCGTGAGCGTCACCGTGTAGGAGCCCGGCGCGAGGGCGCCGTCGACCTGGACGGTCAGGGGAGCCGACGTCCCGGAGATCGCTGAGGCGAGCCCCCCGATGTTGATCCCGCTCGGACCCGACCAGGCCACCTGAACGGGGCCCGTGAACGGGCTCGTGCGCGCTACCCCCAACGTCGTCTGGTCCGTGGCGCCCTGCTGGATCGTGAGCGAAGACGGGGCCAGGGAGAGCGCGAAACCACCCGTCGGCGTCGCCGTCACCTCGATCGACAGCGGGGCGGTCGCGGCGGCCACACCGCTCGCCGTTGCCCGAACCGTCGCGGTGGACGAACCCACCACCGCGCCGGCGGCCGCCGACAGGGTCAGGGTCGCCTGGTTCGCCCCGGCGGCGATCTGCGCGCCGGGCGCCGTGACGCCGCCGGGTAGGCCGGTGAGGGCCAGGTCGACCGCACCGCTGAAGCCGCCGGAGCGCGTGAGCGTGACGACGACCGTTTCGTCTGTGCCCTGCTGAAAGACGATCGTGGTCGCTCCCAGTGTGATCGAAATGCTCGGGGTACCGCCGCCCGGATCCGAGGGGCTGTCGCTGCCGCAGGCCGATGCGGCGACGAGGAGGGCGAGAGTGCCGGCGCGCACGAGGCGGGGGAGACGAAACGGACGAAGGAGCATGCGGGGGCGAGCCGGTTTGGGCGGAAAGGGCGCGAAGTGGGAGTATACCGGAACCGGGCGGCTCAGGTTCACCGGGGCTCGGTCCGGCGCCATTGCGCTCCGAAGGCCGAGCGAATAAATCTACATTCTAGAGATAATGTCCATCGATGGGAGAGCGACGTGGGAAAGACCGGGGTACTCGGATCGTTCGAGGAATTGCTTCTCCTGGCACTCCTGCACCAGGGGGAGAACGCCTACGCGGTTTCGATTCGTCGCGAACTGGCGGAACGGTCGGGGTCCGACGTCGCCATGGGCGCGGTGTACGCCACGCTCGAACAGCGGGGACTGGTCTGTGCCCGGGCGGCCGAGTCGCATGAGGGCCGCCGCGGACGGCCCCGTCGGTACTACGACATTCTTCCCCTGGGTGTCGCCGAACTGGACCGCACCCGCCGCGTGCGCGCGACGCTCTGGGAGGGGATCGATCTGCGGGGAGAGGCGGGATGAACCCGCCGCCGGGACCGCGATGGGCGGCATGGATCGCCCGCCGATTCCTCGCTCCGCATGATGCCGAGAGGCTCCTCGCCGACCTCGACGAAGAGTTCGGCGAGTTCCAGCTGCCACGGCGCACCCGGTTCTCGGCCCAAATCTGGTACGGACGGCAGGTGGTCTTGTCGATCCGGGCCCTTCGGCATCGCGCATCGAGCAGTGTCGTCGACTCCCTGCGCCGAGACCTGCGCTATTCCCTTCGCAGCCTCCGGAGATCTCCGACCTTCACCGTCGCGGCTGTCATCACCCTCGCGCTGGGAATCGGGGCGACGACGGCGATCTTTTCGGTGGTCGATGCGGTGCTGCTCGCCGATCTGCCCTACCCGGGTTCTGATCGAATCGTGCGTGCCTGGGCCCACGCCGACGACGGCGACATTCGGGACTTCTCATTTCGTGTCAGCGAGGTCGAGGAGTTTTCGACCCGAGACGATGTCTTCGAAGCCGTGGGCGCCGAGTTTCCGATGAGTGCGACCGTGTTGGTCGGCGACCGGGGACCGCGGCAGGTCGAAGGCCGCATGGTGACTCCCGACTTCTTTCGTGTCTTCGGCATGCGCCCGGCGTCGGGCCGGATGTTCACGGCGGCCGAAATCGCCGTCGGTACGGCTTCCGTGATGGTGGTGAGCCATCGCTTCTGGACCGACGCACTCGGGGCCGACCCGGCCGCAGTCGGTCGGAGCGTCGACATGTCGGGCACTCCCTTCACCGTGCTCGGGGTGCTCCCGGAGGAATACCGCCACGTAAGTGGCGAAGCCGTCGAGGTGTTTGTGCCCTACACCCTCGGCACGGCCGGCTGGATCGGGCGCTGGCTCAACCTGTACCTGCGCGTTCGCCCCGAGGTGTCGACGTCGCGGGCGGAGGACGAGGCCAATGTGGTGCTTCGCAGCGTCGGGGAGGCGGATCGCCGAAGTTCCGGCTGGCATTCGACGGTCGAAGACCTCCACACCATGGTGGTGGGTGACGTTCGCCCGGCGGTGTGGGCCACCTTCGCGACGGTCGCCCTCGTCTTGCTCATCGCGGTGGTCAATGTGGCCAATCTCACGCTCGCCCGGGCGGGGAGTCGGCGCGGCGAAATCGCCGTGCGGCGAGCACTGGGTGCGGCCCGAGGCCGGCTGATGCGCCAATTGCTGGTCGAGAGTCTCGTGCTCGCCGTGATCGGCGGGATCGCCGGCCTCAGCGTGGCGGTGGTCGGGCTCCGGGTCTTGATCGCCATCGCCCCCCCTTCGATTCCGAGGCTGGGCGACGCCCGAATCGACCTTGCCGTGCTCGGGTTCACATCGATCCTGACGCTCGCCACGGCGGTGGTGTTCGGGCTGCTGCCCGCCCTCCGTCTTTCGCGAGGCGGCGGGCCGAGCCCCATGGGACTGCGCGCTTGGGGCTCGACGGCTCGGCGCGTCTTCGGGGGACTCCTCGGCGGGTTGGTCGTCGGAGAGGTGGCGTTGGCGCTTACGCTCCTGATCGGTGCGGGTTTGATGGTGCGGTCGGTGCGCGCACTGGCGAACGAGGACCTGGGATTCGAGCGGTCTCAGGCCCTCACCTTTCGCGTCGAGGCACCGGAGAGTCGCTGGCCCGACGACGCCGGGACGCTCGCATTTTTCGAGCAACTTGCGGACGGCCTCCAGCGACTCCCCGGCGTTACGGCGGTCGGCGCGGGCTCCGACCTGCCGGTCTCGGGTCAGGGAGCCGTGGCCACGGTCAACTCCGAGGAGCGGGTGCAGGCGGGGATCGTTGAGGGGGTGACGACGCTCCAGCGGCGGGCCACCTCCGGGTTTTTCGCGGCGATGGGTACGCCGGTCGTGTCGGGCCGTGACTTCAACCGGGCGGACGGGCCGGATTCGGAACCCTCGACGGTGATCAGTGCATCGCTCGAGAGGGCGTTGTTCGGCGACGCCTCGGCGCTGGGTCGACGCATCGGATGGGGGAATGCGCCCGACGACGGATGGATGCGGGTCGTAGGAGTGGTGGGCGACATACGCTACCGCGACGCCGCGCTCGTCGACGACCCCCAGATCTACGAACCGCACCTCCAGAGTGCGGTGCGGGCGATGGCGATGGTGGTGCGCACCACCGGAGACCCCCTGGACCTGGTCGAGGGCGCGCGGACACTCGTGCACGAGATCGATCCGGGGGTGGCGATGAGCGACATCGCCACTCTGGGCACGCTCGTCGATCGCACCCTCGCCCCGCACCGATTCACGATGACCCTGTTCGGGTTGTTCGCGTTGGTCGCCCTGCTGCTCACCGTGGCCGGGATCTACGGCGTGCTCGCGGACGCCTACAGGTCAGCCGCCGAGGCCCGGGG
>CBDUEZ010000023.1:0-22368 GCA_965366355.1 uncultured bacterium
TGGGCGAGCGAGCGGGGTCGAAGATCGACCCCGACCGCCCAACGAAGCGCCTCGCTCACGGTGGTCGCCGACAGCCCCTCGAGCGCGACGCGGTCGAGCAGGGTTACGGCCCGGGTGCGAGCGTCGCCCGCAAGCCGCGAGGCTACCGAGACCTCCAGCCCCTCCAACTCCACGACCGAGTCGGCGACCACCGTCGAAGGCTCCTGGGCCTCGACCCCGTCGAAGATCCAGCCCGGTCCGATGAGACCGATCAGGCCGACCAGACCGACCCTCCCGACCCTCGCCACCGCCTCGAGCAGCGCCCTCCCCAGAACCAGCCTCGACGCCTCCGGGGTCGGTCCGGCGTCCGTCACTCCCGACCTCCGGGCTCGTCACCGAGCAGACCCCGCACGATCTCGGCGGCCACCGAATAGGGCGTGTCGTCGCCGTCGATCACCCGGGCCGGCCCCTCGGCCAGGCGGCGCTGCGAACCGGCGTCACTCCAGGTCCGCCGCCGCACTTCGCGGTCGACCACGTCACGAATTCGAGTCTCCGTACGGGCGCGGCGCCGGGAATCCAACTCGCCGCTCTCCACGAGGTGCTCGCGATGGGCCTGGATCGCCTCGCGCAGTTCATCGATGCCCTCACCGGCATGGGCCACCGTCTTGAGCACGGGAATCTGCCACCCTTCCGGCGCTTCCCACCGCTTCGGTTGCTTCTTCGCCCGTGCCCCCACCGCAGACAGGTCGACGCCGTGATGCCCCCCACTCGGGGCGGGCTGAGGCACATCGCGGCCTCGAAGGTGCAGGGCCGCCCGCACCTCTTTCAGCAATCGATCGGCGCCGGGGCGATCCGCCTTGTTGATGACGAAGATGTCGGCGATCTCCATCAACCCCGCCTTCATCGCCTGGATTCCGTCTCCCGACTCGGGCACCAGCACCACGACGACCGTGTCGGCCGCCCCGGTGATCTCCAGCTCCGTCTGGCCGACGCCCACCGTTTCGACGAGCAGGCGCGGGAAGCCGAAGCCGTCCATGAGATCGAGCACCTCGCGGGTCGTGGCAGCCAGCCCGCCGAGCGAACCGCGCGTCGCCATCGACCGAATGAACATGCCCGGGTCGGTCGCCAGGTCGTTCATGCGGATCCGGTCGCCGAGCAGCGCCCCACCGGAATAGGGTGACGTCGGGTCGACGGCCACCACGCCGACTTCTTCGTTCTCCGCGCGCCACGCCGCGGCCAGTGCGGCGACCAACGACGACTTGCCCGCGCCCGGCGGCCCCGTGAGCCCGACCCGGCGAGAGCGAAGTCCGCCCTGCAGAACGTGATGGAGAAAGGCCTCGAAGCCGGGCCGTTCGTTTTCGACGAGGGTGATCGCGCGCGCGAGCGCGACGCGTTGCCGAGATTCGAAACGCCCCAGGAGGTCCTGGAGCCGAGGGTCGAGCGAATGCATTGAGTCAGCGGAAGCGCTCACCGGGCCGAATTCCCCGCGCGTGACGCAGCGGGTTCTCCAGCAGGTGGGTCGGGAGAAAGAGCACCAGAACGAAGAGGCCGAGCGAGGCGAGAAGGCCGATCGCCAGGAGCCACCAGCTCCGGATCGAGATGAAAAGAATCGACGTAATCACGGCCGTGGCCGTGGCAAAGATCGAGAGCAACAAGCGTCGCGCTTGAAGATGAATAAAACGTTCCTGCTGTTGGATGTCGCGCGGGTGAACCCGCACGCGGAGCTCTTCCCGCTCCGCGCGACCGATGAGGCCTCGCATCGAGCGCAGCGTGCTGTGCGCCTCGTCGACGACGGTCTTGGCGAGGGCCGCGGGCTCCTTGCCGGTGGTGCGCAGGATATCAGACCGAAAGTCGGTGATGACACCCCGCATGAATCGGATGCCATTGAAGTGCGGATCGTAGCGAAAGCCGATCCCTTCCAGGAGCATGCCGGCCCGAAAGAAGTAGACCAGTTCCTGCGGAAGAATCAGGGGCCAGGTGTAGAAGGTGTCGAAGAGTTCGTGCACCAGCTCCTGGACACGCTCGATGTTCGTGCCCTGGGCGCGATCGAGAATACGCAGGATCTCCAGCGCCGCCTCTCGAATCTCGCCGCGCGAGACCTCGGGCGAGATCATCCCGAGTTGATACATGCCGTTGATGATGCCGTCGAGATCTTCTCGTGCGACCGCCAGGGCGATGTTGAGGATCGTCTCCCGTGTCCACCGCGGGATCTCGACGACCATGCCCCAATCGAGAATGATCAGGGTACCGTCGGCCTCGACCAGCAGATTGCCCGGGTGTGGATCGGCGTGGAGGAAGCCGTCGACCATCATCATGCGCAGGTAGGCGCCGGTGACGTTCTCCATCGTCTCGCGAAACGACAGACGACCCGAGTCGAAGAGATCATGCAGTCGATCGATCTTGGTGCCCTCGCAGTACTCCATCACGAGGACCCGGCGCCGGGTGTAGTCGTCGTAGACCTTCGGCGTGCGCACCTTGCGCAGGCTGCGATAGGTCTCCTGCACGTGATGGATGTTGGCGGCCTCCCGCCGGAAATCCATCTCTTCTTTGACCTTGTGGCTGAACTCCCGGACGACGCCCGTCAAGGCGCGAACGTGGTGGTTCGGAAAGAGCAGGTTCAGCCAGAAGAGGATTCGAAACGAGATGTCGAGGTCCAGGGCGACCGTCTCCTCGACACCGGGACGAAGCACCTTGACCACCACCTGGTCGCTGCCGAGCCGGGCCCGATGCACCTGCCCAAGCGAGGCCGCCGCCAGCGGCTCCCGCTGAAAGTCTTCGAAGATCTCGTCGACCGGGCGTCCCATCTCGGCTTCGATCACATCGAGGATCAGCTGCGGATCGTCGGCGGGCACCTGGTCCTGGAGCGTCCCGATCTCCGTGAGGTAGGGCTCCGGAAAGATATCGGCCCGAGACGAGAAGATCTGTGCCAGCTTGATGAAGGTGTGACCCAGACCGGCGATGCGGCGGGTCAGTCGCCGCGCCCGTCGTTCATGGTGCTCCGGGGTGCGACGCACACCCCGCCCGAGCAGGATGAAGCGCCGTCGATCGCGCAGAAAGGCGAGCACGAAGGGCGCGAGGGCCGAGAAGACCCGAATCGAGCGACCGAGGCGCCTCATCGGCTCTCGCTCACAAGAGCAGTCTCGATGCGAGGCCGAGCAGCAGCATGAAGCCCACGAGGTCGGTCAGCGTGGTCACGAACACCGACGAGGCCACCGCCGGGTCGATGCCGTACCGGTCCAGTACGGTGGGCACGAAGGCCCCGGCGAAGCCCGCGACGACGATGTTGCCCCAGAGGGCGAACAACACGACCACGGGCAGGTGTGGATCCAGCCCGCGGCTCACGACGGCCGCCCAGGCGACGGCCGCCGCCACGAGTCCCAGGGCGATGCCGTTCACCAGCCCGACCAGCAGTTCCTTCATGACGGCGTCGGACTTCTGCTGAAGCGGACCGTCGCTCAGAGCGATGCGCCGGATCGTGACGGCCAGGGCCTGCGTGCCCGAATTGCCGCCCATGCCGGCGATGATGGGCATGATCGCCGCGAGGTACCAGATCTCTTCGAGGGTGTCGCCGAAGAGAAAGACGACCGACGCCGCGGCCGCAGCCGTCAGAAGGTTGACGAACAGCCAGGGCAGACGGGAGCGCACCGATTCCTGCCAATCGCCGCGCACCTCCTCCTCGTCGGAGACACCCGCCAGGCGCAGAATGTCTTCGGTCTGTTCGGCTTCGATCACGTCGATGACGTCGTCGAAGGTGATGCGGCCGAGTAGTTCGCCGCGGGCACCCACCACCGGCACCGACACCAGGTTGTACCGCGACAGCTGGCGACCGACCTCTTCCTGGTCGACGTCGGGGGTCAGGGTCACCGGCACTTCGTGGACCAGATCGGCGACCGGAGTATCCGGGTGCGCCAGAATCAGCTCGCCGAGGGGCACCGACCCCCGCAACACCCGATCGTCGTCGACCACGAAGATGGCGTAGAAGTCTTCTACCTCCTGACCCTGACGACGCACCTCGTCGATCGCCTCGCTCGCCGACATTTCGGCCCGCACGGCGACCAGCTCGGTGGTCATCAGTCCGCCGGCCGTCTCCTCGTCGTACTCGAGGAGCCCCCTCAGATCGGCCGCATCTTCGATCGGGAGTGCGGCGAGGATCGCCGCGGCGTCTTCGGGCTCCAGATCGCCGATCAGGTCGGCCGCGTCGTCGTCGGCCAGTTCGTGGAGAAGCTCCGCGCCCTTCGCGGGCTCGAGGGTAGCGAGAAGGTCGGCCCGGTCGTCGCCGTCTTCCATCTCGGCCAGGGCCTCCGACGCCAACTCGGCCGGCAGGGCGCGAATCAGTGCAACCTGCGCGCCCACGTCGTCGAGCGACTCCAGGAGGTCGGCGACGTCGGATGGATGCAGGTCGATCTCGGTGAGCAGGCGGGCGAGTTCGTCCACGCGCCTGGCCTCGAGGAACGGGCGCACCCGTTCCTTCACCGACTTCATGTCGGATGTGCCGTTGCTCATGAAGAACCCACGGATCGAGGGGGGCATGCGGAGGGGCCACGGAAGATCCCGAAGCGGCTAGCAGGGGGCAAGACGGACGCGAGCCGCGGGCGAACGGTCGAGACAACGGGAGTACCGGTCGAGACTACTCCACGAAGCGGGAGCGGGTCTGAACCGGAACGTGCAAGGGGAGCGAATGAGTGGGTCGGCGCGATTCCTGAGCGGCTACTACCTCCTGGGCACCGTGGGGTTCTGGCTGTTGGACTCCCTACTGAGCGCGCCCGTGCGGGTCGCGCTGGGGTCTCCGGCCCAGCGACTCGGCTACTACGGAGTCCTCCTGGTGCTGGGTTGGCTCTGTCGCGCACGCCCACGAGCGGCGCCCGTCGTGGCGATCTTCGAGAGCGCGATCAATCTCATTCTCATCTTCGTGGGGCTGTGGCTCCCCATCGTCTCCATGATCGACGTGGCTGCCTCGGGCGGCGACCCGGGACCACCGCTGACCCTCTTCCGCGTCGTGAACGCGGCCCTGTCGGTCGGAGTTCTGAGCTATTCGCTACAGCGCAACCAGGCGGCCTTGAGCAGGAGCTGACGCCGAAGAGGGGCTCCGAGGCGTGTCGCGTCATGGTATCTTGCAGGGTGCCGCACTCCCCCGACCCTGGCCGCATGGACGCCCGCTGATGGACCCCTCCACGCGCTTCGACGACGATGCGATTCGGCGAATCCTGAATCGCGCGGCCGCGCGCCAGGAGCAGGCCGATCGCGCCCTGCCCGCGGCGGATCGGGGTTCACGAAGTGGACCTGAACTGGGACTTACGTTGGGCCAGCTTCAGGAGGTAGCCGGAGAGGTGGGCATCGAGCCCACCCATGTCGTGGCGGCCGCTCGCGAACTCCAACTTCGGGCGACCGATTCGGTCGAGCGCTATCGCTCTCTGGGAATCCCGAAAGAGACCGTCGATCGGAGGGTTGTGCCGGGCGTGCCCGACGACCAGGCCTGGGAGCGCATGGTCAATGAGATGCGCGTCGAATTTCGGGGGCCCGGGGTGACGAATTCGTTCGGTGCGATTCGCGAGTGGTGGTCGAGCGGCAGTACGTCGTCGGGGGTCGCGCGCCTTCGTCTCGAGCCCGCCGAGGCCGGCACCGAGGTGATGATTCGGCGCTCGAACCGACACATGTTCGAGTTGACCCAGACCCTGGGCTGGACGTTCGCGGGAATCGGTGGGGCCTTCGGGGCAGCCATGATGTTGGGCGGCCTGGGTCCCCGAGCCATCGTCGCGCCGATCATGTTCGGTGGGCTGTCGGCGGTCACCTTCGGCGCCGGCCGCTTCTTCTCGCGACTCTTGGCTCGCCGAGACCGAAAACGGTTCGATCGACTCCTCGACCGCATCGACCTGATCGCTCGCCAGAGCGGCGACCCGTAGCGGGCGACGCAGTTCTTTTTCGGCGCTCGACCCGAAGCCCGTCCGTGCGGGGCGGCTAGTCCAGCGTCATGAAGAGGTTGTTGAGCGACTCCGTCAGGGTCGGGTGCGCGAAGACACCCTCGCGAAGGGCTGTGTAGCGGAGCCCTCCCATCATCGCGATCTGAAGGGCAGAGGCGATCTCACCCCCTTCGATGCCGAGCACGGCCGCTCCGAGAATCTGGCCATTCCGGGCATCGACGACCGCCTTCATGAACCCTCGCGTCTCGTCCATCTCGATGGCGCGGGCCACGCTGGTCATGGGGAGCTTGGCCACCCGAATCTCGAAGCCCTGCTCTCGCGCCTCCGCCTCACTCAAGCCCACGCGGCCGAGTTGGGGGTCGATGAAGAGCGTATACGGCACGAGGCGCCCCGCGCGGCTGGCCCCACCCTCGCCGAGCAGGTTGTCGCGCACCACCCGGTAGTCGTCGTAGGCCACGTGAGTGAAGGGTGGCCCCCCATTGACGTCTCCCAGGGCATAGATGCCCTCCACATCGGTCTCGAGCCGGTCGTCGACCGGAATGTAGCCTCGCTCGTTCGCGCTGAGTCCCGTCGTCTCGAGGTCGAGTTCGGAGTTCGGGACTCTCCCGACACTCACGAGCAGGTGGCTGCCCGTGATTTGGCGGAGGCCGTCGGGTGCCTCGACCTCCACCCTGACCCCGGCGCCCGACGCGCCCTCATCGCCCGGAACCGGCATCACTCTCGAGGCCCTCGCGTTCACGACGACCTCGATCCCGTCGCCCTCGAGGATCGCGGCCACACCCTGCGACACGTCGAGGTCTTCGCGACCGAGCAGTCGCGCCCCCGCCTCGAGTACCGTGACCCGCGATCCGAACCGCCGAAACATCTGCCCGAACTCGAGCCCGATATACCCACCTCCCAGAACGATGAGGTGCTCCGGGGCCCGGTCGAGTTCCATGATCGACGTCGAGGTGAGATAGTCGACCTCGTCGAGGCCAGGGATGTCGGGAATACGTGTCCGCGTGCCCGTGTTGATGAAGATGTGGCGGGCCCGAATGGTACGGTGGCCGCCGCCGCTCAAGGCGATGGTGACCTCGTGGGGACCCGAAAAACGGGCCTCGCCGAAAATGAGTTCGAGCGTTTCGTGCCGCTCCATTCCCTTTCGGGCGCCCGAGCTCCACGACTCCACGATGTCGCGCTTGCGTCGGCGCACCACCTCCATGTCGACCGAGACGTCGCCGGTCTCGACCCCGTAGTCGGCCGCGCGGCGAGCAAGGTGCGCAACCCGGGCACTCGCCACCATCGTCTTCGTCGGCGTGCACCCCTCGACGACACATGTGCCCCCCACCCGCTCGGCCCGTTCGACGATCACCGCGCTCCATCCGGCCTCGGCGAGGGCGCCGGCCAACGGCTTCCCCGCCTGCCCGGTGCCGATGATGATGGCGTCGACGGCTTCGGGACGTTCCATGAGGCGCTCCTGCAGGCGGTACATCTCCGACACCGCCCGATCGGCGGCGTCGTCTGGGTGGTCCATCCCCGTCACGTGGAGTGTGCCGTGAATGGCGAGGCGCACGACCTCGTCGCGCCAGTCGATCTGCTCGTCAGCGGCCTGGCGACGGGCCTGGTGCATGCCGATATAGACATCGCCGACCACCATCGGGTCGCCCTCGGACCAGAGCGAAAAGGCGATGACGTCGGTGGGTCGGTCGTGCCCGAGGTGGTCGCGATTGAGGGTCTGGATCTCGTCATCGTCGACGAGGGCGATCGAGACCTCGGCCCGCTCGACCCCTCGGGCCTCGAGAGCGGCTCGCACCCCGGCCTCGATGAGCAGGGCGTGGCCGCCATCGGCCGCCCCGTCGATCTGAACTTCGATCATGCCCCGCCGTCGGCCGCGTCAGGGACGTCGAGTGAGGTCTGCGCGCCGTCCTGCTCCGCCTCCGGCTCTTTCTCGGCGGCCTGGGTGAGGTGGCGGGTCTGCGGGTAGTCGATACGGTGGTGGTAGACGCCGCTCAGCATCTTGGCGAACTGCTGTTTGATCAACGAAAGCTCCTGGAGAGTGAGCGGAGCCTCGTCGAGCTGCCGCTGCGCGATCTTGCCCTCGACGATTGAATCGATAAGACCGCGAATCCGTTCCGGAGTGGGATCCTGGAGCGCTCGAGTGGCCGATTCGACCGAGTCGGCGAGCATCGCGATCGCCGTCTCCCGACTGCCGGGCCGCGGGCCCGGATAGGTGAAGTCGGCCGCATCGACGTTGTCGTCGCCGTACTCCTCCTTGGCCTTTTCGTAGAAGAAGCCGATCCGTTGTGTGCCGTGGTGCTCGGTGATGAACGACGAGACGACGCGCGGCACCTTGGCCTCTTCGGCCAATCGGTACCCCTCGGTCACATGCTCCCGAACGATCTTGGCCGAGGTCTCGGGCTTGAGCCGGTCGTGTGGGTTGCGACCGTCCGGCTGGTTCTCCACGAAGTAGTGCGGCTTGAGCATCTTCCCGACGTCGTGGTAGTAGAGCCCGACCCGACAAAGAAGCCCATTCGCACCGATGGCGTTGGCGGCCGCTTCGGCCAGGTTCGCGACATTGATGGTGTGGGCGTACGTGCCGGGCGCTTCCATCGACAGTCGCTTGAGCAACGAGCGGTTCGGATCGGCCCACTCGAGGAGCGTCTGGTCGGTCGTGACCCCCGCAAACCACTCGAAGACGGGCAGGAACCCCATCGCCAGAATCGCCGAGAAGACGGCGTTGGCCACGACCCACGCCAGGCTCGTGGCGACGTCGGACAGATCGCGCGCATGCAGGAGCGCATGGCCGACCAACACCAGGGCGTAGGCCAGGGTGATGAGGGCGATGAAGATCCAGGTCTGCGCGCGGCGCCGAACGGCCCGCACCGACAGCGCGGCGGCCGACCCTCCCACCAGCGTGGTCAGCAACACGTAGTCCGACGCCAGGCCGGGCTGGATCGACGACAGCACCGCCAGGGTGAGCACCAGCACGAGCGCCATGCGCCCATCCCACAAGACGGCCACGGCGAGGGCGACGAACGAGATCGGGAGGAGCTCCAGCGGCCAGTCGTTGCGGGCGACGATCGCCGCGACACCGATGTAGACCGCCACCAGCATCGACAGCAGGACGATCCATCGTACGTTGGTGTAGAGCTCCCGCCTGAAGAAATAGACCAGCAGCGAGAACACCAGCAGAAGGACCAGGTTGAGGAGTCCAGCGCCGAGATAGGGAGCGAACCCGACACCCGTGGTCTCGAGGAGACCCTGGGCGCGAAGCTCGTCCTGATACGCCTGGATGGCCAACGCGGTCTGTCGTGTGATGCGCTCGTTGGCACGAACGATCGCTTCACCCGGGAGCACCTCCCGCGCGGTGGTCCGCACCGCACTGACCGATCGGGCCCGGTCGCCCGAGGTCTCGTTCACATTGAGAACCAGCGTGTATTCCATCTGATTGATCAGAATCACCCGGAGGATCTCGGCCACCTCCGGCCGGGTGCCCACGGGCAGGAGTCCCTCGGCCCGATTGTAGAACTCCGGCCCCGAGAGAACCGCATTCCGGCTGACCCTCCGCTCGACCGCGCCCTCCGTGTCTTCGACGCGAATGGCGAGCCGATCGGTCGTCACCTCTTCCAGATCGCGGCTGTCGGCCACCCCCATCACGAGCAGTTGGCGCACGGCGGCATTCGCAGTATTGCGGAGTTGGTTCCGCACCTCGGCCCGCAGGAGAAGCTGCCGCTGCTCCGGCGTCGAAGCCGACACGGTGCCGAGCACCCGCCCGATCTGGGCCTCCGCATCGGGCTGGGTCGCCGCCTCCTCGAGGGCCCCGAAGAAAAGATCGAGGTGGGCGGCCATCGTGTCGGCCTGCGCCGGTCGCAGATCGAACGTGGGAGCCACCGACGCCCGAGCCTCCTCTTCAGCCTGTGCGACCTCGTCGGGAGCGAGCGGCACCTCGAAGCGGACCTCCGCGATGAGCGGCTCCTGAACGACGGTGCCCTCGGAGTAGGGCTGGACCCGAACCCTCGACTCCGGGGGGAACAACAAGGTGGTGAGCAGCGCGAGCCCCAGAAGGAGCAGCACTCGGACCCCATGGTGGATCACCCCGTCCGGCCAGGCGTGCTCGGGGGGGGTCGACAGGGCCGCCAGACGTTGCTCTCGGCGGCGGTGGTCCTTGTTGCGGCTCACGAACGCTCCGGTTCCGGGGAAGCAGACGCCTCGTCATCGAGCCCCGTGCCACCATCGGCATCGGCATAGGCTCGGATGATGTCTTTCACGAGACGGTGGCGGATCACGTCCATCGCGTCGAGGTAGACGATGTCGATCCCCTCGATCGACTGCAGGATCTTCTCGACCTGGAGGAGACCCGAATCGATGGTCCGCGGAAGATCGATCTGTGTCTTGTCGCCGGTGATGACCACCTGCGAATTCAGCCCGAGACGGGTCAGGAACATCTTCATCTGAGCCGTCGTCGCATTTTGTGCCTCGTCGAGAATCACGAAGGCGTCGGACAACGTGCGACCGCGCATGTAGGCGAGCGGCGCGATCTCGATGGTGCGGTCTTCGAGCGCCCTTCGCACCCGATCCGACGGCATCATGTCTTCGAGTGCATCGTACAGCGGCCGAAGGTAGGGATCCACCTTCTCCTGCAAGTCACCCGGGAGGAAGCCGAGATTTTCTCCGGCTTCGACGGCCGGCCGCGCCAGGATGATGCGCTTCACCCGCTTCTTGTAGAGGGCGTCGACCGCCATCGCTACGGCCAGGTAGGTCTTGCCCGTGCCGGCCGGACCGATCCCGATCACGATGTCGTTCTCGGCGATGGCCGAGAGGTAACGACGTTGTCCGTCCGACTTGGGAGAAATGATCTTCTTCGACCCGGGGAGGGCGATTCGCATGTCGTCGCCGGGCGAAATCATGCCCTGTTGACCGAGCGCGTCGAAGCTCTCCGCGAAGCGCGCGATGTCGTGCGAATCGAAGGGAGCACGCATGCGCGACAATTCGATGAGATGCTGCACGAGGCCGACCGACCGCTCGACCGAATCCAGCGGTCCCGACAGAATCACCTGGTCTCCCCGGAGCACGACGCGCACCTGAAAGATGCGATGCAGCTCCTGCAGGTTGCGGTCGTTCACACCGGCGAGCATGAGCTGATCGGCGCCCTCCGCGTCGAGACGATGCTCGACAATGGTCTGGTCGGGAGAACTCATTTCTCCTCCTGGCCCCCGACCTCGTCGGCCGAGGCCGTACCGATCCGGGAGAGTCCGAAGGCGGCGAGTTCGGTCTCCGACAGAGCGACGGGAGCCCCCTCGAAGAGCGCCCTGGCCGCCGTCGTCTTGGGAAACGCGATCACATCGCGCAGGCTGGAACAGCCGGCGAAACGCTGGACGATTCGGTCCATTCCGAAGGCGACCCCTCCGTGGGGCGGAGCACCCGCCGCGAGGGCCTGGAGCAGGAAGCCGAACTTGAGCTCGATCTCGGCGTCGCTGAGCCCGAGGAGGCGGAAGACCCGGCGTTGCAGTTCCTGGTCGTGAATACGGATCGACCCCGAGCCGAACTCCGTGCCGTTGTACACCAGGTCGTAGGCGTCGCCGCGCGCACTCAGCGGATCGCTTTCGAGCGAATCGACGAACTCCGGGCGGGGGTGTACGAAGGGATGATGGTTCGACGCGAGCGACCCATCGTCTCCCGGCTCGAAGACGGGAAAATCGGTCACCCACAGCCAGGAATGGTCGCGCACCGGGGCGATGTCGAGGGCGGCGATGACGGCGCCCCGCACCGCATCGAGCGCCGGTGAGGTGACGGCGTCGGGGCCCGCCGCAGCGAGGAGCAGATCACCCGACTGGGCACCGAGTGCCGTCCAGTGCGACTCGTCGAGAAAGCGCGACAGCGGACCCGAGCCCCCGTCGTCGGTGCGCTTCGCCCACAGGAGCCCGGGAGCGCCGGCCGCCTTCGCGGATTCCTCGATGGCTTCGATCTGTCGGCGCGACAGAGTCGCTCCACCCTCGAGGCGAAAGCCACGAATACGTCCTCCGGCCTCGACCGCCGCCTGGGTCACGCGAAAATCGATCTCGCGCAATATCGAAGTCCAGTCCTCGATCTCGAGCGTCCAGCGCAGATCGGGCCGGTCCGACCCGAAGCGGTCCATCGCTTCGTCCCAGGTCATGCGCGGAAACGGGAGCGGCGCCGGGATCTCACCCACGGAGGCCAGTTCGGCCATGAGCCCCTCCATCCACGTGAGAATGTCGTCGACGCCCACGAACGAGGCCTCGACGTCGATCTGCGTGAACTCGAGCTGCCGATCGGCCCGCAACGCTTCGTCGCGAAAGCACCGAGCGATCTGGAAGTAGCGATCGAAGCCCGCCACCATCAGAAGCTGCTTGTAGATCTGGGGACTCTGCGGAAGCGCGAAGAATTCCCCCGGGTGCGAACTGCTCGGCACCACGAAGTCGCGCGCCCCCTCCGGCGTGGGCTTCGTCAGAATGGGCGTCTCGACTTCGGTGAACCCCAGGCGGTCGAGGTAGACCCGCGTGGCGAGAATCAGCCGATGTCGGAGCGTCAGATTGGCCTGAAGCTCGGGGCGGCGAAGGTCGAGCACGCGATGCCGAAGTCGCAGTTCTTCCGACGGCAGCTCGTCTTCGGGGCTGCGGTAGACCGGAATCGCCGGCGTCACGGCCGGGTTCAGGCGCTCCACCCGGACCGCGCGCACCTCGATCTCACCCGTGGCCATCTCGGGGTTGGGATCGGGGCGAATCACGATCTCACCCTCGACGCGCACGACGTCTTCGGGACGGCACTGCTCGGCGAGGGAGAGGGACTCCGGATCGGTCCAATCCGGGCCGATCGATACCTGGAGGAGTCCCGAGCGATCTCTCAGGTCGAAAAAGAGAAGCCCCCCGAGGTCACGCCGACGATGCAGCCAACCTGCGAGGCGCAGGGTCCGACCGGCGTCGGCACGGGTGAGGGAGGCGAGATACGCCGAGCGATGGGCCGTGCTTCCGGAACCGGAATCGGTCATGAAGTCAGATCGGGGTCGGAGTTGTCTCCTTCATTTCTGCGATTGTCGCTAAGTTAGCCGGGGCTTCCGGCCCCTTCAAGCGACACCTCCTCTGGTCCCCCGTGCCATGCCTGAGCCCGCCACGCCGCACCCCGTCGACCTCCTCGCCCTCGAGCCCGACGCGCTCCAGGCCGAGTTGCACACGCACTTCGCCGCTCGGCAGCAGAAGCCGTTCCGCGCCCGACAGGTCGCACAATGGATCTTCGAGACCGATGCGCGGACGTTCGACGAGATGACCAATCTGCCGATCGCCGAGCGCGCGGCACTCGCCGAACGCTACGTAATCGGCGAGCCCGAGCTCGATACCGCGTCGGTGTCGGAGGATCGCACGGCGAAACATCTGTGGCGCATGCACGACGGCGAGTTGGTCGAATCGGTCCTGATTCCCACCTATGATCGCCTCACGCTGTGCCTCTCGTCGCAGGCCGGCTGCGCCATGGGCTGCACCTTCTGCGCGACCGGCTGGAGCGGCTTTCGTCGACACCTCACAGCGGGTGAAATCGTGGCGCAGTACCGCGCCTCTCGACGGTGGGCCGCCGAGAACGGCTACGGGCCGATCACCAACATCGTCTACATGGGCATGGGCGAGCCGCTCGCCAATCGGGGCCCGGTGCATGCCTCGCTCACCCTGCTCAACCACGGGTACGGCGTGGGTGCCCGCCGAATCACCGTCTCGACCGTGGGCGTCGTGCCGGGCATTCTCGAGCTCGCGCATCGGCCCGAGCAGTTCAAGCTCGCCCTCTCCCTGCATTCCCCCGTCGAAGAGCTCCGGGCCGAGCTGATCCCGCTCGAGAAGCGCTGGCCGCTGCCCGAGGTGATCAAGGCGTTGGAGGCCTTCGACGCCGCGGGCGGGCGCCGCATGACGTTCGAATACACGATGATCGGCGGCGTGAACGACGCGCAGGAACTCGCGCCGAAGTTGGCCGAGCTCGCCTTCCGGCTTCACGCCTTCGTGAACCTGATCCCGTTCAATCCGATTCCCTGGCAGGAGTGGGGGCCGTCGACGCCCGAGCGCATCCGGCACTTCGAGACCGTGCTTCGCAAGCGCGGCGTCGACGTGGCCGTTCGTGAGCCGCGCGGGCGCGACATCGACGCGGCCTGCGGCCAACTGCGGGCCAACGCCCTCGTGCAGATCGAGCCCTAGAAGAGGGTCGAAGAACCGCCTCAGTCGACCCCGTTGAAGATCCGGTCCCAGCGCACTTCACGAATGAAGGCGAAGGGGCGGTACGACTCGCGATTGTACGAGAAGTAGATCAGAGAGACCTTGCCCTCGACGCGCCACTTCTCCAGGAGTCCCCAGTACCGCGAGTCCAGGCTCATCTCACGGTTGTCGCCCAGCATGAAGTAATAGTCGTCGGGGACGACCAACGGGCCCCAGTTGTCGCGGGTGGGACGGTAGGACGCCCGATCGACGTCGGGCGCCAGATAGCCCACCTGCCAGGCCATCATCGGATTCGCCTCGTCGGGCTCCGGGCCATGGCGCACGTAGGGTTCGTCGAGCGGCTCGCCATTCACGTACACGACCCGGTCTCTCATCTCGAGGCGATCGCCGGGCATGCCGATCAGCCGCTTCACGAGTCGGAATTCGTCGGTGTGCGGTGGATCGAAGACCAGGATCTCGCCTCGTTCCGGATCGGAATACCCCGGCACATGAGCGCGAGTGAACGGAATCCGCCCTCCGACCCCAGCCCGATTCACGACGAGGAAGTCACCCACCAGAAGCGAGTCTTCCATCGAACCCGACGTGATGAAGAAGGTCTGCAGCACGAAGGTGCGCAGAATGAGGAAGAAGATGACCGCGACACCGAGTGAAGCGAGGTTCTCCCTCCACCCCACCTTCTCCTTCTCGTCGTCCTTGTCCTTCGTGGTCCCGCGTCGCTTCGATGGCTGGGTGCTCATGCGCCTTCTTCGTTGGTGCCCGGGTCCGCAAGCCGCTCGTCGGCCGACGGGACCCGCCCTGGCCGCTTGAAGTACCGTCGCAGATCCCACCAGGGCGTGTCGGTAGCGTCGGCCTCCTCCGTTTCGGGCGGCGGCGTCCACTCCTGTCCCAGTACTACGGTCACATCGAGATAGAGGTTCGAATCGGGCTCGGCGAGCACGGTGCGTATGCCCAGTGCGTCGGCGACCTCGCGAGCGACATCGACCCGATCGGTGCGCGCCAGAACAACCGATGAATCCCGCGGCGCTCCGTTGCCGAAGTTGACGACATCGAAGCCATCGTCGCGGAGTTCGCCGGTGGCGGCCCGCGCCATGCCCGACCGTTGGCCTCCATTGAGGACCTCGACCCGGACCCGCTCGCGCACCACCTCGGCGGTCTGAGGCAACAGGGCCGACCCGACCGGGGTCTGCCACCACTGCGCCAGTGCAGAGCCGGCGAAGGCTCCCACGACCAGCACCACGATGACGACTGCTACACCTCGGAAGCGCGCGCCCATGAAGGCCCCTCGGTCAGGGAATTCCAGAACGCCATCGTCTCGGGTCTCACGGGTCGTTTCCGATTCAAGAGGTGTTTGATGCGGGCTCCCACGATCTCCCGCACCACCGCCGGCCCGTCGTCGGGCATTCGATCGCGCAGTCCCGCCCGCCACTTGTTGCGCAGGTTCCGCCCGGGCTCGAGAAAGTCGGCCGCGTACAAAGCACGACCCGCGTCGTCGAGTTCGGGATGTCCCAGGGTGTGGAATCGAACCGCTCTCAGCAACGAAACGTCGTCGACACCCTCGCGAGCGAGAAGTTCTGCCGCGGCGGGGCCGTGCAGCACCGGGCCGGGAAGGTCGCTCAGAGGGGGATCCAGCAATTCGCGGAGGGCGTCTGGGGGGGCCCCCTTCAACGCGTCGTGGAGAAATCCCATCGCGACTCTCCGATCCCGCTCGTCGGAATCCAGGCCAGCGATCTCCGACCATTCTTCGAGAAGTTCCGCGACCCGCCGCATATGTGCCAATCGCTTTCGATCAACGTCCGTCCACGGTGGCAGTTCGCCCCTGCTCGCCGCCACGACGATGGGATGCAGTGAAGTCACGTAGGCGAGGCAACGGAAGGAAGAAGGAATCGACCGCGCGGGCGTCGGCGCAGCGCCGACGATGTTATCTTCAGCCCCCGAAGCGAGCAAGGACCCGCACCCCTTTCGCCGGAGGCTCCTCTGCGCTGGGACGCCCCCCTTCTCTCCGCCCTGGCCCGTGAGCTGGAGCATCGAATCCGCGGCGCCCGACTTCGGGCCCTGGCTCCGGAATTCGATGCCCGCCGGCTCGCCCTCTACTTTCGGGACTTCACCATCCTGGTGCGGCTCCACCCCCGCGAGGCCGGGATCTTCCTCCTCGACGCGGCCGAGCCACCCGCCGAGGCCCGCCGTCTGGCGGCGACCCTGCGGTCGGTCTCGACCCCACCCGACGAGCGCGTGCTCGTGATGTCGTTCCTGCGGGTGCGGGGGAGTCCCGGTCAGGTCGACCTCGTCACGGAATGGATTACGAATCGGCACAACGCGGCGCTGACAGAGGGTCCGGAGCGCATCGTGCGCATGCTCTTCCAGAACCGGGATGGGGAGCGGGTGCTGCGCCAGGGCGCTCCCTACAGCCTTCCCCCGCCCACCGCCCGCGAGGGTGCCGACGCGCCGGTCTCGCTCGCCCGGTGGACCGAGGTGCTGGCGGGGGTGCCGATGGGCCGGGAACGCCGCCGCGCCCTGATGTCGACCTTCGCCTGGACGTCGCCCATCAACGCCCCCGCCTTGCTGGATCCGCCGCTCGACGACGGCTACCGGCGGTGGTGCGATGCCGTTCGGATCGCGACCGGCGCCGCCCCGGCCGTACCCGTGCTCCTCGACCTGCCGACGGGGCCCCAGCCCTACCCGATGCCGCTACCGGGTACCCCCCACACGCCCCTGTCCGATCTGCTGGCCGGATGCGCCCGAACCGCGACCGCCGCGAGCGACACGCAGGCCACGCTGCTGCCCGCCGCCCTGGTGGATCGACTGCAGGCGCGTGTCGACGCCCTGCGCACCCGCTGCGCCCGGCTCGAAGAAGAACTCGACCGCCTCGACGATGCCGACCGTGTTCAGTCGCTCGGCGACCTGCTCCTCGCCCGTTTCCACGAGGTGCCCAGAGGGGCTCCCGTCGTACGGCTCGCGGGCTTCGACGGCGCCGAGGTGGACGTTCCGCTCGATCCGGAAAAGACCGCCGACGCCAACGCACGGGGCTTCTACGACGAAGCCGCCCGCATTCGACGGGCCCGAGAGCGGTTGCCGGAGCTGATTACCCGGGCCCGGGCCGCCTGGGACGACGCCGAGCGCCTCCTGGATCGAGCCCGTGCCGGCGAGGCCGGCCCCGACGAGGTGCGCGCCGTGCTGCCCAGCGGCCAGGCAGGGGGTCCGGGCGAGGCGTCGACCCTGCCCTTCCGCCGCTACCGATCGTCGGGCGGCCTCGAGATCCGGGTCGGGCGGGGATCACGCCGCAACGACGACCTCACCTTCCGGCACTCCAGCCCCGACGACATCTGGTTGCACGCCCGCGACGTCGCCGGCGCCCACGTGATCCTGCGGTGGGGCCGCGAGGGCAATCCGCCCGCTCGCGACCTGGAGGAGGCGGCCGTCCTGGCCGCGCTCGGGTCGAAAGCCCGCACCTCCGGAAGCGTGCCGGTCGACTGGACTCGCCGCAAATACGTGCGCAAACCGCGAAAGGCGCCCCCCGGGCTCGTGACGCCCGACCGGGTGAAGACCGTCTTCGTGGAGCCGGACCCGGAGTTGGAGTCCCGGCTTCGGGACGAGGAGGGGTAGGACTCAGACCGGAGCGGCCGTGCCGTCCATCGCCTTGCGCAGCGAGGCCACGAAGGCCGCCGCCGCCTCGATGCCGCCGGCGTCCAGCCGCTGGATCAGGGCGCTGCCGACTACGACACCATCGGCGACGCCCGCCACCTCGCGCGCCTGGTCCGGCGAACTGATGCCGAATCCGACCGCCACGGGAAGACCCACCCGTTCCCTCAAACGATCGACCTCGTCGGCCAACTCCGCGCGCAATGCCTGCTGGGCGCCGGTGACGCCCGCACGGGAGATGTAGTAGAGAAAACCGCGTCCGCCCTCGGCCACTCGCGCGACCCGCTCGGGCGCCGTCGTCGGCGCGAGAAGCCGGATGAGATCGAGCCCCGCCCTCTCCAACGTGCCCTCGAGCTCGGGATCACACCCCGCCGGCAGATCGGTCAGGAGAATGCCGTCGGCGCCCGCTGCCGTGGCATCGGCACAAAAACGCTCGAGGCCGTAGTGAAAGACCGGGTTGAGATAGGTGAAGAGCACGATCGGCGTCTCCCGATCGGTGCGGAACTCCCGCACCATCTCGAGTACGCCCTCGACCGTCACCCCGTTCTCGAGCGCCCGAAACGACGACGCCTGGATCGTCGGCCCGTCGGCGAGCGGGTCGGAGAAGGGAATCCCCAGCTCGATGATGTCGGCCCCCGCGTCATCGAGTGCGCGAAGGAGCGGACCCGTCGTCGCCATCTCCGGGAACCCGGCGGTGACGTAGGGAATGAGCGTGGTGCGGCCGGCGGCCGATCGCTCGGCGAATCGGCGAGCGATACGGGACGAGGAATTCATGGGGAAGTCTTCTAGATCAGGTAGTCCGACACCCGAATCCCATACTTCTGCGGGTCGGTCGTCTTGAGGATCGTGCGATCGCGCTCTCCCTCGGGGGGGTTGGCGAGATCGAGCCAGCGGGGAGTCTCGAGAGGCACCCCCATCTCATCAGATATCACCTTGACGCGCGGTAGATGGAGCAGGTCGGGATCGGGATTCACCTCGGCCACGACCCCCATCTCCATGGTGTCGAGGATCACCAATGTACCGACCGGGAACACCCCCGTCGCCGTGATCAACGCCTTGACCAGAAGCTGGTCGTACCCACGCTTCGGATTGTCGCGCATCTCCTGCAAGACGGCGTCGGGCGGCCACGGCTTGTACTGATACGAACGCACGCTCGTGCCGGCGTCGAAGCCGTCGGCGACGGCGACGATCCGCGAGAAGAGGCCGATGCGCCGGGACCGATGGTTCGCGGGATACCCCGCCCCGCTGCCCTTCATGTGATGTTCGTAGGCCATGAGCATCTGCCGATAGGGCACGTCGGAGAATCCGCCCAGTTCGAACAACTGGAGCAGTCCCTCGGTGGGGTGCTCCTTGATCTGCTCCCACTCGTGGTCGGTGAGGTCGGCGGCCTTGTTGATGACCTCCCGGTCGATGCGCATCTTGCCGATGTCGTGCAGCAGGGCCCCGAGCCCGAGTTCGTACAGCTGCATCTTGGTCAGCCCGAGCCGCTGTCCGATCACCACACTGAAGATGCAGACGTTGACGCAGTGCGTGAACGTGTATTCGTCGAAGTCCCGAAGGGTGGTCATCGTCATGATCGACGGTTCATTGGCGAGCACCTGATCGACGATGTTCTGCACCGCTCGTTTCACACGGCGAACATTGACCGCGCGCCCGAGGCGCATGTCTCCCAGAGCCTCCTTCGCGGCCTGGACCGACTGCACGTAGGTGCGCTTCGCCGCGTGGATCTCCTCTTCTTTGTCGGCCTCGTGCACCTCCGACTCCGGACGGGTGTGGATGTGCTCCACCGGAGTCGCATCGAGGCGAGCGAGAAACGTCTCGTAGGGGTCGTCGGGATCGGGCTTGCGGAGCAGCATGGAAAGAAACGGCGCCCACTCCTCCCGGCCCACACCCGGGATCACATCGACCGAGCCGATGCCGTGATCACGCAGGGAGCGGGCGAAACTTCCGAAGGTGGCGAAGTTCGACAGGTCGAGACGAAGGCGGGTCTCGTTGAGAAAGAAGAACTCCCCGACGACCCGCAGTTCCATGCCCGACTCGGCCTCGACCATCTTGATCGCGAGCGCGTGAAGGTCGTCGAGGGACTGCTGCACCGTGTCGTTTTCCATCGGATACAGTTTGAGCGCCCGCAGTGCCGCATACAGACTCGCAAGAAGTTTGCGTCCATAGGCCTGCACCCCGCCCCCGCTCATGACGCCTCTCCTTCGCCGCGCAGGGCTCGCCCGACCGCAGCTCGCACCACGGCGTCAGGATCTCGTTCCGCACGCCGGAGGGCGCCGGTCGCCTCGGGCGTCGCGACCTTGCCCAGACCCAATGCGGCGCACGCCCGAACGTCGGCCGACTCCTTGCGACCGAGAAACCCTTTTCCGTTCAGCATGCGATCGAGCACCTCGACGGCCTGCGGGTCGCCGATGAGGCCGTAGCCCTCGAAGAAGGCGATCTTCTCGCTGATCTCGGCCCTCTTGACCTCCTTGCTGAGCACGATGTCGCGGAATCGTGCGGCGGCCGGTCGATAGCGAAGCAACCCGAGTGCTCGGGCGGCCGCCATCCGCACCTCGCGCTCGGGGTCGCGGAGAGCTTCGAGGAGCCCCCCGGCTGCCGTCGACGCGCGGAGTTCGGCCGTCGATTCGATGGCCGCGAGCCGAACTCTCGAATCGGCGTGCGACATCAGCTCGGCCAACGCCCCCCCGGCGTCCCCTGTCTTGAGCCGCCCGACCAGGCGCGCGGCCCCGGCCACGACGACCGTGTCGTCGGATCCGAGAAGCGCGAGGGCCGCATGCGGATACGTCCCGGCGATGCCCTCGACCGCCTGGCGCAGAACCGGCTGAAGGTCGCGCAACTCGGTCAACTCCGAGGCCCGCAGGAGCGGTGCGAGGGCGCCGGAGCGGAGCTGCGAGAGGAACCGGCCGAGCTCGGCGGGCGACGGGTGGACCGTACCGTCTTCGAGGAGCTGGACCAGCTCGTCGATCGTCGACGGCGACGACAGCTCGTCGAGGAGCGTCGTGAGCATGTGCTGCAGATCGGGCGCCAGCAGTCCGTCGCGCCCCTCCATCAACCTCAGTTCGCGCAGGATCAGCGCAGCGTGTTGCAGGTGCCCGCGCGACAACAACGACGGCAGCAGGGTGCGAAAGATCCCGAAGATTGCCCGTTGTCGGTCGGGGCGCTCGGACTCTTCGACCCGATCCATCAGCGCAGCCACCACGTCGGTGCGAACGTCGCGCTCCATCTCGAGGGCGATCTCGGCTCGCAGCTGATCCATCTCGCGCGGGTCCAGCGCGTACAGAGTCGGATTGAAGTCGTCCTGACTCACGGCCGTGCTTTGGGGCGGATCGGAGACCGTCGCCGGACCCATTTCGCGCTTGAGGGCCTCCTGGATCTCTTCCGCGGTCGCACCCGCACCCGCGTCGGGCAACTCGTACCCCTCGGCCGTGAGATCGACGAACTGGTAGCGCAGGTGTTCGAGGTCGGCTTCCCAGAAGAGCGTGATCAGATCGTCGCCATCGTTGCGTCCGTGCCGGGCCCGCAGGAGCACCTTGAGGAACGGCTCCAACTCGTCTTCGATGCCCGGCCTGAACTCGAGGGCTCGGATCCCGTCCTTGTAGAACAGGAACGCGAGCGACTCGCTCCGGGAGTCGGACTGGTAGACCTCCATCTCCTCGAAGAGAAAGCGGTCCTCTTCCACCATGAGAGCCAGCGAGGGAAGTTCGACCCAGAGGTCGACGAAGGCCTGGCGCAGCGCCGAGACGAAACGCTGATAGACGGGATTGTTTTCGTCGTAGAGCTGGAACGCCCGCAACGCCTTCGCGAAGGTGACGAAGAGATCGCGCACCGGAGCCACCGAAAGGGTCGCCTCGGCGGTCCACTCTTCGGCAGACGAATCGTCTCCGGTCACGGGAGGGGGGGTCTCACTCACCGCCCTTCGACCCGAGCCACATGGGCGACGTCTTTGTCGCCGCGCCCGCTGAGGCAGAGAAGCACGGGGCCCCGATCTCCTCCGGCCGCACCCATGACCGACAGGTGGGCGATCGCATGAGCCGTCTCCAGTGCGGGTATGATTCCCTCCAGTCTCGAAAGCCGGTGGAAACCGGCGAGCGCCTCCTCGTCGGTGACCGACGCGTATGTAGCGCGTCCACTGTCTTTCAGAAAGGAGTGCTCCGGCCCCACCCCCGGATAATCGAGGCCCGCCGACACCGAATGTGCTGGGGCGACTTGACCATCCGCGTCTTGAAGAAGATAGCTCATGGCCCCGTGCAACACACCCGGTTCTCCGGCGGACAGGGTCGCGGAGTGGCGTCCCGACGCGATCCCCTCGCCCGCCGCCTCGACGCCGATCAGTTCGACGTCGGCGTCGTCGACGAAGGCGTGAAAGATGCCCATCGCATTCGAACCACCCCCGACCGACGCCACCACCGACGCCGGTAGTCGCCCGGTGACCTCCAGCATCTGGCCCCGCGCCTCGCGGCCGATGACCGCCTGGAAGTCCCGGACCATGCGAGGAAAGGGATCGGGTCCCACCACCGACCCGATGATGTAATGGGTGTCACCCACATTCGTGACCCAGTCCCGGATCGCCTCGTTGGTCGCATCCTTGAGCGTGCGCGTTCCGGAGGTCACGGGTCGAACTTCGGCACCCAGCAGTCCCATGCGAT
>CBDUEZ010000024.1:0-22025 GCA_965366355.1 uncultured bacterium
GTCGAGCGGGGGTGCAGGAAGGCGACGCGGTGGCCGAAGGCTCCGGCACGCGGTTCGGAGTCGATGAGTTCGAAGCCCTCGGAGACCAGTCGGCGCAGGTCGGCCGCGAGGTCGGACGAGCCGAAGGCGATGTGGTGCAGGCCGGGCCCGTTGCGCGCGAGGAAGCGCCCGACGCCGGTGTCCGGTGACAGGGGCTCGAGCAACTCGAGGGTCGGACCCACGAAGCAGACCCGTACACCCTGCTCGGGCAGGGTCTCGGGTTGGGAACTCGAATGGTGGGTCAGGGATTGGTACAGTGGCAGCGCTGCCTCGATCGACTCGACGGCGAGCGCGACGTGATGAAACGGAAGTCCAGTCATGCGCGAACATACAGGAGAAACAGAATGGCCGATAGCGAACACGTCCTGACGATGACCGATGCGAACTTCGCAGACGAAGTCGAGCAGTCCGACGATCTCACGATGGTCGACTTCTGGGCGACCTGGTGCGGTCCCTGCCGGATCATCGCCCCGGTGGTCGAGCAGCTGGCCGAGGAGTATTCGGGCAAGGGCCTGAAGGTCGGGAAGCTCGACGTCGACCAGAATCCCAACACGGCCGCCCGCTTCGGCGTGCGTTCGATCCCGACCGTGCTCTTCTTCCGGAACGGCGAGGTCGTGGATCGGCTGGTGGGCGCGATGCCCAAGCCGCACTTCGACCAGAAGATCGACACCCTTCTCGCCAGCTGAGTCGAGTCGACGCTCCGAAGGTGCCAGGGCCACGGCCCGGGCGGACCACGTCCGCCCGGGCCGTGGTGCGTCTGGGGTGCATGCTGGGCTATAATCAGCGATGGCCATGGTCCACATCGTATCGACGCCCATAGGGAATCTGGGCGACTTGTCGCCCCGGGGGGCGGCCGTCCTGTCGTCGGCCGACCGGATTCTCGCCGAGGACACCCGGCGTACGGCGACATTGCTTCGACATATGGGCGCGAAGGTGCCCATGGTGTCGGTTCATGCCCACAACGAGGCCCGGCGGGTCGCCCAGATCCTGGAGTGGGTCGAGGCCGGTGAGCGGCTCGTGCTGGTGTCCGATGCCGGCACGCCCCTCGTTTCGGATCCGGGCGCCCGAGTGGTTCGCGCCCTGATCGATGCGGGACACGAGGTCGTGCCGGTGCCCGGGCCTTCGGCGGTGCTGGTGGCGCTGGTGGGCTCCGGTCTGCCGGGAGACCGGTTCACCTTCCTGGGGTTCGTGCCGCGGAAAGGACGGGCCCGCGCATCAACGCTCCGGCGAATCGGGGAGTCTGAAGAGACGACGGTCTCGTTCGAGTCGCCCGACCGGCTGGTCGCATTGTTGAAGGCGCTGATCGGCGTGTGTGGCTCGGAGCGCCCGGCCTGCGTCGCCCGCGAACTGACGAAGATGTACGAGACGTTTCAACGAGGAACCCTCGCCGAACTCTACGCCTACTATCAGGGGGAGGAACCCCGGGGCGAGATCACTCTCGTCGTGGGCCCGGCGCCGGACACATCCGAGGCCGGTGTGGACGATGCTGCACGGGTGGAGGCCGCCCGACTCCTCGCGGAAGGCGCCCCGGCGAGTCGGGTCGCGCGCGAGGTGGCCCGAGCGACCGGATTGGCGAGGAACCGAGCCTACGCGCTCGTGCAGAGCCTTCAGGCCCACAACGACGGAGACGGGATCGAATGAGGGGAGACGCTGGGTGCTGACGACTGCGTTGCTGTGGGTGGTGCTCAGCTCGGCTGTGGCGCCGCCCTCGACCCCTCACACCGTACGCATGTCGCCGCCGAACGGGGCCGACTCTTTGACGGTGGCCCGGCTTCGCTACGAGGGTGGCGGCGACTGGTACGCCAACCCGTCGTCGCTCCCGAACCTCCTCGAGGCCATCGCCCAGCGCACGGGCATACCCGTGGCGCGTCGCGAGGTCGTGGTGTCGCCGCTCGATCCGGGGCTCCGCGACCACCCGTACCTCTACATGACGGGCCACGGCAACGTGCGGTTCACCCCGCAGGAGCGCGCAGCGCTGCGGGCCTACCTTCTCGATGGTGGTTTTCTCCACGCCGACGACAACTACGGCCTCGACGAGTCCTTCCGCCGGGAGATCGCCGCACTGTTCGCCGACCGTGAACTGGTCGAGCTGCCGCCCACCCACCCGGTGTTCCACGGCCTGTATGACCTGGTCGATGGACTTCCGAAGATCCACGAACACGACGGCGGCCGGCCCCAGGGTTTCGGGATCTTCGAAGACGGTCGGCTGATGGTCTTCTACTCGTTCGAAAGCGACCTCGGCGATGGATGGGAGGATCCGGACGTGCATGACGATACGTCCGAAGTGAGAGAAGCCGCCCTGCGCATGGGTGTGAACCTGTTCCTGTACGTCCTGGGTGGGGGAGGGGTCGGATGACTCCGCGCGCGCTTTCGGTCGCCGAGGTGCACGCTGCGGTCCGTCGCCTTCTGGACGCACGATTTCTCCGGATTGCCCTGGGGTGGGGGGCGGTCGTTGTTGTCGCGACGCTTCTCCTGGGGTGGTTGCTGGTCCCGGGCGGCGCCGCGGATCGTCCGACGGCGGTACCGCTTCTGATCGACCTCGCGGCGCTCGTGGTGGCCGTCGCCGCCGGGGTCCGGTGGTTTCGCGTTCGCAAGGCCCATCTCGATGCGTCGACGATCGGGGCCACGATGGAGCGCGTCAGCGGGCTCGCCGACGGACTGGTGCGAGGGAGCATGGAACTCGCTCGGGACCTGCCCAGCGGGGTGTCTCGTTCGCTCGTGGCCCGGGGGCAGGCCCGCCTGGCCCTTCGTCTGGACCGTCCGGCGGACGATCTCGCGGGTGAGGTCGGGCAGCGACTCCGGCAGGGGACTCGGCGGGCCTATACCGTTCTTGCCCTGCTCGCGCCGCTCGTGGTACTCCTCACCGTGGTCGGCCCGGATCGGGCCCGCACGGGGTGGATGGCGCTTGCGAGTCCGGTGCGACACCTCCTGGGGCCGTCCCTTCCGCCCCTGGTGGTCGAGCCGGGCGACGTCGAGGTCGTTCGTGGGGCTCCGCTTCGGATTCGGGTCGAGGCCTCGGGACGCGAGCAGGTGACTTTGCGGTGGCAGGCGGCGGGCGACGTCGTTCGCACCCTGGCATTGCCGGTGAACGAGGGCGAGGCCGTCTACGACTTCGACGCGGTGACGGCGGGAATCGGCTACCGGGTCGAGGCGCCGGACGGCGCGCGCAGTGCCGACTTCTTCGTCACTCCGCGCGACCCGCTCTTCGTGACCGACGTCCTGGTCTCGCTCGAGTTTCCGTCGTACACCGGCCGGCTCCCCGAGGAATATCGGGGTGACGTGCCGCCGCTGATGATTCCTGTCGGCACGCGGATCGTCATCGACGGCCAGGGCAGTCGACCCCTCTCTTCGGGCGCCTTGACCCCGATCGCGCTCGATTCACTCGACCGGCCCATCGCGCGTCCGGGGGCTTCGGTCGACCTCAGCATCGACGGCTCCGGGTTCTCGGCGGCGTGGACCCCTCGCTCCGGCGGCATGTGGGCCTGGCGCTTCGAAGACACCCAGGGTGGCGAGGCCGAACTCCTGCCTCGGCCGATCGATCTGACGATTCTTCCCGATGCGCCTCCCCGTGTCGCGATCACCCTTCCGGCGGCCGATACGATGTTGCCGCTGAACCTCCGGCAGCCCCTCGTTCTCCAGGCGTCCGACGACTACGGGGTCGCGTGGCTGGAACTGGTCGCCTGGCGCGTTACCGCCCTGGGAGAGGCGCGGGAGCCCGTCACGCAACGCACCTCGATGGGGGGCAACCGTGTGGTGCTGGCTCGGCCCCTCATGGACGTATCGACGTGGGGGCTCCTCCCCGGCGACCAGGTGCGCTACTACGCTCGTGTCGTCGACAACGGCCCCGGAGGTCAGGAGGCACGCACGGCCGAATTCGTGCTGCGCATGCCCGCTGCGACGGAGCTCCGCCGAGAGGCGCAGCAGCAGATGGAAAACGCCTCCGACCGTCTCGAGGAACTGGCCGAACAGGCCCGTCGAGCCGCCGAGGAGACCCGCGATCTGGAGCGTCAGGCGAGGGCCCCGGAGCGCACCGGTGAAGGGGAGCCCTTCCGGGAAGACGGTCAGGAGGGCGTCGACTTCCAGGAGCGGGAGGGGTTGCAGGCCGCGCTCGAGGAGCAGCAGGAGATGGCCTCCCAGGTCGACTCTCTTCGCCGCGAACTGGGCGCCATGTCGGAGACACTCTCGGAAGCAGGGGCCCAGGACGAGGGTCTCAGGAGTGACCTCGCCGACCTCCAGGAGCTCCTCGACGAGGTCGGAGGACCCGAAATGCAGGAGCGACTTGCCGACCTCGCCGAGCGTATGAGCGAGATGGACCGCCGCGACGCACGAGAGGCTCTCGAGGAATTGGCGCAGGAGGAAGAGGACTTTCGCGAGCGACTCGAGGAGGCGCTCGAGCGCATGAAGCGGGCGGCCGCCCAGCAGGACTTCCGGGCGACGGGGCGCGAGGCCGAGGAGTTGGCCGCACAGGAGCGCGCGCTGGCGGAGGCCATGGCGGAGGAGCCGACCGAGGCGCGGGCCCAGCAGCAGGACGAACTGCGCGCGGATGCGGAGGCGATGGACGCCCGTATGGAGCAGCTCGCCGACCGACTCCGGGAGCTTGGAGAGGAGCAGGCCGCCGAGGGCGTGGATCAGGCCCGGGAGGGTGCCCAGGAAGCGAGCGCGTCGATGGAACAGGCCGCACAGCAGGCCAGAGCCGGGCAGTCCCAGGAGGCCGGGGAGCAGGGCCAGCAGGCGGCGCAGGAGATGGACGAGGCCGCCCAGGCCCTCAAGGAAGCCCAGCAGCGCATGATGGAGGAGCGCGCCGAGGCCTTTCAACGGGCCCTGGAGCAGACGTCGCAGGACGCCCTCTCCCTGGCGCGGCGGCAAGGGGAGATCCGCGAGGAGATGCAGGGCGCATCGCCGGAAGAAATGGCAGCGCTCCGCAGTGAAGCCGCCAGCCTGGAGGCCGGTGTTCGCAATATGGCCGAATCGCTGTCGATCGCGGCCCAGATGTCGCAGGCCGGCGGAGGCGAACGCCCCGTGTCGGAGGCGATGGGTCAGGCGATGGGGGCGATCGAGCAGGTCGTCGCCTCGCTCGACAGTCCCTCGGGGCGCACGCTTCCGCCACAAGCCGCGGCGGAACAGGCGGTCGACGCCCTGAACCAGATCGCGATGCAGTCGCTTGCCGCCGCGCAACAGCTGTCGCAGGGGGGAAGCAGCTCTCCGTCGGCGGAGGAGGTTCAGGAGCAGCTGGAGCAGCTGGCCCAGGAACAGGCCGACGTGAACAACCAGGCGTCGCAGATGATGCCGATGCAGCTCACGCCGCAGGCGCAGCAGCAGCAGATGGAACAGCTGGCGCAGCAACAGCAGGACGTGGCGTCGAATGTGGGCGAGATGGCGAACCAGGAGGGCGAGAACGGTCCACTGGGCGATCTCGAAGCGCTCGCCCAGGAGGCCGCGGCACTCGCCCAGGAGCTGGCACAGGGGCGTCTGGATCCGGAAACCCGGGAGCGACAGGAACGGCTGTTCCATCGTTTGCTCGACGCCGGCCGGTCGTTGGAGAAAGATGAAATGTCCGACGAACGGGAGTCGGAGGCCGCCGGCTTGATCGAGCGAGGTGAAGTTGCCCCGTTGGGTCCCGATGCGCTGGGCCTGCTGCGATATCGCCCGGACGCCGACGCGCTCCGGCGCCTGCCTCCGGCGGCGCGAGCCCTCGTGGTTCGCTACTTCCAGAGGCTCAACGGTGATCCGGCCGCAGGAGGGGGCGCCTCGGGAGGCGGAGGCGGCGGATGAGGGCCACCGTCGCCCTGCGCCGGCTCGTCGGCGCTCTGGTGCTCCTCCCCTGCGCATTGCAGGGACAGACCGACTCTCTCCCGACCGAGGTGTCGGCTCGCGACGAGGCCCGATTGCTCCGGGAGGCCTCGTCACACGAATGGCGGGGCCGGTTGGACGAGGCCGAGGGGGTGCTCAAGGGCCTTCTCGAACGCAGTCCGACGTCGTCGGGCGGGCTCTTCGCCCTCGAGCGGATTCTCCGGACGCGTGCCCGCGTGGGTGACGTGCTCCCCTATGTCGACCGCTTCCTGGCCGAGAGTCCATCGGCGTCGGGCCCGCGCTACATGAAGCTCCGTGTGCTGGTCGAGGTCGACTCGCTCACGGCGTTGGAAGCTGCGGCCGAGGCCTGGTTCGAGGCCGAGCCCGACAGCCCCGATCCCTATCGGGAGGTCGGCCGCATCTACCAACGCGCCTTCGGCGACGAACGAGCCCTGGAGGTCTTCGAGGCCGGTCGGCGCGCGAGCGACGACGATGCGGCGCTCGCGCTCGAGATCGGCGATGCCCGCGCCCGCCTGGGCGATGCGGAGGCTGCGGTCGAGGAGTGGGCACGCGCGCTGACCGATCCGCGTGCCGACGTCGAGGGAGTTCTGCGTCGCCTCGAGCGACTCGAGGGTGACCCGGAACGACTCGCCGAACCGCTTCTTGCCGTGTTGACCGGGCCGGAGGGTTCAGAGGAGCGAAGGCGCGCGGCGGTGCGCGTGGCCATCGAACTGAACCTCCCCGATCTCGCCCAACGAGTCGCCACCGAGGGTCTCCGGGGCCTCTCGCGTGAAGCGGCCCCGGCCTTTCTCCAGGACGTGGCCCGCCGCGCCGATGCGGCCGGTCTGGCCGAACTGTCGCTCTGGGCGCTCACGACCCTTCGCCGGACCGCCCCGGCCGCGGCGAGTGACGCCGCCATGGAGGCGCGCATGGCCACGGCCGCGCTCGCCGCGGCCGACACGGTGGCCGCGACCGAGGCCCAGGTCCGCCTCGCCCGGGCTCTGGCGCCGGGATCGGTGGAACGTCGTCGCGCGATCGCCGACCTGATTCGAATCGAGGCGACCGCGTCGCATGTGCGCGGGCCCGACTTGCTGGCTCGCCTCGAAGGCTTCAGCTCCGAGTTCCCCGACGCCCCCGAGATCGACGCGTTGACCGCCTCGGTGGCGGGTGGGCTCGCCCTGCGCGGAGATGCCACGGGAGCCCTGGTGCTGGTGGATCCGGCCCCCGGTCCCCAGTCCGAGTTGGAGCGGGCCTGGTTGTTTCTCGACGCGGGCGAGATCTCCCGCGGACGAGAGGCTCTGACGAGGTCGCTGCCGGGTCTGGCGCCGAGCGCGGCGACCGAGGTGATTCAGCTGATTGCGGTACTCGATCGCGTGTCGCCCGACGCGGCGGTTGCTCTTGCAGAAAGCGCCGCCCGGCGGCGGCACGGCGATGGGGCGGCCGCGCGACGGCTGCTCGACGAGGGTGTGGAGCGCGTGGCCGAAGACGATCGCTCGGCTCTTCTCTTTCAGGCTGGACGGCTGGCGGAGACCTCGGGCGATACCGTGGCCGCCGCGGCCTATTTTGCCCGAATCGCGGGAGCGCACCCCGAGAGCCCGGAGGCTCCGGAGGCGATGCTCCGCCATGCTCGATTGTTGGGGGCCGATCCCGCTCGGGCCGACGAGGCACGGAGCCTTCTCGAACGGTTGATCCTCGAGCGACCGCGGGCCGCGGTCGTGCCGGATGCGCGTAGAGAACTGGACCGCCTCGGGAGGGGCACATGAACTCCATTCGTTTTTGCAGTCTGGGCCGAGGTGTCCTGGCGTGCCTCTTGTTTGTGGTCGCCACCGTCACGCCTGCGGCCTCGCAATACATTCTTGTTCCGATGGATCGCGGACAGACCAACCACCTGAGGGCCTACGGCCTCACCTACTGGGTACTCGAGCGTGGCGAGACCGCGGAGTGGTTTCTGAACTACAAGGGGGGGTCGTTCCTGCTCCCCGACCAGGACGCGGTCCGGCGGGAGGCCACACTCCGGGGGGTGCGCTTCGACCCGGTGGGGGCCGCCGATGTGGCCCGCATCCGGGGGATCATCGCCGAGGGCAATATGGAGGCGGTACCGCTGGAGAAGGCGCCTCGCATCGCCGTCTACACGCCGCCGAACTCGACCCCCTGGGACGATGCCGTCACCATGGCACTGGAGAATGCGGGGATTCCCTACGAGCAGATCTGGGACGACGAAGTGGCCACGGGGGGCCTGTCGGAGTACGACTGGCTCCACCTGCACCACGAGGATTTCACGGGGCAGTACTCGAAGTTCTACCTGACGTATGCCGGCGCGGCCTGGCTCCAGGAAGAAGTGGCACGCAACCAGGAGGTCGCGAGCCGGTTGGGATTCGGCGATGTGCCGGCCTTGAAGAAGGCCGTGGCCGAGTCGATCCGCACGTATGTCATGGAGGGAGGATTTTTGTTCGCCATGTGCTCGGCGCCCGAAACCCTCGAACTCGCCCTGGCCGCGGGGCCCGTCGACATCGCGGCTCCGTATTCCGACGGAACGCCCGTTGATCCGGCCGCGAATGAACGACTGGATTGGTCGCGCACTCTCGCCTTCGAGGGCGGGGTGCTGCAGACATCTCCGTCGGTCAACGCCTTCAGCGACATCGATGGTCATCAGGTCAACACTCCGTGGCGCAAGGAGTTGGGTGTCTACACCCTGTTCGACTTCTCGGCGAAGTTCGATCCGGTGCCGGCCATGTTGACCCAGAACCACGAGTCGGTGATTCCGGACTTCTATGGGCTCACGACCTCATTCGCCCTCGACCGGCTGAAGCCCGGCACCATCGTTCTCGCCCAGGAGGCGGGCTGGGCCAAGTACATCCACGGCAACCTCGGGGAGGGCACGTTCACCTACTTCGGTGGGCACGACCCCGAAGACCCGGAGCATCAGATCGGCGATCCGTCGACCGACCTGTCGCTGCACCCCTCGTCGCCGGGTTATCGGCTGATTCTCAACAACGTGCTCTTTCCAGCCGCCAAGAAGCAGAAGCTCAAGACGTGACCGAGCCGTCGCCCGACCCGTCCGGGGCCCTGGCGGGTTTGGACGGGCTGGACGAGACCCCCGTGGGCCCGCCGAGACCTCTTCCCGGCGCGGTCGCCCTGCGCCTGTCGAACGAGGCCGCCGAAAAGATGCGGTTCGAAATCGACCGCGCGGGAGGGCGGGAGGTCTGTTTCCTGGCCACGGTCGCACCCGACCGCACCGTTGTGGCTCCACGTGCGGTGGCGCGGGGCAACTATGCCGCGGTCCTGGCGGCGGCTCGCGACGAGCCCGAGGGCGGTGTGATGATCCACAATCATCCTTCGGGCCGCCTGGAGCCCTCCGACGCCGACCTCGGCGTTGCCGCTCAGCTCTGGGAGCAGGGACTGGGCAGCGCGATTACCGACAATGCGGTGACGGCGTTGTACGTGGTGGTCGAGCCGCCCGCACCGCGGGTGCGACAACCCCTCGATCTCGACGCCCTCGAGGCGATCGTCGCCCCTGCTGGACCCCTGTCGCGGCTTCATCAGGGCTACGAGGACCGCCCGGGGCAGCGCGAGATGGTGCGAGCCGTTGCACGGACCTACAACGACGGCGGAGTGCTCCTCGTGGAGGCCGGAACGGGAACGGGCAAGTCGATCGGCTACCTTCTGGCGGCGGCCCGCTCGGCCCTCGACAACGACGAGCGCACGGTGGTGTCGACCGCCACGATCAACCTGCAGGCCCAACTCGCGGCCAAGGACCTCCCGCTGGTCGCGTCTCTCCTCGGGGCCAGCCCGACGAACGGGAGCGCGGTGGCCGAGTCCGGCGACACGGCTGCGCCCGGCGACACGGCTGCGCCCGGCGACGCGGCCGCGTCCGGCGACACGGCTGCGCCCGGCGACGCCGCCGGCCCCCTGACCTGGGCCCTCGTGAAGGGGCGCGGGAACTACATCAGCATTCGGCGCCTCGGGCTCGCGGGGGCAGGTGCCAGCGACCTGTTCGAAACCGACCGCTCGCGAGAGCTCGAGGCCCTCAAGGAGTGGGTGCAGGTGTCCGACGACGGATCCTTGTCCGACCTGCCGTCCCCGCCCTCGTCGGAGGTCTGGGACGAAGTGAGGAGTGATCCCGACATCTGCCTGCGCTCCCGGTGCCCGCACTTTCAGCGGTGTTTCTACCAGCGTTCGCGCAGGAGAGCGGCCGCGGCGCGGATCCTGGTAGTGAACCACCACCTCCTCTTCACCGATATCGCGGTCCGACGTGCGACGCAGAACTGGACACAGTCGGCCGTACTCCCCGCCTACCGCCACGTGGTCCTGGACGAGGCCCACAACGTCGAGGACGCGGCCACCTCGCATCTCGGTGTAGAGGTCACCCGTCGTGGGCTGTACCGCACCCTGTCTCGGCTCGATCGGCGGGGAAAGGGGGTCCTGGCGGCCGTCCAGGAGGGACTGGCTCGCACCGACGGCGCCGCCCGCGACCTTCGCCGACGGGTCGAGGAGCGGGTTCGACCGGCCGTCGACGAGGCCCGCGCCTCGCTCGACCTCTTCTTCGATGTGGTCGAGGCGCTGCTTCCATCGGTCGGGGCGGGAGAGGGAGAGGCGGTGAGAATCGTGCCGGTTCCCCAGTTCGACGTCGGCTCCGACGGTGCGCCGCAGCGGGTCGTGCGGGAGAGGGTCATCGAAGAGCCGGTCTCTCGGGTCGAGGTGCGCGAACGCCTCAGGGCACTGCTCGGATCTCTCCAGAAGCTGGAGCGCGAACTGCAACAGGTGCGTCGGCAGGTGGAAGGCTCCGAGGAACTCGAGGAGCGGCTCGACGGCCGGCTTCTCGACCTTCGGAGTGCGGAGCGCAGGACGGCGGCCGCCCAGGTCGCTCTGAAGCTGGTCCTCGAGCCGGGGGAGCGCATCGACGACTACGTACGCTGGCTCGAAGCGAGGGGGCGGGGGCGGCACCGCAACCTCGCGCTCTGCGCCGCACCCATCGATCTCGGGCCGGTCCTTCGGGAGAGCCTGTGGGGGCGCTCCGACACGGTGATCCTATCGTCGGCCACGCTGACCACGCGGGGCAACTTCGACTTCATGCGCGAGCGACTGGGACTGTCGGCCGCCGGCCTGGCCGATATGGACGAGGCGCCCACGGTCGAAGGAATCCTGGTGCCGTCCCCTTTCGATTTCTCGACCCAGGCGATTCTCGCGATTCCCCGGGACCTCCCGGATGCTACGGCCGAGGGAGACGAGCTTCAGAGGGCGACGGCCCGGGTGATTTCGTCGTTGGCGAACGACACGGGAGGTGGCGTGTTCGCGCTGTTCACCTCGTTTCGTGCTCTGCGCCGGGTCGCGGAGTTGCTTCGGAACGACGGTGTGGATGCCCGCTACCCCCTGTTCGTTCACGGTGAAGACGATCGGGCCCGTCTCCTCTCCGATTTCATCGCGCACGGCGACGGCATCCTCCTCGGTACGTCGTCGTTCTGGGAAGGAGTCGACGTTCCGGGTGATCCCCTACGGGCCCTCGTGATCCAGAAGCTCCCGTTCCGGGTGCCCACGGAGCCGGTCACCGCCGCTCGAGTCGAAGCCCTCGAGGCGCGTGGAGGCAATGCGTTCTGGGGCTACATGCTTCCGCTGGCCGCTCTGCGACTGAAGCAGGGTTTCGGGCGTCTGGTTCGCCACCGCGAAGATCGTGGAGCCGTGGTGCTCCTCGACGATCGTATTCTCCGCAAACGGTACGGACGTTATCTCCTCGACTCGCTGCCGGGAGCCCCCGTCGTGAAGGGCACGTGGGCCGAGGTGGAGCGCAGTGTACGGAGGTTCTACGAGGCTGGCGGGGGCGGGTAGGGGAGTCGGACCACGACGAGAGTCCCACCCCCCTGGGCGGTCTCGACGGCGAGTGTTCCGCCCGAGGCTCGCACCAACTCGAGTGCGATGGCCAGCCCCAGACCGGATCCGCCCGTGTCGCGACCCCGAGCCGCGTCGGCGCGATAGAGGCGCTCCGTGACATGCGGGAGATGCACCGGGTCGATACCGGGCCCGTGATCGCGGAACGCGAGTTCGACGCCATCGTCGACCTCCCTTCCGGCGACTTCGATCGCGGCCGAGGGCGCGTGCACGACCGCGTTGTCGACGATGTTGCGCAGGGCCCGCCCCAGGGCGGCTCGGTCTGCAAACGTCCGCAGGGTGTCGGGAATCGACACCTGTACACGGTCGGGATCGAGCCGCCCCGACTTGACGAAGCCCTCGATGACCTCGCGCACGAGCTGATCCAGATCGAGGGCGATCGGAGACAGCCGGAGAGTGCCTGCGTCGGCCCGCGCGAGTCCCTCGAGGTCTGACACGAGGCGAGAGAGGAGCAGGGCCTCTTCGTGCAGCGAGGCGAGGGCCGACGCGTCGGTGTCCCGCAATCCGTCTTGAAGCGCTTCGAGTTGGCCCTGGAGGTTGGTGAGTGGGGTCCGGAGATCGTGCGCGACGTTCCGGATCATTCGACGACGGGCCACTTCCGAAGACTCGAGGTGCTGGGCCATCTGGTCGAAGGCGTGGGCCACCGCGCGGATTTCGGGTGGGCCGCCGCCCCCCGCGCGGGCTCCCAGATCGCCACCGGAAATGCGATGCGCGGCGAGTTGGAGCCGCTGAAGCGGCCCCAGGGTGTGCCCGACCAGCGCGAAGGCGAGCGCGATGCCCCCGGCCAGCACCAGGCCCGCCCAGAAGAGAAGGCGGCGGTCGAGCGCTCGCGAGAAGTCGGCGCCCCGGACGCCGATCTCGTCGATCGTGGGCAGGCGGAAGGCCCGCCCGGCGTCGGATCCATCGGGAGCGACCACCGGCTGCCCCCCCGAGAATCGCATGCGCGCGACGCCCCGAGCCGACGCGATCTCCAACTCGACCGTCCCGTCGCCGTCGATCGATACCACAGCGCCTTCGAGCGCGCGGTCGTTGGCGGCGCGCACCGTACCCTCGGGGGTGATCCAGATCCGTCGTGTGTTGGACACGTCGGATCGCACCTCCGACTCCAGCGCTGCCAACGACGCCGGATGAAGGGGGCCGGTATCGATCTTCTCTTCGGCCGACGCCTCGAGAACCGCGTGGACCGAGGCTTCGAACTCCTGCAGGGCGATGCGACGTCCGGGCAATCCCATCGCCAGGAGCGTGAGGACGACGGCGCCGACGACCAGGGCCACGATTCGAGCGCGCAGGCTCATGGGTCGGCGACCGAAGTCTCGGGAATCGCCAATTGATACCCCCGGCCGAAGACCGTGCGAATCCACCCCGGATCTGCCCCGGCCGCCGAGAACTTGCGCCGGAGGTTCTTCACATGGGAATCGACCACCCGGTCGTCGGGATCACCGCTCAGAACTCGGTCCACGAGTTCCGCCCTCGAAAAGGTGCGACCGTGTGCCTCGGCCAGGCAGCGCAGAATGCGAAACTCGGTCGGGCTGAGGTCGAGCGCCTCGGAGCCGACCCGGGCCCAGTGTGCATCGGGATCGAGCCGGAGCTGTCCGATGTGCACGACACGGCCTCGGCGGCCCGAGATGCCGGTCCTGCGAAGCATGGCGTCGACGCGCGCGACCAGCTCTCGCGGGCTGAACGGTTTGGTGACGTAGTCGTCGGCCCCGGCCCGAAATCCGTCGAGCCGATCTCGCTCTCCGGCCATCGCGGTGAGGAGGATCACCGGAACGTCGGTGACCCTCCTCATTCGTTTCAGCACCTCCCCCCCATCCAGGCGGGGGAGCATTCGATCGAGAACGACGAGATCGAAGGGTTCGGTCGTCGCCCGCTCGAGCCCTGCCTGTCCGTCTCGCTCCACGGTCACGCTGTGCCCCCCGTGCCGGAGGTAGAGAGCGACGGTGTCGGCCGTCTTCGCGTCGTCCTCGACGAGGAGAACGGAGGCCCGTTCCGGCCCGTCGATCCCGGTCACAGCGGTGGAAGGGCGTATCGCTCGAGCGTCTTCAGGTCGAAGGGATCCACATCGACCGCGTAGACGGAATTCTGGCCGAACCCTACGAGTCTCCGGCCTGCCGGGAAACGAATCGATCCCGCGAGGTTCCCGTCACGCCCGAAGACGTCGTAGAGGGCCGGCTGGTCGGCGGGAAGTGAGCGTCTCACCCAGAAGCGTCCTGCGGGGTCGATCGCCCCACTGGTGGCGACCCACGGGGCTTTGCGTTCGGGCCAGGTCATCGCGTCAAGGTCGGGGCCGTCCCCCATGCCGCCGCGGCTCATCTGCATCGTGCGAGCACCGTTCTGGACCGTCATCTGAATGCCGATGCCCCCGCCGCTACTCTCCCGGTCGGCGCTCCACTCTTCCTTCTCGGCCCGGCCGATGGGAACCGGCGCGACGTCGACCCTCGGGCCACGGGTCACCGTGCCGTCGGGAGAGATCCAATCCACGCGAACCTCACCCGCTCGGGCGATCGCCAGCGAGCCGTCGGCGGCTACGGCCCATACGTCGGTGGCCGACAACGGGATGGGCGAAATGTTCACGTTCTGGTTGTTGGCGGTCCCGCTGGACTGCGACGTGAACGAGGTCGTCTTCACCCGGGTGATGGGAGCGGGCGCCTCGCCCTCGGCGCCCAGCCGGAGGATCGAGGTGGTGTCGGAGGGCCCCTCGGGTCCCATCGACGGCATGGCGGTGAAGTAGATGCGGCCCTGGGCGTCGACCCCGGCCGGGATCGCGATGGCCGGCGGAGTGCGGGGGCCGCCGCTGCCCTGCGCGATCGGTCGCGTGGCGCCGAACGCCCCATCCGGACCGATCGTGGTCAGCCGCGTATTGCCGAGGTCGACGAGCAACGAGCGGTCATTCGGCAGGGGCCAGACCGCGTCGGGCTGGAGATACTCCGCGGGGCCTTCGCCGAGGCGACCGATCGTGTCGGCACGAACGAGATCGGCGTCGAGCACCACCAGTACCTTCGACAGCGGGTCGGCGACCATGACCCGGCCGTCGCTCAGCTCCCGCACCGTGTTGACCACCGCGAACGATTCCGAGTGGACGGCGGTCGCGGCGCCGAGTGCGCGCTCCTGCCCGGCCGCACCGTGCATCACGCCACCCAGGCCCATGGCGGCCGCAACCCCTGCGACGACGCCGATCCTGCTCCACACCTTCACCATGCCGTTTCTCCGGTTCCCGAGTCGAGTCCACTGCTACCGTATCATTCTGGCCCCGAGTTGTGGAGAAGGTGTGAAGCGCCGCTGCGTCACCTCGTGCGGGGCTGTTCTCGCTGGAGGGGAATGATATCTGCATTCCAGTGGTTGTCGCCCAGCAAGTGCTTCACGAAATACTCCGCCCTCAACCAGAACCAGTAGTCGCCCATGTTCCCGTAGCCGTGGCGCTGGCCGGGAAAGATGAAGAAGTCGAAGCGCTTGTTGGCCCGAATCAACGCCTCGGCCATGCGGTACGTGCCCACCGGATGCACGTTGTTGTCGACGTCTCCCGTGGTGAGCAGCAGGTGTCCCTTGAGATTGCCGGCGAGTTCGGAGTTGCCGTCGATGTCGTACTCGAATGTCACCTCTCCGTCGTCGCCCACGACCTCGGTCACCCCGTGGTGGGTCTCCGACCAGTTGCGGTTGTAGACGTCGTTCTCGTGGTTGCCCGACGACGACACGGCCACCTTGAAGAAGTCGGGATACACCAGCATGGCGGCCGTGCTCATGAAGCCACCTCCGGAGTGCCCGTAGATCCCCACCCGCTCGATGTCGATGAAGTCGTGGCGATCGGCGAGTTGTTCCGCCGCCGTCTTCTTGTCGGCAAGGCCGTAGTCGCGCAGATCACCGTACCCGTAGTTGTGGTACCACTTCGATCGCGACGGGTGACCGCCCCGGTTCCCGATGGTGATCACCACCATGCCGAACTGGGCGAGTCCGACCTCGTATCGACTCGTCGAGAAGGCCTTCGCCACCGACTCGGTCTGCGGGCCGGGGTAGACGTACTCGACCAGGGGGTAGACGCGCGTCGAATCGAAGTCGAAGGGCTTGTACATGACCCCGTACAGGTCGGTGACCCCGTCGTCGGCCTTTACCGTGAAAGGTTCGGGATGCTGCCATCCCGCCGCCAGGAGCTGGGAGAAGTCGGCCTCCTCGAGTTCGAGCACGACCTCGCCGCGCGCGTTTCGCACCTGCGAACGGGGCACGGTGTTCACCCGGGAGAAGTTCTCGACGAAGAACCGGTTCGACTCGCTGGCGCTGATGCGATGGTCGAAGTCTCCCGCGTTCATGAGGCGCAGGCCCGAGCCGTCGAGCCCGACCCGGTACAGGTGCTGGTAGTAGGGGTCCTCCCCCGCCTCGCGACCGGCCGCCATGAAGAAGACGCTCCCCGACGCCTCGTCGACCCCCTCGATCGACTGCACCGAGAACGGACCCTCCGTGAGCCGGTTTCGCAACGTGCCGTCGGGCGCGTACCGGTAGAGGTGCGCCCATCCGTCGACCTCCGACCACCACAGCACGTCTCCGTTCGACAGCATGACTGGATTGCGGGTCTCCATGTAGGTGTTCATTCGGTCCGCGATCACGGTACGGAGCACCGCCCCGGTCGAGGCGTCGGCGACCATCACATCGGTCCGGTGACGGTCGCGGCTGATCCGTTCGAACCAGATCTCGTCGGAGCCGTCGCCGAGCCAGACCGATTGCCGCGCCTCGTCGGAGTCCGGATAGACGAACTGTTGATCGTTCAGCACCGACATCAGCTGGTCGGCCCAGGGGTCGTCCTGGATTTGCACCGAACTGCGGCTCTCTAGGTCGTAGATCCAGATTCCCCGCTGCGTGACGTTGTCTTCTCCCGGCATGTCGTACTTGTAGGTCTCCAATTCCGGCCGGTCGTTTCCGACGGAGTGGATCACCCAGAGGTCGTCCACCTCGCGTTGGTCGGAGCGAACGAGCGCAAACCGCTTCGAGTCCTTCGACCACGACACGCCGGCTCGCTTCCGGTCGTTCATTTTTTCTTCACGTTCGTTGTCGGTGTCGCCTCGGCCTTCGCCGTACCACCCGAAGTGCTCGACGCCATCGTCGGTCAACCGAACCTCGTCGACATCGACGTCGTTCTCGGCCGAATCGGCCTCCTCGCCGCTCTTCCCACGCCGCGCGTCGAGGATTCGTGCGTAGTCGGCTCCCGTGATCATCCACAGGTCGTGATTGCGCCCGAAGACGACCGTGGCTCCGTCGGGTGACACGTTGGCCCAACTCGGGTGGTTGTTCGGGTGGACCGCCTCGTCGAGCTCGACGAGACTGCGGGTCGAAACGGTGTATTCGAAGTAGTGCACCTTCTTCCGGGTGCGCGGGCGCCGAGAGCTGGTCTCCTCGTCCTGGTCGTCGCCCTCGACGACCTCTTCGTCCGCCTCTTCGTCCTGCGATGACTCGACCTCGAACCGCAGCGTGTTGTCGTCGATGAAGCGGATGCTGCGGATCGGGAGGTGGCGGGCCTCGTACGGGTCGCCCGTGATTCGGGTGATCTCGGCGGCGATGCGGTCACGGTCGAACACCGCCGTCTTGGTGCCGGCCACCGGATCGACCAGCCAGTGGAAGTCGCCCTCCGAGGTCTCGTAGGAGTACCAGAACTTCTCGCCGCCCTCGATCCACCTCGGTGCCACCGAAGTGCTGTACATGAGATCGTCGAGTTTATACGGCGCCCAGCGCCCGGCCAGTTCGTAGTTCGCCGAGCCGGGTCCACCGATCCATCCGACCGGGTGCGGGGGATCCACCTGACGAGGCATCTGGCCCTGCGCGGGTGCGGCCGCGAGCACGAGGCCGACGCAGAGCAGCAGGAGCCCGAGGGCGCGAAGTGGAGGGGAGGCGGGAGCGTGTACGACGGGACGTGCGGCGGGACGTGCGGGCATGCGGCGGTACTCCTGACGGCCGGGTGGCGTGTGGAAACACGACGGGGACGACCCCATTTGAGTGCAGGGGTCGGGTGTGAGCAAGGCCGGTGGGGCGTACGCCTGGATTCAGACCCGACTTTCGTCGAGCCGCCGACAGCCCTCCATGAGCACCGCATCGGTTGCGACGTGGATGGTCGGTGCCGGTGCGTCGGTCTCGGGGTGAACGACGAATCCGCCGTCGTCTTCCCACGAGATGATCCGGTAGACGGCCTCTTCGCCGAGCAGATCTCCGGCGATGGCGTGAACGATGCGCCCCCCATCGGTGAAGACGACGGCCTGCTCGCCGTCGCCGCGCCGGACCTCGATACGCGCGGTCTTTCGACTGTGACTCAGGGTCTGTACGAGATCGAGGAAGGAGAAGATCTCGAACGAAGCGGAGAACTCGCCTCCCGACCCGGTTGCGGCCCCTCCGGCCCCGGCGCGTGCCCGCGTCCGAATGGCTCGACTGATCCGCGCTGAAACGACATCGAAGTCGTGAGGGGGCGCGAAGACGTCGTCGGCTCCCGCGTCGAGGAGCGCGAGGGTTCGTGCGGCCTCGACCGTATCGCACAGCACGAAGACCAGCACGTCGTCATCCCGCAGGTCGCGGCAGAACGCGGCCACGTCACCCTGAAGGGCATCGTCGTCGAGGACGAGGGCCGCCGGAGCACGCCGATCGACGACCGTGCGGGCGTCGCGCACGTCGGTCGCATCGATCGTGCGACACCCCAATCGACGCAGACGAGCAGCGAGCGTGCGATCGATTCGGGTCCCGCCCACGAGGAGCACGTCCCGTTGATCGCCCTCGGTGGTCGACTCCCCCCGATCTGCGATGATGCGGAGATACACCTCGATCAACTCGAGGCCGGCGAGGGCACCCGCCTCGCCGCGCAGTGCCGCCCCGGTGGCCGCACCGGGTGCCACCTCGGCGGCGGCCACGATGGTGTGACGATACCAGACGAGCGCCAGCATCTGGGCCGCGAGGTGGAGTTCCTCTCCCCATTTTCCCGGCGCGTCGGGCTTCACCCGACCCCGAAAGAGGGCGTGGCAGACGCCGAGGAGGGTCTCGACCGGGAACGGAAAGCGGAGGGCCGAGGCGTGCTCGAGGCTGGTCGGCAGGTCGGAGAACGGCCCGGCGCCCGCCTCTTCAGCGCCCTGGGCGGGGAGGAGCAGGTGGAGGCCGAGATACACACCGTCCATCGCGAGCCGTCTCAATCCGTACCGACGTCCCAACGCCTCGAGGTCGTCGGCCATCAACCCGTAGGGTGGCGACGAACTCGAGTGATCCACGCGGGCCTCCGCCAACGCGACGGCGGCGGCGCGGAGCCCCCGCACGATCACGTCGTAGGGCGCGGGATTCTCGCGGAGCGCACCGCTGACACTGGGAAACATGATGATCTCGGCTTCCGGTGCGCGGATCTGCCCTGATCGAAGCCACTCACCGACCGACTCCCAGAGCGCGCGCGACACGAGCACCTGGTCGAAGGGCGCTCCGGCCAGGGCCTCACGAACATCGTCGACCGTCGAGGCCACTACGAGCTCGCAGTTCTCCTTGGCGAAGACGGGCGGAAGAAAATTGCGATGCGCAGCACCCTCGACGACCATGAGCAGACGTGAAGCGGGCCCGGTGGGGGCCGCGTCGTCGTTCCCCTGTTCCAGGACGGGATCGCTCGGAAACAGTTCCGGGAGTTCGACCCCCGGGGCGGGAGCCGTGGGGCCGGAGGCCGCGGGAAGAAGACGCGCGGTGAGCGCCCGAACTTCCGGTTCGGAGGCGAGAAGAAGAACCACACGATCGGCGCCGCAGGCCTCGCGGGCGCGGTCGAACGCCTCGTCGTCCAACGGGTCGACGACAAGAAGCGTAAGGGCACCGCGAACCACCTCGATCGGCACGATCCGGCGTTCGAGCGCCATGCCGCCGGGCAGGCGGTGAATCAGGGTCGGGTCGACCTCGCGGTCGACCACGGGCAGCCAGGGAAGGTCGAACTGCTGAGCGAGGGCCTCGACGAGTTGGAGTTCCGAGAGTGTGCCGAGCGCCACGAGGTGCGACCCGAGACGTCCCCCGAGAGACTCCTGACGGGCCAACGCCCGTCGAATGTCGTCCTGGGTTGCGTACCCGAGCCGCAGGAGCACCTGGTCCAGCCGCGCGCGCTTCTTCATCGCACCTCAGACACCGACCAGTCCTGGTCGGCGCAGCCCGGTCTCGCCGAACGCCAGAATCGCCGTCGGATCGGTGGCGTACCTCGCCGCTTCGTCGGCCGTGACGATCTTGTCTCCGACCAGCTCCTTCAGGTGCTGGTCCATGAGGATCATGCCCTCCTTCTTTCCGGTCTGGATGACGTTGTTCACGTGATGGCTCTTGCCCTCACGAATCAGCGTGCGGCAGGCCTGGGTCCCGACGAGGATCTCCTGGGCGGCAACCCGCCCCTGGCCATCGGCCCTTCTCAGGAGTTGCTGGGAGCAAATCCCGACCAGCACCTCCGACAGCGTGAGTCGCACCGCCGGCTGCTGGTCGGACGGGAAGGCGTCGGCCACCCGCCCGATCGTCTGGGAGGCTGAACTCGTGTGGAGCGTCCCGAGCACGAGGAGGCCGAGTTCGGCGGCGGAGAGGGCGAGATGGATCGTTTCGAGGTCTCGCATTTCGCCGACGAGAATGACATTCGGATCGGCCCGCAGCGCGCCGCGGAGGGCGTCGGCAAACGTACGGCTGTGTTCGCCGATCTGCCGCTGGTTGATCAGACAACGCTTGTTGGGATGAATGAACTCGAGGGGGTCTTCCAGCGTGATGATGTGGTAGTTCATGCCCTCGTTCAGGTGATCGACCATCGCGGCCAGCGTGGTCGACTTGCCCGAGTTGGTGGGGCCCGTGACCAGGATCAGTCCCGACCGGTGCTTCAGCATCTTCTTCAGCACATCGGGCATACCCAGGCTGTCGAGCGTCGGCACTTCGTGGGGGATGATCCGGAAGGCCGCACCCATCCCGGGGAATTTTCGGAAGAGGTGAATGCGGAATCGGGCGACCCCTTCGAGCGTATACGCGCAATCGAGTTCGCCGTGCGACTCGAAGCGCTCGATCTGCGCATCGGTCAGGAGTTCGTAGCAGAGCAGCTGCACCTCCTCTCCGGTGAGGGGGCGGTGTTTGGCCCCCTCCATTTCGCCATTGATCCTCAGCATCGGCGTACAGCCGGTGCTGAGGTGGAGGTCGGACGCTCCCGCCTCCTGCATGATCTTCAAAAAGGCGTCGATACGAGCCATGTACGAATGCCGGGGGGTGGGGGGATCATTTTGGGGCGGGGGCGGGCCGCAGCCTCTTCTTCAAGGCTCGGCACAGCCACCCGCCAGACACAAGAGAAACATTCTTTCTCGCCACGGGCGCACGCGCGCATTAACGTGGTCGGCGGTTCGACTTTGACCACCCCAAGTTCCGGAGCCCCATCCATGCAGGGATCGAGACCCATTGTTCTCGGGTTGCTGATGTCCGTCGTCGCGCCGGCGGCGTTTTCTTCGCAGGGCGCCCAGGCCCAGACGCTGACCGAAAACCACCTCGCGGCCTTCGAGTACCGTAGTATCGGCCCGACCCGCCAAAGTGGTCGGTTTATCGACATCGCGGTCCCTTCGGGCCAGTCGAAGACCTTCTACATCGCAACCGGATCGGGTCACCTCTGGAAGACCGACAACCACGGACAGTCGTTCGACGTTCTGTTCGAGAACGAGGGGATCTACTCGATCGGCGCGATCGCCGTGTCGGCGTCGGACCCGGACGTCTTGTATCTGGGGTCGGGCGAGGCCAACAACTCCCGGAGCACCTACTGGGGCGACGGGGTCTACAAGTCCACCGACGCAGGCGAAAGCTGGACCAATGTCGGGCTCGGTGAGTCGCATCACATCGGACGCGTAGTCGTTCACCCGTTTGATCCCGATATCGTCTACGTCGCCGCCCTGGGCCACCTGTATTCCGACAACGAAGAGCGGGGACTCTATCGCTCCGAAAACGGGGGCGGAACGTGGGATAAGGTGCTCGGACCGATGGTGGAGGGAAAACACATCGGCGTCGTCGACGTGGTCATGGATCCGTCGAATCCCGACGTGCTCTACGCCGCGACCTTCGACAAGGTGCGGTTGCCCTTCACCTACGACCTCGCCGGACCCGGAAGCCGGATCTACAAGACGACCGACGGCGGCGACAATTGGGAGATGCTCACGAACGGGCTTCCGTCGGGCATGCTCGGGCGGATCGGCATCGACGTGGCCGATTCCGATCCGCGCATCGTGTACGCGACGATCGAGAATGCCAACAAAGAGGGCATGTCGGACGCCGACCGCTACCAGGAACTGCTGAACCACCAGTCGTCGAGCGGCATGATCGGCGGTGAGGTCTAC
>CBDUEZ010000025.1:0-21909 GCA_965366355.1 uncultured bacterium
CGCCACCACCTACCGCCGCATTGATGCCGACGGGCGCGTGCTCGGCGGCCCGATGCACTACATCGAGCAGGGGCTCGGACCGCGCTGGCGGCCGGTAGCCATGCTGTTCGCCGCGTTCGTGACGATCGGCAGCTTCGGCATCGGCAACATGTTCCAGGCCAATCAGGTCGCGGCGGCTTTGGACGGCGCGTTCGGGGTGCCGGCCGCCGTAACAGGCGTAACCATGGCCGTATTCGTGGGCGCCGTCATCTTGGGCGGCATCCAGCGAATCGGACGGGTCGCCGCCGCTCTCGTGCCGGCCATGGTCGGGGTCTATCTGGTTGGGGCGCTGATCGTGCTGGTCGTCCATGCCGGCGACCTGCCGGGCGTCTTTCTGTTGATTTTCGAGGATGCCTTCACAGGGCAGGCCGTCGCCGGCGGGGCACTGGGCGAGGTGATCCGGCAGGCGGGTGACGGACGGGGGGCCGACGCCGCGATCGAGGCCGTGGGAACCGCATCGGCGACGCGCTGCGCCGCGGATCTGCTTCGACCCGGCGGGGTGATTGCCGCCGTGGGGGTTCACACCGAACCGCACCTCGCGCTGTCGCCCGGCGAGTTGTACGACCGCAATCTCACCTACAGCGCCGGACGCTGTTCCGCTCGACGGTTCCTACCCGAGGCGCTGACCATCGCGTCCCGCGACGCGACCCTGCTCGAGGGGCTCCTGACCCACCGGCTCCCACTCAGCGACGGTCCGGACGCCTACCGCGCGTTCGGGGCCCGGGAGGAAGGGTGGGGAAAGGTGGTCTTTCTTCCAGGCCGACTTCAGACCGACACGGCCTCACCGACCGACGCCCGTTCCTGATCGGGCACCGGAAGCCAGCGATCCAGGGCCTCGCGAAGCGCCGGCAACAGCAGCGGTTTGGTGAGATAGTCGTCCATTCCCGCCTCGCGGGCCCGGTCGCGTTCGGTGTCTCGATGGTCGGCCGTGAGCGCCATGATGGGTGTGTCGGCCATCTCCGGCCGCCCGCGAAGCTCCCTGGAGGCCTCGAATCCATCCATGACCGGCATGCGCCCGTCGAGAATCACGAGATCGAAGCGCTCGAGCGCGGCGGCATCGACGGCTTTCTGACCATCCTCCACTGCCACCACCTCGCATCCCAGCTTCTTGAGCATCGCCGAGACGACCATCGTGTTCACGCGGTCGTCTTCTGCGAGCAACACGCGACCCCGGAAGGCCACCGGTTCTTCGGCGGCCGGCTTCGTGCGCCCGACTTCGGCGCGGTCGACGCTGCCCAGAAGATCGTAGAGGCGTCCGATGGCCACCGGCTTCGGGATCCAGCCGTCGAACCCGCTCTCCTTGAGCTGAGTGGCCATGCGGCGCTCTCGAATGCCCAGGAGAGACAACAGACGCGGGCGACCCTCCTCGGGGAGTCGCCGCACCTCGGTGAGGGCACCCCTCAGGGCCGGCTCCCCACATCGGGCATCGACGATCACGGCCACGATCGGCGCGTCGCCCGCCGACGCACTCGCCAGAGTGTGTCCGAGTTCGGCCGGCCGAGCCGCCACGTGGAGTCGGCCTCCCGCAGCCTCGACCAACTCGCGGAGCGCCAGGCAGACCATCGGGTCGGGAGCCACCACGACCACGCCACCGCCGTGGAGCTCCGGCACCTGCACGGGCACCGGCGGTTCGGCTTCCTCCAACGGAATCGAGAGGGTGAACGTCGAGCCGGTCCCCGGTACGCTGCTCGCGGTCACGTCGCCCGACATGAGGCGAGCGAGGCTTCGCGAGATCGACAGCCCCAGGCCCGTGCCCCCCGTGCGCTTGGCGGGTCCGCTCTCGGCCTGCGTGAACTTCTCGAACATCAGCTCGAGACGGTCGGGAGCGATCCCGACGCCGGTGTCTTCGACTTCGAAGCGCATTCGACCGTCGTCGGCCCGCGACACTTGCACCATCACATGCCCCTCGTCGGTGAACCGCACGGCGTTCCCGGCGAGGTTCATGATCACCTGGCGAATTCGCCCCGCGTCACCCACGACGAACCGGGGAGTGCCCTCGGCAAAGCGCACCACGAGTTCGACCGGCTTCTCCGCCAACTTCGGGGCGAGAAGCTCGACGACGTCTTCCAGCGCCAGCCGGAGGTCGAAGACATCCAGCTCGAGTTCGAGTTTTCCCGCCTCGATCTTCGAGAAATCCAGAACGTCGTTGACGATCGATCGAAGAGCGTCGGCCGATCGGAGCACGATCTCGGCCTGCTCGCGCTGCTCACGGTCCAGTTCCGTCTCGAGTAACAGGCTCGTCATGCCCATCACGCCGTTGATCGGTGTTCGAATCTCGTGGCTCATGTTGGCCAGGAAGTCGGCCTTGGCCTGAGCCAGGGCACGAGCCTCGGCCTCCGACGCGCGCAGCGCCTTGGTCCGCTCCTCGACCGTCTCCTCCAGGTTGTGGCTGTAGTCCTCGAGCTCGGCATACAGCTTCCCGGACTCGACGACCGCCGAGCACTGCGCCAACACGGTCGACAGCACCCTCTGGGCCACGTTGGGCAGAAAGTTCACCCCCTGGGGCAACATTCCCACGAACATTCCGAGGACCCGCGCCGGGGTCGACAAGACGTGCAACACCGTCCACGATCCGCGGCGATGTCCCGGCACCAGGAAGGGCCGTTGCTCGTAGAGGGCAGCGGCGAAGGCGCCCTGCGAGATCTGGTAGGCGACCTCTGCCTCGATGACGGCGTGGAACTCGGCTGGCTTCGACCCGGCGGGTGAGAAACCGAGACCGTCGTCGTCCATCGAAAAAAGAGCGACCGCCTCGAGTTCGGCCACCCGGCGAAAGAGCGGCGCGGCCAGGGGAAACAGCGTGTGCAGGTCGGCGCAGCGCGACACGGTCCCGTGAGAACCGTATCCCAGCGCCGTAACCGATTCGAGCGCTCCCGCGACCCAGTCCAGGACCTCCATCGTCGCCGCTTCCTGGGCGAGGACGGGGGGCATGCCCGGTTCGGGGAGCGGAGTCACGACGCCCCCATCAGGTGGAGTGCAGACTCCAACTGAACCTCGGCCTCCGAGATCAGAGCCGGAAGGTCATCGACAGACAGGCCGAGGGCATCCCACGCATCTCCCTCGAACGGAGGGAGCCGGCCATCGCCACTCTTGCCCCATCCCAGTCCGTGGGCCGTGACCTCGGCGACGTGCACCGCTGATGCCTCGATCTCGAACTTCTCCGCCGACATCGGGTCGTGATGCCAGGTCACCGCTTCCTGAAGGGCACCGGGAAGATTCCAGGCCGCCATCAGCGCCCCGCCGACCTCCGTGTGATCCGTGTCCAGCACGGCCCGTTCGCAAGCCAGGTGCGGCAGTCCCGACGTCCGGGTCTTTTCGAGAATCTCGAAGGCCTGCGACCCCGCCCCGACGTAGATGACGAGATGGCCGATGTCGTGAAGCAGGCCCGCCACGAAGAAGCGTTCGACGTTGTCGGCCCCGCGACGAGCGGCGATGACACGCGCCATCACTCCGCAGGCGAGGCTATGAAACCAGAACGCTTCGAGATCGACGAGCTCGGGGGGCACACGATCGAAGGCCGATATGACCGACGTCGCGAGGGCGAGGTCACGGATCTGCTGCGTGCCGACCACCGTCACGGCCTTGGCCACGCTCTCCACCGGCTGCGGAAAGCCGAAGAACCCGGAGTTGACCAGCTTGAGGAGCCGGCTCGTCAGGCCGGGGTCTTCGCTGATGACCCGGGCGATGTCGGCCGAACCACAATGCGGATGGGCGAGCACCTGATTGAGGCGGTCGTAGACGAGCGGGGGTGAGGCGACATGAGCCGCCCCTTTCGCCAACTGAACCGCACGGGGGTTCACGCGACCTCCATCGCTTCGAGGGCGAGGGCGTGGGCCCGACGGTCGACGGCAAGGTCGAGGAGCACCCCGATGAACGGATGGTCACTCCCGGCATGCTGAAAGACGACCTGCAGTTCGGCTCGAGCCGCCGCCTCGATTTCGGGCGACACCTCGACCTCGGGCTCGGGAGCTTCGTCGGCTTCGATCTCGATGCCTTCGATTCCCCAGGCCGACAACGCATTGACGTGCCGTTCTGAGAGTTCCGCCCCGGCCGGGATCAACAGTCGGCCCATCCGGTCTTTGACCGGCGCCGACAATGCCATTCCCGGCTTCGCCTGGTCTACATGTACCCACGCCATCAACCTTCCTCCGATACCGATCGGTGCGACCCGCTTTTCGAATTGAAGTGTCGGCCCCCCGAAGACGGCACTTTAGGCGCGCTGGCCCCGCGGCACACTCGCCATTCGCCGCCAAATTCCGCGCTCCTTTCCCGCAACCGCGGCGTACCCTATCGTGAGCCGCTCAATCCCCCTGCCGATCCATGGACGCTGAAATGAAGCACTTTCGCCTTGCTGGACTCACCGCCCTTCTTCTCGCTCTCCCCCTGGTTCCGATCTCGGGGCAGACGTTTCCGACCGACGACGCCGTCATTCGAGGCATCTGGGAGCGCGGCATGGGGGACGGCTCGATGGTCGAGCCCCTCGCCCAGGTCCTCATGGACTCGATCGGCCCGCGCCTGTCAGGGAGCCCGGGACAGGCGGCCGCGAACGACTGGTTGGAGCGCACCTATCGCTCCTGGGGGGTCGAGGTTCGGCAAGAGGAGTACGGCACGTGGAACGGGTGGGAGCGTGGCTGGACCCATGTCGACCTGATCACGCCGCGAATCCGAACCCTCAACGGAACCATGATGGCCTGGAGTCCGGGCACCGACGGCCCCGTCGAGGGCGACGTCGTCGCGATGCCCGCCTTCTCGAGCCCGGCTCAACTCGCGGAATGGGCGGGCGGCCTGGAGGGGAAATTCGTAGCGTTCTCCGCGGCCGAGCCCACGTGCCGGGCCCCGGAGAGCTGGGTCGAGCACGCGACTCCCGAGTCGTGGCAGGCGATGCAGGAACTCCAGCAGCAGACCGCGGGCGCGTGGGGCGCCGCCATTCGCGCCGCCGGGGGCCAGGGGGCCGTCATCGCGGCCATCGAGGGTGCTGGCGCCGCCGGGATTCTCACGGCGCGCTGGTCGGACGGATGGGGAGCGAACAAGATCTTCGGGGCCCCGACGTCGACCATTCCAGCCGTCCATCTGAGCTGCGAGGACTACGGGCTCGTTCACCGACTGGCATCGGAAGATCAGGGCCCGCGGCTCCGCCTCGACGCCCAATCCCGATTCCTGGGTGAGGTCCCGGTCTTCAACGTGGTCGCCGAACTCCCGGGCGCCGAACTCCCCGACGAGTACGTACTCCTGACCGCCCACCTCGACTCCTGGGACGGTGCTTCCGGCGCCACCGACAACGGGTCGGGGACGATCATGATGATGGAGGCGATGCGCATCCTGAACGAGGTGTATCCGAACCCCCGTAGAACCATTCTGGTGGCGCATTGGGGTGGCGAGGAACAAGGCCTGGTGGGGTCGTCGGCCTTTGCCGAAGATCACCCCGAAGTCATCGACGGCCTGCAGGCCGCCTTCAACCAGGACAACGGAACGTGGAGGATCGACTACATCCGTATGCAGGGCTTTCTCGGGGCCGGTGAGCACTTCGGTCGCTGGTTCAGCGCGATCCCGAGCGAGATCACGGGCCACATCGAACTCGACGTCCCCGGCGTCCCCGAGACGGGGGGGAGCGATCACATGTCGTTCATCTGCCGCGGTACGGCGGGATTCCGCCTTCAGTCCAACTACCCGGACTACCGGCAGTACACCTGGCACACCGACATCGACACCTACGACAAGCTGGTCTTCGACGATCTTCGCAATAACGCCACCCTCGCCGCGATGCTCGCCTACCTCGCCTCGGAGGATCCCGGCCGCGTCGGCACCGAACAACGTGAACTCGACGGTGGCCAGTGGCCCGGGTGCCGCCCCGCGCGCCGTAGTTCCGGCGGCTGAAGGGTCGTATGGACAACGCACTCCGCCTTCCCGGCTCACTCGGACCGCTCGGCTCGCCCCAGGAATTGAAGCGGTTCGCGACCCTGCAGGCCCGTCTCCCGGCCATTTCCCGGGCCTACCGACAGCGCGAGGCGATACACACCTCGGTCGTGGTCCCCTCGATCAGCGTGAACCAGGAAGAACTCGCGAAGATCGACGGGTCGGCCTTCTACGAGGAGCGATTGCTCTTCACCTTGATTCGGCTCCAGAACCCGCGGAGTCGGGTGATCTATGTCACCAGTCAGCCGATCCATGGTGAGATCCTGGAGTACTACCTCCAGCACCTGCCGGGCATTCCGCTCAGCCGAGCCCGCGATCGGTTGCTGGTGGTGTGCCTGTATGACGCGAGTCCGCGACCGCTCACGCAGAAGCTGTTGGAACGGCCCCGCGTACTCGAGCGCATGCGCCGGTTCATCGGTGCTCCGGAGCGGGCCTACCTCACCTGCTACAACTCGACCGTGCTCGAACGACGGCTCGCCGTGGAGCTCGGGATCCCTCTCCACGCTCTCGACCCCGAGCTTCTCTGGATCGGCACCAAGTCCGGTTCGAGGCAGATGTTCGCCGAAGCCGGAGTCGATCTACCCCTCGGCGCCAACGGGGTGCACACCCGCGACGACGTGGTGGGCGCCCTCGCCCTGATCGCCCAGGAACGACCGGGCATTCGCAAGGCTGTGGTGAAACTCAACGACAGCTTCGCGGGCGAAGGCAATGCTCTGTTTCGCTACCCGACGCCCCTCCCCGCCGACCCCCAGGATCGCCTCGTTGCGATCTCCCGATCTCTCGACCACCTCGAGTGGCCCGGCGTTCATGAAACCCTCGGGAGCTTCCTGCGAAAGCTGGGCACCATGGGGGGCGTGGTCGAGGAATGGCTGGAAGGCGTCGACAAGGCGTCGCCGAGTGTGCAGCTGAGGGTTCACCCCGACCGCACACTGGAGGTCGTCTCGACCCATGATCAGGTGCTCGGCGGGACCACGGGCCAGGTCTACCTCGGATGCCGTTTTCCCGCCCAGAACGACTATCGCGAGGTGATACTCGAGGCCGGCAAGGCCATCGGAGAGGTGCTCGCAAGTCGCGGGGTCCTCGGCCGCTTCGGCGTCGACTTCGTCGTCGCGCGCCAGCCCGACGGTCATTGGAAGGCGCACGCGATCGAGATCAACCTCAGGATGGGAGGCACGACCCCTCCGTTCATGGCGCTCGAGTTCCTCTGCGGAGGCCATCTCGACCCGGCGACGGGGTTGTATACGGCGGCCGATGGTCGGCCGAAATACTACTACGCCACCGACAACCTCAAGTCACCGGCGTATCGGGGACTGCTCCCCGAAGACCTGCTGGACCTGATGGTGGAATACGGCATCCACTTCAAGCAGCTCAGCTTGAACGGCGTCCTGTTCTTCATGATCGGAGCCCTGTCGCAGTACGGAAAACTCGGCGTCACCTCGATCGGCAACAGCCCCGACGAGGCCGAACACCTGTATCAGTCGACCGTTCAGATCCTCGATCGCGCCGGGGGAGCCACGCCCGACACGCTGGGACGCCCGCGCTCCCTGTTCGAGCCCGACGCCCCCCGAATGGTCTGAGGCATCATCTCGAAGCCGGGACCAGCCCCCTCGGGCGCATCTCGAAATGGAGCGGCTCCACCTCGCGATCGGCGATGACGAGGTGTCCCGGAGGGATCGTGACCCAATCGGGGTCGTCGGTGAGGCGGTCCGACGAAATGGTGGTGGCGATCGACCGCTCCCGAGCCCGTCGCGCGGGTGGCGGCGGGCGAATCGGGTCGAATACCTGGCGGGTGATATAGTGGAGCGGATCGGGAAGCTGCTCCTCGTTCCATGAAAACCGGCAGGCCACGACGTTGTCTCCGTCGGACAACGCCACGTTCAGCTTGACCCCCGCGCCGGGCGCCCGATCCTGGAGGGTCGCCACGATGCGCCACGCCATCTCGTTGAGTGAGGCGGCCAGGCGCAGGTGGGCATCGACCTCCTGCCGGGCCCACAGCAGATCGAGATAGAGCCCGAAGACGACTTCGCTGTCGGTCGTGCCGGCCATCATGGAAAAGGCCTCGTCGGAGAGGGACTCCAGGAAGGCTCTTCGCACTCGACGAAACCCCCCGACACGGCCGGAGTGCGCGAACAGGACCCGCCCGTGCCGGAACGGGTGGCAGTTCGCTTCCGACGCCGGCATGCCCTCGGACGCACCTCGCGCATGGGCCACGACGCAGGGGCTGCAGGACACCGCCGCCACATTGCGAAGGTTTGCGTCATGCCAGGGCGCACTCGCGAGTCGCACGACGGCCGGGTGGGGCGACACGTCCGGGACGTACCAGCCGACGCCGAAGCCGCCGACGCCCATCGGGCCGCGGCCCGGCACGCCGGGGCGAATGGGCGAGCGAGCATGGTCGACAAGGATGCTGGCCAACCGCACAGGAGGTCCCAGGTAGGCGAGTAGCGGGGTCACAGGTCGAAGCGCATCCCTTCGCGGGCGAGTTCGAAGCCGCGCCGCGTCAACTCGGCTTGTTGCGGTCCCCCCTCATCGAGGGCCGGATTCGAGTTGTTGAGGTGCGTGAAGACGATGCGCCCGTCGCCGCGGTCGACGACCGGCTGAAAGAGGTCCATCGTGCTTCTCATCAGCGGGTGCGGAACGTCGTCGATCGACCGACCGGGGAGTTCGTCGAGAGACCAGAACGATCCGTCGAGGAGCGCCACGTCGACCGACGACACCGCTTCGGTGGCATCGCGGTCCCAGTGCCTCCAGTCGTTGATATCGGGGAGGAACAGCAGGCTGGCCCGCGGTCCGCGAAAGACGAAGGCCACGGTGTCGGCGAATTCGTCGCGGTGCGGCACCCGCCAGAGGGCCACGTCGAATGCGTCGTCGATGCGGTGCCAGCGGTCGGTCGCGAGAGGAGTCGGCACGATCCTTCCCTGGTCGACCATGAAGGCCCACGGCTGATTCGACGACAGGAAGTCGGCCATCGCCTGCGTGCAATACACGGGGGTATCGAGCATTCCGAGCCCCTCGTTGCCGAGAACGGCGAGCCCCGCATAGTGACCGATATGGGCGTGGGTGAGAAAGATGCCGTCGAAGGGGCGCCGCTCCGCTGCCTTGCGACGAAACGCCGGGTCGCGAATGAGATCGATCTGACGTGTGATGTCGGGCGTGGCGTCGACGAGATAGACGCGCTCCTGTCTGGGCGCGACGAGGGCGAGGCTCGACACGTAGCGCCCCACCCCGGCCGCGTGAAGCGCCCGCCCCGCGTCACACCGTTCCGAATAACACCCCACCTGGGGCAACCCCGCGTCTTGCACCGTGCCGAGCACGAGTGCGTGAAGATCGTCCTGCCCCGGCGTCGTCCACCCGAGCGGCCCGAGACACAACCCGGCGCCGAGGGCGGCGAGAAAGTCGCGTCGGTCGATCGGGGGTGTGGTATTCATGGACTCTCGGGAGTTCGAAGGGTAGACCGATGACACGTTGATTTCGATCCTCGTGTTGCCTGGGCCGGTCTCAAGGTATCTTGAGCGATGTCAAAACCACGCAGCAAGATTTCAGGTGCGAGCCTGCGAAACGCTTTCGAGGACATCATCTGGCCCCGGCGCCGCCTTATTGCGCTGGGCCTCGTTCTGATCCTCCTGAACCGTCTCGCCGGGCTCGTGTTGCCCGCGTCTACGAAATATCTCGTGGACAACGTTATCGCCCAAGGCGACATCCCGCTGCTTTATCAGCTTCTGGGACTCGTCGCCGGCGCCGTGACGATCCAGGCCGTGACCTCGTTTTCGCTCACCCTCCTCCTGAGCGTCGAAGCGCAGCACCTCATCGCGCAGCTTCGCAGCCAGGTGCAGCGCCACGTCCTGGGCCTCCCCGTGCGGCTGTTCGACAATGCGAAGAGCGGCGAGTTGGTCTCTCGCATCATGGACGACGTGTCGGGCGTGCGGAATCTCGTCGGCACCGGGCTCGTTCAGTTGGTCGGTGGCATCATTACCGCGGTCGTCGCCCTGATCTTTCTCGTTCGCATCGATGTCGTCATGACTCTGCTCGCGTTGGTGCCCCTCGCCGGCTTCAGCCTCGTGTCGGCTCGTGCCTTCAGTCGCCTGCGCCCCGCCTTCCGTGAGCGGGGAGCGATTCGCGCCGAGGTCACGGGGAGACTCACCGAGGCCCTCGGAGGCATTCGCATCATCAAGGGGTTTCACGCAGTCGAGAAGGAGGGCGAGATCTTCGAGGAAGGCGTCCTGCGCATCTTCGACAACGTCAAGTCGACCCTGACCACCTCGAGTGGTGTCACGAGTCTCGGCACCTTCTTCATCGGCTCGGCGGGTGTGCTCGTCATGGGGTACGGCGGCCGCTTGATCGTGCAGGATCTGCTCACACTCGGCGACCTCTTCAGCTTCACCCTCTTCCTGGGATTCCTGATCGCCCCGATCGTGCAGATGGCCAACATCGGCACCCAGATGACCGAGGCGTTCGCGGGACTGGACCGCACCGCGGAGCTTCTCTCGTGGCCGCGTGAAGACGATGACCCACTGCGCACTCGCGAGATGCCCCCGATCAAGGGGCATGTGGTGTTCGACGACGTGCATTTTCGCTACGACGAAGACAAGCCCGTTCTACAGGGCATCTCGTTCGAGGCGTCCCCGGGCGACATCGTGGCGCTCGTCGGGAGTTCGGGTTCGGGCAAGTCGACGCTCGCCGGGCTGGCCGCGACGTTCCTGACGCCCGACGAGGGGCGCGTGTCGGTCGACGGCGTCGACCTGGCGGAGGTGCGACTGGAGAGTTACCGACGCCAGCTCGGCCTCGTGCTTCAGAACGACTTCCTCTTCGATGGCACCATCCGGGAGAACCTTCTCTTCGCCCGGGCCGACGCCACGAACGACGCCGTGGAAGAAGCTGCGGGCCAGGCCTACGTGACCGAATTCACCGACCGGTTTCCGCTGGGGCTCGACACGGTGATCGGCGAGCGCGGGGTGAAGCTTTCCGGAGGACAACGCCAGCGGGTCACCATCGCCCGGGCCATCCTGGCCGACCCCCGCATTCTCATTCTCGACGAGGCGACGTCGAGCCTCGACACCGAGAGCGAGGCGTTGATCCAGCAGAGCCTGCAGAGTCTCCTGAAGGGGCGCACGACCTTCGTCATCGCCCATCGACTCTCGACGATTCAGCGGGCCGACACGATCCTGGTCATCGAAGACGGCCGAATCGCCGAGCGGGGCCGGCACGAGGATTTGATGGCTCGCAAGGGCCGATATCACCAGCTCTACACGGTCCAGGCTCGCATCTGACCCCTTCTCTCGCGCTCTAGTCGGCCCCAGTCGCGTCCTTCAGGAGGCGTGCCGTCTTCCAGAGGCGGCCGGCCATCGAGGGGGAGTCGATCACCCACTCCTCTCCGACCTTCACCAGGGTGCGACAGAAGAACCGCTTGAAATCGCTGATCCCCGCCAGCGGGTCATCGCTGGTCGGGTCTTCGATGGTCACGCCCCCAAAGTCGAACCAGCGCGCTCCGTTCCCCTTGGCCCACCGCACCAGCTCCCAGAGGGGCGCATACAGCAGGGGCACATTCGTCTCCCGCCGGCGGGTCGAGGCCGCGTGGTGGTATTCCACGACGTCACCGTGTGAGACCCCGACGGCAAACCCGATCCACTCCGACTCGTCCTCGTGCCGCATGCCCACCATGTGGAGCAGGTCGGGCCGGCGGTCGGCGAGGTCCAACCACCCCCGCCAATCCACGTCGGGAACTTCGCTTCCGGTGCTCTCGAACGCTTCCGCATAGAGGTCGGCGAGGTTGTCGACCGAGGTCGTCGGGCCGAGGGGCTCGACGACAAAACCGCGACGGGCGGGCAGCCGCACGTTTCGACGCGCGGACCGGTGGATGGCCGACAGGAGCTCGTCTTCCGAGGGATCGAGGTCCATCCAGAGCGTATGGGTGTAGGAGTGCGGCTCCTCCGCTCGGGAGAACCCAGCCGCCGCCAACCGCTCTCCCGCGGCCGCGTGTTCGACCGGGTCATCGGTGTAGATCTCGACGTGAACGCGCACGACCCGGGCCTCGTCTGCGATCTCTCGAAGGGCCTTCACCGCGGTCGCACAATCGTCATCGCTCAGGCCGCGGGCAAAGCGCTGCGCTCTCACCACACGAGCCCCCGGCAGAGCGCGCGTGCGCACGAACTGAACCCCCAACGTTCCCTGAGACAGCTCGATCCCCCGGTACTCCACGCCGAGGATCCCACACGCCTCCGGCGTTTGGTGAAAGGGTTGGGTGGTCGACACGGCCGCTCGGGACGGAGAGGGTGAAGAGAAACGTACACCACGACTATCGGCACACACGCGCCGGTTCGCCAAGGGCGGGGCTCGACACTGCGGGCCACCACTGGCGTGGAACCCGATGTCGGCGCAGGTTCACGGCGCGATTCCCGGCCGGGAGGCCCCGGGTTCCAGAATCAACCACGACGCCGGAGGCGGTGCCGATGCCTACGTTCGATTTCGTCTGTCGAACCTGCAAGAACGAGTTCGAAGAATGGGTGCGTAAACGAGAGGACTCCACCCCCTGCCCCAGTTGCGGAGGCGATGAGGTCGAACGCCTTCTTTCCGTGCCTCACGTGCACTCCGAGGGCACTCGAGCGCTCAGTATGAGAGCCGCGAAGCGACGCGATGATCGGCAGCAGATGGAGAACATGCACACGCGGATCGAATACGAGGCGAACCACGATTGACCGCGCGTAGGCCGGTCCGCGCGTTCGACACCTCGCTGATCGTCTTCTCGATGATCGTGGTCGCTGCCGTCCTCACCTGGATCGTGCCGGCGGGCGCCTTCGAGAAGCAGGTCATCGAGGTCCCGGGGGCGGGCGCCCGCGACGTGGTGGTCGCCGGCACCTACTCGCGACTCGCGACCCCGTCGCCCCAGGGGATCGGGGCCGTGTTGAAGGCTCCTATTCGCGGCATGATCGAAGCGGCCGACGTCGTGGCCTTCGTGCTCCTGATCGGGGGGGCCTTCGCCGTGCTCCAGGCCACGGGCGCCGTCGATTCGGGCCTGCGCCGGCTGGTCGCCATCGCTCGCGATGCCCCGGCCGTCGAACGCCTGATCCTGCCCGGGTTCATGGTGCTCTTTTCGTTGGGTGGGGCCATCTTTGGAATGGCCGAAGAGACCATTCCCTTCGTACTCATCTTCGTGCCCCTGGCGCGAAGCCTGGGCTACGATGCCGTGGTGGGGGTCGCCATCCCGATGGTGGGATCCGGGGCGGGGTTCGCCGCCGCCTTTCTCAACCCGTTTACGATCGGGGTGGCCCAGGGTATCGCCGACGTGCCGCTGTTCAGTGGGATCGCAGTGCGGCTCGTGCTCTGGGTGGTGACGACGTCGATCGCGATCGGTTTCGTAACGTGGTATGCGGCTCGGGTTCGAAAAGACCCGAGCCGCAGCATTCTTGGAGAGGAGTCGGTCGGAGCGACGACCCCGTCCACGACCACCTCGCCGGATGAAGCCGAAGGGCCACTCTCCCCTCGGCACCGGGGAGTCCTCCTCGCCTTCGCCGTGGGGTTGATCGTTCTGGTGGCCGGCGTCGTTCGGGCGGGGTGGTATATCGAGGAGATCGCCGCCCTGTTCGTGGCGCTCGGGATCGTCGTGGGCGCCATCGCTCGCATGGCACCAGGCGCGATCGCCCGGTCGTTCATGGACGGGGCCCGCGACCTCGTGAGTACCGCCATCATCATCGGCCTGGCGCGAGGCATTCTCGTGGTGCTCGAAGACGGGCAAGTGATCGACACCCTCCTCCAGGCCATGGCCGGAGCGCTCGACGGGGTCGGACCGATCGGCAGCGCCCACGGCATGTTCGCCCTGCAGACGGCACTCAACTTCTTCGTGCCCTCGGGGAGTGGCCAGGCCGCACTCACGATGCCGCTGATGGCCCCTCTGGCCGACCTCGTGGGCGTCACCCGCCAGGTCGCGGTACTGGCCTATCAGCTGGGCGACGGATTCACGAACCTCATCATTCCGACCAACCCTGTCCTCATGGGGGCGCTGACCCTGGGAGGAGTCCCCTGGGGACGATGGGCGCGCTGGATGCTTCCGCTCCAGGCCGTGCTCTTCGCTCTCGGATTGGCCGCGCTCGCCGTGGTGGTGGGGTTCGGTCTCTTCTGAGGTCTAGAAGGAGACAATCCGTCTGAGACCGATCGTCAATGAGCCCCCGGGAGCCCGGGCCTCATCGACCACGAAGCCCCGCGCTTCGATCAAGAGGGCCGTACGGGCGTCGATTCGACCCCGCAGTCCCCCTCCCCACACACCGGCCACGGCCGACTCCGGGCCGCCGAACACGACGCCCGCCCCGACCAGAAGGTAGGGCACGAAGACCCGCGGGCGACCGTCGAAGGCGAGGGTCGACTCGAGCGACGCAAGAACCCGCCCCGCGGTGAACGTCGCGCCCGCGCGAGCCCTGAGCCGTCTCGACAGACCGACCGAGACCCCGATGGACACCGCACCCGACCCGCCATCGACCCCGAGGGCGGTCCCCGCGGCCGCCTCGACCGCGGTACCCGCCTGCGCTCGGACCTCGCCCGGACGGAGCGGACCGAACAGGCCACAGGCCAGAAGGAGGGCAGACATCACGGTGTGAAGACGCATGGCGGCGGAGTCGGAATCGAGAGGGGCCGTCGGTGATGTATGGAAGGTCGACGCGATCTGCCGCCACCGGAAGCCCGGAGGCCGCAGGCCCTGCACGAAGTATCCCATCGGGGAAGAAACTTCCGTTCCTCGCACGGCCATGTCGGTGCGGATTCCGAGCGCCCCGCCGACCGGATTCCCTTCACTCATGGGGAAATTCGCGACCTCGTCCCCTCGTGGGGACACGGTGTTCGCCCGCTGGTCCAGCGCTTGCTCCTTCAGGCCGGGCCCGGCGTGGTCTCGGAAATCCGTCTGCGACCCCGCGCTCCATTCGACCGCTGGAGTTCGCTCGTGCTCCGTGCCCGCCATAGGCTGATCTGGCCGACGATCGTGCTCCTGTCTGCCGCATGTGACGGCGGGACCACCCCCGAGCCACCCCTGGATGGTTCGATCGAGGTGAGCCTCCAGATCGAAGGCACGGGGCTGAGCGGTGTGCAGATTCGCCTGGATGATCTAACGGGCCTCGCTTCGCCCCGCTTCGCGATCACCGATGTGCGGGGCGAGGTCGCCTTCGTCGGGCTCGAAGAGGGATCGTACGACGTTTCTCTCGGGCAGGTCCCCGACCACGTCACGGTCGACGTACAGACGAGCCAGGCCTCCCTGGCCCGGCAGCGGCCGTCGGCTCGAATCAACTTTTCGGGTCTCCGCAAACGCGATGCGGCCGTCGCCGTGCATGTCGAAGTCGAGGGCGTGGGTATTCCCGACGTCACCGTTGCGCTGTCGGGCCCGGAGGATCGCAGCGCCGTGACCGACGCCGACGGAATCGCCTCGTTCGAGGGACTGCTGCGCGGGCACTATGCGGTCTCGTTGACGGGCTACGACGCCGAACGGCTCGCGTTCGGCGAGACCTCCGGGTCGCTCGACGCCGACGGCACCCAGTCGATCGGGATCGAATTCGCGGGGACCGAAGTGCCGAGAGTGCCGGATGCCCCCGGCGACTTCGCTGCCGAGGTGGTCGATGCCTTCACGGTCGACCTGTCCTGGACCGATCTCGCCGACAATGAGGAGGCCTTCTACCTCGAGCGACGCGTCGGTGACGAAGAAAGCTGGACGGCGCTGAGCACGCTCGATCCCGAAGCGACCAGCTTCCGCGACAGCGGGACCCTGCCTGCGACCGACTATGCCTATCGGCTGCGGGCCTGCAACGAACACGGCTGCTCCGACCCGTGGATCGAGACCTCCCTCAGCACTCCCGACGTGCCCCCCGCAACACCGGAGGACCTCGCGGCCGCGGCCACGGGTTCGACCGAGGTGGCCGTCACCTGGGTAGACGCGGCGTCCAATGAACTCCGATTCGACATCGAACGCCGCCTCGGCACCGACGGCCCCTTCGTCGCGGTGGTCTCGCTGGCGGCGAACTCCGTCGCGTGGACCGACACCGGCCTCGCACCGGGGAGCGTCTACGGATACCGAGTGCGTGCCTGCAACGCCGTCGGGTGCTCCGTCTTTGCGGGGCCTGTGTCGGCGACGACCGTGGTCGTGCCCCCCGCCCCGCCGACGAATCTCGCGGCCACGGCAGAAGACCACGATCGAATCCAGCTGTCGTGGACCGACGCGTCTCCCGATGAAACCGAGTTCCGGATCGAACGGCAGGTCGGCGGCGGAAGCTGGGCCGAATGGGCGACCGTGGCGGCCGGCACGACCTCGCGACTCGACCAGTCCGTCGTGGGGTCCACGAGCTACGGCTACCGTATTCGCTCCTGCAACTCCGCCGGGTGCTCGGGCTACTCGAACGTGGCGTCGGCAACGACACCGGTACCACCGCCGAACCTCAGCGTAGGCGCCGCCTACATCGTTCAGCGGGTGCAGCGGCAAGACGGCAGCGTTCCCCTCGTCGAGGGCCTCGCTGGCATCCTCCGGATCTTCCCGCTCGCCGATCGGGCGGGAATCGCGGCCCAGTCGGTTCTCGTCGAGCTCTACCAGGGCGGGGCTCTCGTGCAGAGCACCACGCTCGCACCGCCCGTGGCCACGATGCCGACGACCGTGAACGAATCGAGTCTGGCGACGTCGTGGAACCTGACCCTCCCCGCGGCGATGATCCAGCCGGGACTGGGGCTCCGCATCGTGGTCGATCCGACCGACGCGTTCCCCGAAGACGACGAAGCCGACAACATCTTTCCTGCAGCCGGCCCGCCCCTGGCACTCGACGTTCGCACCACTCCCGACTTCGACGTGACCTTCGTCCCGGTTCGGCAAAGCGCCAACAACACGGTCGGCGACGTCAACGCCGGCAACGCCGACGGCTACCTCACCGAGACGCGGCGGGTCATGCCGTTCTCCAACGACGACATCGTTCTCCACGCCGAATTCGTGACCGACCAGCCGGTGCTCGGATCGGACGGGTCGGGGTGGAGCGCCGTGCTGAGCGAGGTCGCGGCCCTTCGCACGGCCGAGGGGAGTGCGCGCGCGTATTTCGGCGTCGTGCCGACCACGTACGGCGGCGGCGTCGCCGGAATCGGCTACATCGGCTGGCCGATCTCACTGGGTTGGGATCGCTCGGGGAGCCGGGCCTCGGTGGCCGCACACGAGTGGGGTCACAACTTCGGACGCCGGCATTCGCCCGGTTGTGGCGCCGGCAATCCCGACACGTCGTACCCGCACGCCAATGGCAACACCGGCGCCTGGGGACTCGATTTTGCCACATCGTCCCTGAAGTCGCCGCAGACCTATTTCGATCTCATGACCTACTGCTCGCCCGAGTGGATCAGCGACTACGTCTACGAGCAGGTGTTGGAATTCCGCGGACCCGCGCCGATGGCCGGCGTCGCCCCGTCGGCTCCGATGGAGCGGGGCCTCCTGGTGTGGGGACGCATCGAAGCCGACGGACTCGTTCTCGAGCCGGCGTTCGAAGTCGACGCGCCGGTTCGTCTTCCCGACGCGCCGGGCCGCTACCAGATCGAGGGACGCGACGCCTCCGGATCGGTGTTCGCCTTCTCGTTCGATCCCATCGCCGTCGCCGACGGTGCGCCCGGTACCGGTCACTTCGCCTTCGTGGTGCCCCTGAGCGCGGCCGACCAGGGCCGGGTGAGCGAAATTCGCCTCGGCGATGCCCAGCGCAGCGCCGTGCGGGTCGAGTCGACGTTCACCGGTCCCGCGGGGGTCGCCCCCCAGGACGACACGCGCGTGGTCGCGGTCGACGGGAGCACGGTCGACGTGAGCTGGAATGCGGCCCGCCACCCCATGGCCCTCGTGCGGGATGCCGCCACGGGTGAGATCCTGTCGTTCGCGCGGGGCGGTCAGATTCGGCTCACCCCCCCGGGCGCCGAGATCGAGGTCATTCTGTCGAACGGAGTGGGTACGGCCGAGCGACGCACCGCGCGGTGGCGATAGGGGGGGCCAGGAGAAGTCTACCGAAGAAGGGGCGGCGGCCCCGACGATGGGTTGTGATGGTGTGGGCCCCTCTTCTACGTTGGACCGCCTCGACATGACGCCGCATTCGTGACGGCCTCCCTTCTTCAACAGGCTTCAGGTGAAGAACGTCCGTACCACGATCGTGCGGTTGCTGTCGAACATGGGCAGTTCCCGCGAGATCCAGCTCTATCTCAAGCGCTTCTCCCAGGTCGATGCGACCCGCTTCGCGGTCGTGAAGGTCGGGGGCGCGATCCTCCGCGACGACCGCGTCGCCCTCGTCTCGTCGCTGGCTTTTCTACAACAAGTCGGCCTCACGCCGATCGTGGTGCACGGTGCGGGCCCTCAACTCGATGAGGAGATGGCGGCCGCAGGGCTGCCGAAGCGGATCGTCGACGGGCTCCGGTGCACGCCACCCGAGGTGCTCACGGTGGTACGGCGGGTCCTCCAGCGAGAGAATCTGGGCCTCGTCGAGGGCCTCCAGGCCGAAAGTGTGCGGGCGACGTCGGTTCTCACCGGGGCCTTCGAGGCCGAGCTCCTCGACCAGGAACGCTTCGGCCTCGTGGGAAAGGTCGTCCGCGTCGACACATCGGCCATCGAGGCGGCCATCGCGGCCGGCTCGATTCCCGTGATCGCCTCGCTCGGTGAGACGGCGGGCGGGCAGATCGTCAATGTGAACGCCGACTGGGCCGCCAACGAGCTGGTCAAGCGCCTCCAGCCCTACAAGATCATCTTCCTCACGGGCACGGGGGGACTGCTCGACGCCGACGGACGGGTGATCGACTCCATCAGCCTGACCTCGCATTACGCCGACCTGATGAAGCAGCCATGGCTGCACTCGGGCATGCGGGTCAAGATGGAGCAGATTCACGACATGCTCATGGAGTTGCCCCCGTCGAGTTCGCTGTCGATCACGCGTCCGGCTGAAATGGCGAAGGAGCTGTTCACCCACCGCGGTTCGGGGACCCTCGTGCGTCGGGGCGAGCAGATTCACACCCTCGACTCCTGGGACGGCGTCGACCGGGACCGATTCTCGAAGCTGGTGAGTGCGAGCTTCGGCCGAGGCCTGGTCGCCGACTATTTCGAGCAGGTGACGCCCCAGCGGATCTACCTGAGTGAGCACTATCGCGCCGCGATCGTCGTGTCGCGGTCGGGGGGCGTCGACTACATGGACAAGTTCGCGGTCGTGGAGGAGGCCCAGGGAGAGGGACTGGGCCGGGCCGTATGGGACGTGATGCGTGCGAATCACGACACGCTGGTCTGGAGATCTCGCATCGACAATCGAATCAACGACTTCTACTTCACGCACTGTGACGGTTCGCTGAAAAGCGGGCAGTGGACGGTGTTCTGGTACGGCCTGCCCGAATGGGACGACGTGCGACATGTCGTCGGCGCGGCAGCCTCACTCCCCGCAACCCTGGAACACTGATGCGGGCTCTACATTTCCTGCTTGCCGGAGTTGTCATGGCCGCCGCCTGCTCCCTCCCCCGCCCCGGACCGGGACCCGCACTTCCGGGCGACCCGGTCCAGCGACAGGTGGCCCTGGCGGAGCTTCACACCGCCGTACGCGTGGCCGGGCTCGAGGACCGCAGGTTCTCGCCCGAAACCTGGTGGTCGCTGGTGACTCCATTGATCGGAGAGACCGTCACCGTCGAGCAGATCGGCGAAAGCGCCGAGGGGCGCCCCCTTCGAATGCTCACCTTCGGCACGGGGTCGACGACGATCCTCCTCTGGTCGCAGATGCACGGCGACGAGAGCACCGCCTCGATGGCGCTCGCCGACCTCGTGCGCCTCTTCTCGGAATCGGCAGACCACCCCGTCGCGCGCGCCATCGCCCGCGGGGCCACGGTGCACATGATCCCCATCCTGAATCCCGACGGAGCGGCCCGCTTCACTCGGCGCAACGCCCAGGGCGTGGACGTCAACCGTGATGCTCGCCGGCTGCAGACGCCGGAGGGACGCACGCTGAAGGCGGCCGTCGACCGCCTCAATCCCGACTTCGGATTCAATCTCCACGACCAGAGCGCCGCCGTGCGAATGGAGGGGTCGGACCGAGGCGTCGCCATCGCCTTGCTGGCGCCCGCCTTCAATGAAGCGCGAGACGTCGACGACAAGCGCCGACGCGCGATGCAGGTCGCCTCGCTGCTGATCGATGCGATGGAGCCGGTGGTAGGCGATCATATCGCCAAATACGACGACACCTTCAATCCGCGCGCGTTCGGCGACCTCGTCGGAGCCTGGGGTGCGAGCACCATCCTGATCGAGTCGGGCGCCTGGCCCGATGATCCCCAGAAACAGCACCTCCGGGCCGCGAACTTCACGGGACTCGTCGCGGCCCTCGACGGGATCGCCAGCGGGCGCTATGCCGACTTCGATCCGACCGCGTACGAGGCGCTGGCCTTCAACGGCCGTAGGCTTCCCGACCTGCTCATCGCCGGAGCCACGGTGGCGGTTCCGGGACTCCCGCAGCTCCAGGCCGACCTACTGGTTCAGTACGATCGGCCCCTGCTGCGCCAGGGAGGCACCATCAGCGACATCGGAGACCTCCAGGGTGTCGAGGCCCAGGACACGCTCGATGCGTCGGGCCTCTTCCTGATCCCCTTCGGCGACGCCCTCGATCCGGCGGGTGCCCTCGAAGTCGGGCGTCCGGCGCGTTTTCTAGTGGCCGAAGACTCGACCGGCACGAGCGTTCGGCTGCGATTCGACGGTGGGCCGCCGCGGCGTGAATAGCAGCCGCCGCGCGGATAGGCCACTGCGCGTAGAGGCAGCCGCCGCGCGAACAGGCCACTGCGCGGACAGGCCGCCGCCGCGGCGGCGCGGATAGCGCCTCTGACCGCGATACGCCGCCCTCGCCCCGACTCAGCGGCGCGTGGCGGCCAGCGTCGAGGCAGCGCGCCCTGCGACCTCCTGCCCGATCGCCAGGCTCGCCGTCGCGGCCGGGCTCGGCGCGTTGAGGACATGCACGGCCCCGGGCGCCTCCTCCCAGAAGAAGTCGTCGACCAGGGCGCCCGACCGGCTGACGGCCTGCGCGCGTACGCCGGCGTGACCCGCGATGAGGTCGCGAGGGTCGAGGGCGGGCACGAGACGCTGCAGCGCCCGCGCGAACCGCCGGACCGACATCGACTGGACCACCTCTTCGGCCACCATACGTCGATGGCGGCCCACGAAGCGCCACAGCCCTGGAAACCCAACGGCACGGACGACGTCGCGAGGTACGACGTCGCGGCGTCGGTACCCCTCGCGGGCCAACGCCAGAACCGCGTTGGGCCCGGCATCGACGCTCCCGTCGATTCGCCGGGTGAGGTGCACCCCGAGAAACGGGAATCCCGGTCGGGCGACCGGGTAGATCAGATGGCGAACCAGCCCGACCCGCTCGGGGCGAAGACGGCGATATTCCCCCCGGAACGACAGCACCCGAACCGAGGGATCGGACCCACACATTCGCGCCACCTCATCGGCGTAGAGCCCGGCGCAGTTGACGACCACCCGACTGCGCAACACGCCGACGGAGGTGCCGAGGTGCCACCAACCGCCCTCCCGCCGGGCGTCCTGCAGGGCACATCCGGTCAGGATCTCCCCTCCCCCCTGCACGATCTCCTCACCGAGCGCGTCGGCGACACCCCGAAACGATACGATCCCCTCTTCGGGCACGTGGAGCGCGGCCACGCAGCGCACCTCCGGCTCGATCTCCCTGGCCTCGGCGGGATCGAGCTTCCGCAGTCCCTCGAGACCATTGCGGCGCCCGCGAGCGTACAACTCGTCGAGCCGGTGCCGCTCCTTCTCGTCGACGGCCACCACGAGTTTGCCGCACAGTTCATGGGGAATGCCGTGGTGCACGCAGAACTCGGTCATCTGGCGAATCCCCTCCCGGGCCAGTCGCGCCTTGGCCGAACCCGGCGCATACGCGAGGCCGGCATGGAGTACACCGCTGTTGTGCGTACTCTGGTGCCGGGCCAGCCCGCCTTCCTTCTCCACGAGGC
>CBDUEZ010000026.1:0-21718 GCA_965366355.1 uncultured bacterium
GGGGTCACGCCCGCCACCACCTGGGTGCCGTACTCGATCATCTGGTTCGTGTGGAAGGAACCGTCACGGCCCGTGATGCCCTGCACTACGAGCCGGGTGTTTTCGTCGATGAAGATTGACATCGTATGGTTCCCTCAGCCCTGAGTTGCGAGTTCGACGGCCTTCTCGACCACCGCGTCCATTGACGTGTACGCCGCGAATCCCGCGTTCTTCAGGATCTCGAGCGCCTGCTCTTCGTTCGTGCCGGTGAGCCGAATGACGATCGGCACCTGGATGTCGATCTGCCGGGTGGCTTCGACGATGCCGTTGGCGACGTCGTCCGTGCGGGTGATCCCACCGAAGATGTTGAAGAGGATCACCTTGACGGCAGGATCGGAGGTGATGATCCGGAGCGCGTTGACCACCTTCTCCGGATTCGACGATCCACCGATGTCGAGGAAGTTGGCCGGTGAACCCCCGTAGTACTTCACGAGGTCCATCGTCGCCATCGCCAGGCCCGCTCCGTTCACGCAGCAGCCGACGTTGCCTTCGAGTTTGATGAAGGTCAGTCCCGCCTCGCGGGCATCGATCTCGGCCTGCGGCTCGTCGGACGAGTCGCGGTACGCCTCGATCGCGGGCAAACGGAACAGCTCGTTGTCGTCGATGCTCACCTTCGCATCGATCGCCTTGACGTCGCCGTCGGGGGTGACGATCAGCGGATTGATCTCCGCCATCGACGCACCCGCCGCGATGAACGACCGATACAGCTGCAGCATGATCTTCGTGGCCTGCTTGATCTGACCCGGGTCGTCGTACAGGCTGTTGGCCAGCCAGTACGCCTGATGCGGAAGCAGTCCGTAGCGAGGATCGACCGCCAACTTGCGAATGGCGTCGGGGTTGGTGTGAGCGACGTCTTCGATGTCGACCCCCCCCTCCGACGACACCATGAACATGGGCGCCTGCGTTTCCCGGTCGACGAGCACACCGACGTAGGCCTCCGACGCGATGTCTTCGGCCGGCGTCACCAGCACCTTCTCGACCGTCAGTCCGCTGATCTCCAACCCCAGAATCGCCTCGGCGTGGGCCGCAGCTTCGTCGGGGGTCTTCGCGAGCTTCACCCCGCCGGCCTTGCCGCGCCCGCCCGAGTGGACCTGCGCCTTGACGACCACCATCCCGCCGAATTCTCGGGCGGCCGAGGCGGCGGCTTCGGGTGTCGTGACGACCTTGCCGGGAGGCACGGGGATCCCGTGATCGCGGAAGATCTCCTTCGCTTGGTATTCATGGAGATTCATCGAGCTTCTTCGTCCCTGAGGAGGGGCAACGGATGGTCGAACGGCTAGCTTTAGAAGCTATCCTAGCGCCATGGAGCGATCAACCGGATTCACCGGAGACCCGGATCGCCACCGCCAGCCCCGCGAAGAAGCTCACGCAGCTCCTGGAGCGCATCGCCGAATCCGGCCCAGTCTCCCGCTCGAAGCCGCTCTTCGGCGGTGTCGAGTAGATCGACGGCCTCTCGAGGCCACGCCTCGGTCGCGCCCCGATCCCCGAGGTCGACCACTCCGCCCTCGGTTCGGGGACCCTCGATGCCGGGTGCCATACCTCCGAGGGCGGCCACGGCCCCCGCGAGTGTCGCCTCCATCGCAACCCGCTGCCCATCACTGACCACAAACCGCCGGAGCTCGGGAATCGCGTCTTCCTCGGCGGCGAGAAAGACCGGCTCCATATACACCATGCGATCGCCCACCGGCACGATGTGGAGGTGGCCCGTCCACACCCGGCTTCCCCCGGTGCGCCAGAGGGAGAACTGCTGGCTGATCTCGGGATCCTGTTCGACCAACGCCTCGACCTGCCGGGGCCCCGGGACCTGATTCTCGACGGGGACGTCGAACAACCGGAGCCGTGGTGAGCCGTCCTCGCGCAGTTCACCCGACAAAAGAGCCGTCAGGTTCTGTCGTCCAGCCGGCACGAAGGCCGTCATGAGCCGAAACTCGGTCTGATCGTCGCCCGGAAGGCGGAGAAGGCCGTATTCGGGGCGATACGCGACCGGAGAGGTACTCTGGCCCTGCTCCTGTGGGTTGGCCCAAACGTCCTGACGCGCGAAGAAGGTCGCGGGCGTGTCCTGGTGGTAGTCCAGGAGCACATTGCTCTGAAGCGCGAGCAGATCCTGCGAGTACCGCAGGTGTTCGCGGATTCCAGAGGGCATCTCCGTCAAGGGCCGGAACAGACCGGGGAACGCCGCGGCGTAGGCGTCGCGCATCGGGTCGTGGATCGGTACGGAATAGAAGGTCACTTCGCCGGTCACGGCATCGACCGTCACCTTCACGCTGTTCCGCACGTACGACACGCGCGAGCGCCCGAACTGCAAGTCGGACGGGCTCGCAATCGGGAAGAACCGCGTGCCGGTCATTCCTTCGAGCACCCAGACCACGCGTCCCTCGTGAATCACCGAAAAGGGCGCCTCGGGGAACCACAGGAACGGCGCGATACGGGACACCCGCTCCGTGACGCCGCGCCGCAGGATCATGCGGCTGTCGGGCCCGACCCCGGACGCGAAGAGCACGTTGGCCTCGCGGAGGTACCAGGCCAGGATCGACTTGCGCAGGAAGCCGCCGAGGCGAATCCCCTCCGGCACATCGACCCCGGGCACGCCGGGGCCGCCCCCGAGCGCACTGTAGGCCGAATCGGTGGGGGTGATCAGGGCGTAGGGCTGTGAACGGGTGCCGAAGAAGACGTCTTCGCGCTCCAACGAGAGCGCGGGCGGCGCCGACGCGTCGGCAACCGGAGGGAGTCCGGCGAGGTAACTCTGGGGTCTGCCCTCGGGGGTGCGTCCCGTGACATCGACCGCCACGGCGCCGTTGCCGACGACATACCGCTCGCGTAGGTGCAGATTCTGCCAATTGGGGTCTTCGATTCCCTCCGGATCGACCTCGCGGATGGCGAGGGCAACCGGGCGCACTCGTCCCGATGCGTCGGGATATCGACCAAAGGTGACACCGGGAAAGTCGTAGTACCGAAAGCGTGCTTCGACCTCGCGGAACGTCGTGAGGAGCGCGGACCGGGTCCATACCGGGAGGCCCTCGAACTGCCGCGAGGCCTCGGCCCAGTCGACCGGTCCCTCGGTCCGGGCCTCGAACCGGCTCCGCTCCAACTCGTCGAGACCGAACCCGAGCCGGGTGAAGTCGAGGTTGTGCTGAATGTAGGGAGCTTCGCGCGCCAGCTCGTTCGGCACCACCTGGAACCGCTGGATCATGGCCGGATACACCTGGCCGATGACCAGGGCCGCGAGCAGCGACACCCCGATGCCCGCCAGGGCGGGAAGGAGGCGATTGCGCCAGGCGCCGATGGCGACGCCGGCGGCCCCCGCGAGGGTCAGGAGTGCCTGAGCGCGAAGCCCGGGAAGCCGAGCAGCCGCATCGGTGTAGCCGACGATCCCCTGCACGTCGGAGGTACCCGCGAGAAGGAGGAGCGGCCGACCGATCGCGAGTCGAGCCGCGAGCAGCGCCATGAAGATCGCGACGAGGGTCCCGAGGTGTTTGCGCGCACCGTCGGTCATGACCACCGCCCCGTCACCCACGCGGAGAACCCCGGTCGTGGCGTATCCGGCCGTGGAGACCGTAAACACCAGGAAGGCGACGACGAGCCCGAACGTCACGCCGGCGCGCAGCACCGGAAGAGCGAACGCGTAGAAGCTGAGGTCGAGTCCGAGAAGCGGATCGACGGTGCCCCACTCGGGAGCCGCGCTCCAGAAGAGCGAACTCCGGGCCACCGCTTCGGTGATCGACGCGCCGAACCACAGGCCCAACAGCGCCGAGAGCCCCAACGTGGTGCCGGTGACGTAGTGGGCGGGGAGTCGCTCGGCGATCTCCAGATTCCCGAATTTGCGCCGGATCTGGAGTGTGCCGAGCGTTCCCGCCACTTGGCGGAGGTTGAAGAACAGGGCGAGGGTGACGAGCACCGCTGCCCCAGCCCGAACCCCCCAGATCCACGCCCACTGCTTCCAGAAGACGCCGGCATACCCGACCTCGCCGAACCAGAGCGCCTCGACGTAGAGGTTCGTCAGCGCGCGGCTGGCCACGAGGATGAGCAAGAGCACGGCGGCGACGAAAATCGCCAAACGCCCACCGCGAAGCCGTGCAAGCCCGGCACTCATCGCACGTCCCCGCTCATGCCGGCACCCCGTGTTCGCGAAGCCACCCCTCCACCTCGGCGCGAATTTCGTCGAGACGCTCCTGGGTGCGAGCCTCGAAACGCGCGACCAGAACCGGTTGGGTATTCGACGCCCGAATCAGTCCCCAGCCGTCTCCGAACAGAATCCGGGCACCATCGACGTCGATGACTTCCCGGTTCCGGGAGAAATGCGCCTTCGCCCGTTCGACCAGGCCGAATTTCGACTCCTCGGTCACGTCGATTCGAATCTCCGGAGTGGAGACGTACTGTGGAAACTCGGCCACTCGCTCCGACAGGGCGCGCGGGGAGCGCGACACCAGTGAGATCAGGTAGCAGGCATCGTAGAGCGCGTCGTCGAACCCGAGGTATTCCTCGCCCCCGACGCAGATGTGCCCCGAAAGTTCGCCCGCCAGGGCGGCCCCCGTCTCCTTCATCTTCTGTTTCATGAGGGAATGGCCGGTCATCCACATGATGGGCTCGCCCCCTGCGGCAGCGAACACCTCGGGGAGCACCTGCGAGCACTTCACGTCGAAGACGAGCTTCTCCGATCGTCCGGTTCGCTCCATCAGGTCGAGCCCGAACAGCAGAACGATCAGGTCGCCCCGCACCACATCGCCGTTCTCATCGACGGCCCCGATGCGATCGGCGTCACCATCGAAGGCGACCCCGAGGTCGGCGCCGGTCTCGCGCACCTTGGCGATCATGTCGACCAGGTTCTCGTCGACCGTCGGATCGGGGTGGTGATTGGGGAACGTCCCGTCGGAGGTGCAATACATCGGAATCACCTCGACCCCGACCGCCTCGAGCAGCCGCTCGGCCACCAGTGCCCCCGAGCCGTTGCCGCAGTCGACCACCACCTTCATCGGCCTCGCGAGCTCGAAGCGGCCGGCGAGGTCGGCGACGTAGGCGTCGTAGACGTCGCGCGACTCGACGTCGCCCGACCCCACCGCGTAGTCCTGATCCACGATGCGATTCCGAAGCCGCTGGATGGTCTCGCCATACACCGAGCCCCCCGCCATGGTCATCTTGATCCCGTTCCACTCGGGGGGGTTGTGGGAGCCGGTCACCTGAATGGCCCCGTCGAGCGAATACACCTTTTCCGCCCACCACACCATCGGAGTCGGCACGGTCCCGATGTCCAGAACGTCTACACCGCCGCTGCACAGGCCGTCGACCAGCGCGGCGGCGAGATCGAGAGAACTCGGACGGTTGTCGCGGCCCACGACGACCCGTGGCCGCTCGGCCGAAATCGCGGTTCGGATCTCGGCCGCATAGGCTTTCCCTACCCCTCGGGCCACTTCGGCGTCGAGGTCCCGACCGACGATCCCACGAACATCGTACTCGCGAAAAATATGGGGTGCTGGACCCGACATGCTCGAAAACTCCGATTTGAGAGACCTGGTGAAGCGGGACCTAGGGTAGCATACCCCCGAGTCCGGATGCAGACACTCGAGCGAGCTCGAGAAACCCTCCGGGGAAGATTCCCAGGAAAAGGACGATCGCGACTCCTGCCGCGAGGGCAACCCGCATCGACAGTGGGACCGTCACTCCCTCGTGCTGATCGGAGGAAAGCGGGTCCCGCATCCAAGTGTACCACGCCAGCCGCAGGTAGTAGTAGTACGAGACGACCGTGGTCAAGACGAGGATCACGCTCAAGATCCAGAGCTCCGATTCGGCCGCACCCTGCAGCAAGTAGATCTTTCCCATGAATCCGCCGGTGCCCGGGAAGCCGGCCAGCGACAACAGGAAGATCGTAAGCACCACGCCGAGCAGAGGGTGCCGAGCTCCGAGGCCCGCATAGTCGTCGAGTTGCAGGTGGCCCTCGGTCTGTCGACTCACCGTCAACACGATGGCGAAGGCCCCCATGTTCATGATCGCATAGACCAGTAGATAGAAGAGCATTCCGGCCGTCGCCTGTTCGTTGCCTGCCGTGAGGGCGACGAGGAGGTAGCCCGCATGCGCCACACTGGAGTAGGCGAGCATGCGCTTCACATTGGTCTGCGCGAGCGCAACCAGATTGGCCACGACCATCGTGATCGCGGCAAGCCACCACATGATCGCGTACCAGGAGTCGTAGACGCCGCCGAACGCGACGATGAACACGCGGAAGAATGCCACGAAGGCGGCCGTCTTGACCGCGGCAGACATGAACGCGGTGATCGGCGTCGGGGCCCCCTCGTACACGTCGGGAGTCCACATGTGAAACGGTACCGCACTCACCTTGAAGGCGAAGCCGATGGCCAGCAGCGCCACTCCCACGGTCAGGAGCGCCGGCTGGGTCTGTCCTGCCCGGATCGCCTCTGAGATCGCCTGCAGGTTGGTGCTTCCCGCAGAGCCGTAGACCAGGGCCAGACCATACAGAAAGAAGCCGGTGCTGAACGCCCCCAGCAGGAAGTACTTCAGGCCGGCTTCGGCAGATCGACGGTCGCGCCGATTGAAGGCCGCGAGGGCGTAGACCGAGATCGACATGACCTCGAGACCCAGAAAGATCACGATGAGGTCTCGCGCACCCACCATGAACATCATTCCCGCCAATGCCAGCAGGATCAGCGCATAGTACTCACCCGCCTGGAGGCGCTGCCGCCAGACGTAGGTGAAGCTCATGACGACGGCGAAGGCCGCGGCCGCGAGAAGAATCCAGTTCGCGAAGAGGCGGAAGCCATCGACGGCGATCATCGCCGAGTTCCCGACCTCCGAGACGCCGTGCAGCCAGCCGTTCGCCAGGGCCGCGATCCCGATCCCCAGCAGGGAAATCCAGCCCAGGTCGTCGGAGGGAGCTTTCTCTGCATGGTCGGCGCCCTCGCTCGTGCGCGGGTCGCGCCGCCCGGACACCCCGGCGAGAAGAACACCGATCCCGAAGACACACACGATGATCTCCGGGAGGAGCGCCCAGACGAAATGCAGGTTGCGGTGGAAGTCGAGGGTCATACCGGGTCAATCCTGTTCATCGGTGTCGGAGACCTCGATAGAAGCCTCCAACGGGTCGGGGATCCGGGACCAAGTCCATCGCGGCGGTCCGCCTTCGAAGACCGGTCGATCCAGCGCGACCACCGACGGTGCGGTGGAGCCGAGCGGGTCTGGCTCGAAACCCCGCTCGGCCAGGCCGAGATCGGGGTTGGCGCGCTCGATGCGCTCCAGGACGGCCCGCACCGACGGTTGCATGCGCTCCAGAAGGGGGGCCGGATAGACCCCGATCGCGATCATCAAGGCAAGGAGAGGAGCGAGCACCACGATCTCCCGACGGGTCAGGTCCTGAACGGCCCGGTTCTCCGGCTTGTCGAGGCGGTTGAAGAAGATCTTCTGGACCATCGGCAACATGTAGTAGGCCGCGAAGATGACCCCGGTCGTCGCGAGAATCGCGAGGAAGGGCCGCGTCTCGAAGGCTCCCAGCAGCGCGAGAAACTCGCCGACGAATCCGCTGGTACCGGGGAGTCCGATGGAGGCCAGGGCGGTGATGACGAAGGCGGTCGTCAGCATGGGTGCGACCCGCGCGATGCCTCCGAAGTCATCGATGAGGCGGGTGTGGCGCCGCTCGTAGAGCATGCCGAGCAGCAGGAAGAGCGCGCCGGTGCTGATGCCGTGGCTCACCATCACAACCAGTCCGCCCTGGAGTCCGTTGACGTTCAGGGCGAAGACGCCGATGACGACGAAGCCCATGTGAGCCACCGACGTGTAGGCGACCAGCTTCTTCGCGTCGGGCTGGACGGCAGCCACCATCGCCGCGTAGATGATTCCGACCACCCCCAGGATCATCATCGTCGAGACCACCGTGGGATGCTGCGAGGCCAGGGGGAACAGCGGGAGCAGGAACCGCAGGAAGCCATACGTGCCCATCTTGAGGAGCACGGCCGCCAGCACCACCGATCCCGGTGTCGGCGCCTCCACATGGGCATCGGGCAACCAGGTGTGGAGCGGAAAGACGGGCACCTTGATCGAAAAGGCGAGGGCGAACGCCGCAAACAGCCACAGTTGCTCCTGCAGGCTGAGGGGCGAACGAAGCAGGTCGGCGATCAGGAAGCTGGGATCACCGCTCACCTGACCGGCCCGCGCGTAGAGGTAGAAGATCGCCACCAACATCAAGAGCGATCCCAGGGCGGTGTACAGAAAGAACTTGACCGCCGCGTAGACCCGGCGCTCACCACCCCAGATGCCGACGATGAAGTACATCGGCACCAGGGTCAGCTCGAAGAACACGTAGAAGAGGAACAGGTCGGTCGCGAGAAATACCCCGACTACTCCGGCCTCGAGAAGCAACATCAGGGCGTAGAACCCGCGCTCGTTCTTCTGGATGTATTCGAACGACCCCAGGATCGCGAGAGGAGTGGTCAGGGTCGTCAGCAACACCATGAACAGGCTGATCCCGTCCAGCCCGAGAGCGTAGTGTATGCCCCACGCCTCGATCCACGGCGTCTGTGAGGCCATCTGCATGGCCGCCGTTCCGGGCTCGAAGGCCCACCAGAGGCCGAGGCTCAGCACGAAGACGCCCAGCGACCACCCGAAGGCGACATGCTTGGCTCGCGACGCAGGCGCGGCGAAGATCGCGAGGAGGCCGAGCGCGGGAAGCCAGACCAGAGCATGGAGCCCCCAGTCGGCATAGCCGATGACACCGAGCAATTCGGTCATGTCAGCCCCCCACCACGACCGCGCCGAGGATCGCGAGGACCCCCAACGCGATCGCAAACGCGTAGGTGTTGAAGTTGCCGGTCTGGAACAGACTCACGAGCCAGCCCAGCGCTCGTGTCGCCCCTCCTGCGAGATTCACGGTGCCGTCGATGACGACGGTATCGATCCCCCTCCAGAAGAAGCGGGCTACGGCTGCCACCGGCCTCACGACCGTGCGATCGTAGAATTCGTCGACGTACCACTTGTTGTAGAGAACCTTGAGGAACCCCCGGGGCGCCTCGCTCTCTCGTGCGGGCAGGAGCCGCCAGCCCCGGGCCCTGAGTACGGTTCCGGCCACGACCATCGCAGCCGCGACGGTCGAGATGAGGGCCCACGTCAGCTCACCCCCTCCGAAGGGGGCGACGTCGCTGAAGCCGGAATGGTGCTCGATTCCCGTGAGCGCGCCCGACGCCAACAGGGCCTCCTCGCGAACCGCCGTCGCGGCGTGGGTGATGGGTTCGAGCCAATGGTGGAGCCACTCCGACATCGGCAGAAGTCCACCGAACCCCAGAAACGACGTGCGAACGGCTTCGGGCACATTGATCCAACCACCGAACACCGATAGCAGCGCAAGGACCACCAACGGCACCGTCATGGTCCACGGGGCCTCGTGGAGGTGCTTCGCCTCCTCGTCTCCCGTGCGGCTTGCCCCATGGAAGGTCATGACCATCATGCGCGTCATGTAGAAGGCGGTGAGCAACGCCGCCGCCAGCGCGATGACCCAATACAGGGTGTACAGCGTGGCAAAGGGGCCGACGGCTGCGGCCCCGGCGTACCAGATGATCTCGTCTTTCGAGAAGAACCCCGCGAACGGCCAGATCCCCGCGATCGCGAACGTCGCCACCCACATGGTGAGGGCCGTGATGGGCATGAATCGACGGAGCCCCCCCATGTTTCGCATGTCCTGGGCGTCTGCGTCGCTGTGCGTGCGGTGGAGAGCGTGGTGCATCGAGTGGATCACCGCGCCCGCCCCCAGGAAAAGAAGGGCCTTGAAGAAGGCGTGCGTCATGAGGTGGAACACGCCGGCCGTGTACGCCCCGACCCCTACGCCGAGGAACATGTACCCCAACTGCGAGACGGTCGAGTAGGCCAGGACCTTCTTGATGTCGGTCTGGGTCAGCGCAATCGACGCAGCGAACAACGCGGTCGCGACCCCGATGCCGGCGACGGTGACGCTCGCCACGGGCGAGAGCGCGAAAAGAACCGAAGCCCGAGCCACGAGATAGACTCCCGCCGTCACCATCGTCGCCGCATGGATCAACGCCGACACGGGAGTCGGGCCCGCCATGGCGTCGGGAAGCCAGATATAGAGAGGGATCTGCGCGCTCTTCCCTGCCGCGCCCAACAGGAAGAACAGCGTGATCGCCGTCACGACCCAGCCTCCATAGGCCAGCTCGGCAGGGGCTCGGGAGAACACCTCGACGAAGTCGAGCGTCCCGAACACGGCGAACAGGAGAAACAGCGCGATCAGGAAGCCGAAGTCGCCGATTCGATTGACGATGAAGGCCTTCTTGCCCGCGTCGGACTTCTCGCGATCACTGAACCAGAAGCCGATGAGAAGATACGAGCAGAGGCCGACCCCTTCCCACCCCACGAACATCACCGGGAAGCTCGCTCCGGTGACCAGCACCAGCATGAAGAAGACGAACAGGTTCAGGTACGCGAAGTATCGCGGGTAGCCCGGGTCGTCCTTCATGTAGCCCACACTGAAGACGTGGATCAGGAAACCGACCCCCGTCACCACCATCATCATGATCATGGAGAGCTGGTCGAACTGCAGCGCCGCATCGACCGAGAAGGTCCCGGTGGCCATCCAGGTCCAGTAGCGGATCACCACGGGGTCGTGGAGTTCGACCGAGGCCATGCGAACGAAGTTGAGCACGGCCAGAACGAACGCCCCCAGCATCACCCCCGGACCGACGAGCGACGGCAGCCGATGTGTGATCGGGCGCGGCCCACTGGCGAGGTCCAACTCCGCGCCATCCCGCACCACATCGGCAGACCGGCGACCGTGCGCCAGAGCCATCCACCCGTTGACGAAGAACCCGACGAGCGGAAGGAGAACGATCAGGCCGGGAAGCAGGGGATCGAACGTCATCTCCCTACCACTTCAAGAGGTTGAAGTTGTTCACGTTGACGGTCTCGTAGTGCCGGAAGATGGAGATGATGATCGCCAGCCCTACCGCGGCCTCGGCGGCCGCGACGGTCATCACGAAGAAGACGTAGACCTGCCCTTCGATGCCAACGGCCCGCGAGAATGCGACGAGGGCGAGGTTGACCGCATTCAGTTGCAGTTCGATGCAGAGAAAGATGATGATGGCGTCGCGACGCACGAGCACGCCGAACGTGCCGATCACGAAGAGGATGGCGCTCAAGACCAATGCCTGGGACAACATTCGTCGACGACTCCTTTACGAAACGCGGTGCTTGGCCAAGGCCAAGGCTCCGACGATGGCTACGAGGAGCAAGATCCCAGTGATCTCGAAGGGCACGACATAGGTGGTGAACAGCGGTTCCGCGATCACACCGACCGCGCCTTTCTCCACAAGCGCGGCATCGATCGCGTCGGCACCGTCGAGAAACGTGAACACGTCGCTCGCCCCCCCGAATCGACGAGCGAGCAGCCCCGCAATCGCCCCAGACACGACAAAGGCGACGAGGGAAAAGAGGCCGGTGCGAACGTCCCGCTGATACTCGTGGCCGAGGTTCAGCAACATGATCACGAACATGAAGAGCACCATGATCGCTCCGGCGTAGACGATCACCTGCACCGCGGCGAGGAAGTGCGCCTCGAGCAAGACGTAGATCCCCGCGACGCTCGAGAGCGTCATCACCATGAACAGGAGGCTCGCGACGGGACTCCGCCCAAACACGACCCCGAAGGCCCCTCCGACGGCCACGGCGGCGAAGACGAAAAAGAGTACATCAGCCATCGGCCACTACTCCGACCGAGGATCCGAGGGATCCCAGAGGAGGGTGGTCGGATGCTCCTGCTCCATGAGCCGGTCGAGGTCATAGACGAAGCGATCACGGGTGTATTCGGCATTCTCGAAGTGCCGGCCTACATGGATCGCTTCGACGGGGCACACTTCCTGACACATTCCACAGAAGATGCAGCGGAATTCGTCGATCTCGTACACGACGGGATAGCGGTTTCCCTGATCGTCCTCGCCCCCGACGAGGCGAATGCAATTGGCCGGACAAACGGTCGGGCACAGCCCGCAGGCCACACACTTCGGACGACCATCGGCATGAACCTCCATACGATGTGTCCCCCGCCACCGCTCGTGCAGATCGGGCTGCTCCTCGGGATACTGCAGGCTCACCGAGCCCGGCTTCACCAGGTGTTTGAAGGTGATCGCCATTCCCTTGAGAGCCGCGCGCAGGTACGAAGTGCTTCCCGCTTCGGGCCGCCGTACCAGCTTTACCTGAACTGCCATGCTTGATCCTGAGGTGGGAGAAGTCAGCTCGAACCCTGGATGATGCGATCCCGGTCCAGGAAGAAGAGAAATCCGACCGTACACAGCCCGCTCATCGCGGTCAGCACCAGACCGAACGTGAATCCGTACTCGACCCCGAGCGTATCGAGCACCAGCACGGTGCCGGCGACGAGCATGACATAGGCCAGGGCCACGGGGAGCATCACCTTCCAGCCCAGCGCCATGACCTGGTCGTAGCGAAAGCGCGGGAGCGTCCACCGAACCCAGATGTAGAGAAAGAGGAAGAACATCACCTTCACCGCGAACCCGGCGAAGGTCAGAAGCGTCTTCCACCAGGTCGGATCGGCCATCAGCGGCGCGCCCGTCGCGTCGAAACCACGAATCAGCATTCCCTGCCACCAGAAGGCGTCGTCCCAGGTGCCGGGAAGATCCCATCCGCCGAAGAAGAGCGTGGCCATCAGGGCCGAAGCCGTGACCATGTGACCATACTCGGCAATGAAGAACATCGAGAACTTCATCGACGAATATTCGGTGTGATACCCGGTGACGAGCTCCGATTCGGCTTCCGGCATATCGAACGGGAGCCGGTTCGTTTCTGCGAAAGCCGAGACCAGGAAAAGAATGAAGCCGAGGGAGAGCGGCAGGGCGAACCACATATCGAGCTGCTGTTGCTGCCAGACGATCTGCGTGAGCGTCACATTGCCCGCCAGCATCAGTACCGGCACGAGCGACAGTCCCAGGGCAACCTCGTAGCTGACCATCTGGGCCGAGGCTCGCAGCCCGCCGAGGAACGCGTACTTGTTGTTGCTCGACCAGCCCGCGATGACGAGCCCGTACACGCCGAGTGAACTGAGCGCCAGAATGTAGAGCACCCCGATCGGCACGTCGGCGACGATCATGTCGACGACGCCCCACGGGGTGGGGAGCGGTGCCGCAAACGGCACCACCGCAAAGGTCACGAGCGCCGGGACGATCGCCATCATCGGACCCAACACGAAGTAGAACCGATGCGCGGTCCCCGGCATCGTCTCTTCCTTCAGAAAGTTCTTGAGGCCATCGGCGATCGGCTGCAGGAGGCCGAGCGGGCCGACCCGATTCGGGCCGGATCGGTCCTGGATCCACGCCGAGACCTTTCGCTCAGCCAGAGTCGTGTAGGCCACCACGACCATCACGGCGCTGAACACCGCGAGAACCTTGATGGCCGACGCCAGAAGGGCGAGCCCCCCGCTGATCGGTTGTAGTGGCTCCATCGATCAGGCTCCCGTCGGGGTCGCGGGTCGCTCCGACAGCGCTCCTCGAAAGCCGAGCCGGTCATAATCGAGACCGCCGAACACCGGCTGCTCCGACGCCGCGACCGAGAAGGCCTCGGCCGCGTTGGCTGGAACCGCCGCGCCGGCGATCCGCCCGTGGAGCGCCCGCAATACGAACCATCCGGGTCTCGCCGAACCGGGCGCCTGGAGCGCGGGCCAGAAGCGCTGCACGCGCAGGTCTCGATTCGTGAAGGTTCCGGCCTGTTCTGCGAACGTCGTCGTGGGGAACAGGAAGTGAGCGCGCCGGGTCGCTGCGGTGCCATGTGTGCCCAGCACGACGAAAAGGTCGGCGTCACTCCCGAAATCGGCGTCGACGTCGGCCAGGTCGTCGCCCAGGACCAACAGGATGCCACCGTGGCGCGCCGCCGCGTCGAGGCCGCCGGCGCCGTCGTCGTCGCCCACTCGCACCATGCCCATCGCATCGGCGCCGGCATGGTTGGGCGCCAGCTCCCGTCGCCGCGCAAGCGCCGGCATACCCTCGAGCACGTCTTCGGTCGCGGCAACGCGAAGCCGGTACTCGATCGGGCCACCCCCGAGGTGGGCGACCAGGCCGGCGAGCGAGGCGAGGGATTCGTTGGATGCCCGCGGCGAAGCCACGGCCCGCACGGCGACGCCCTCGAGCTCGGCGATGCGATCGCCGAGCGCGGAGAGGGCCTCGTCCCACCCCATGGTGACGGTCGAATCGCCGCGTCGCACCGAGGGCGCCTCGAGGCGGTCTCCCCGATTGATCCACTCGTAGTCGTGACGTCCGTAGTCACACATCCAGAAGGCGTTCACATCGAGGTTGGCGCGGGGCTTCAGCCGCTGCACGAGGTTGTCACGGGTGTGAAGCGAGATGTTGCACCCCTGGGAGCAGCCGGTGCAGACGCTCGGTGTGTGGTCGAGGTCCCACGCACGCTGCTTGAAGAGAAAGTCCTTCGAAGCGAGTGCCCCGACCGGGCAGATGTCGACGATGTTGCCCGACCACTTCGTGCCGTCGAGCCCTTCGTCGAAGAAGGTGTCGATCACGGAACGACTCCCCCGCTCCACGACGGTCAAACGCGGCTCCTTCTCGACCTCGTTCATGAACCGAACGCACCGCGTGCACATGACGCAGCGATCTCCGTAGAACAAGACGTCACCCCCGAAGTCGTCTCGCCCGAAGACCCGCTTCGGTTCGCGCGACCGCCCGTGCCTCCGTCCCTCGTCGTGCACGTAGTCCTGAAGCATGCACTCCCCGGACCGATCGCAGATCGGGCAGTCCAGCGGATGGTTCACGAGGTAGAATTCGAGCACTCCCTCGCGCATCGTGCGCGCCCGATCACCGTCGGTGTGAACGACCTGTCCGTCCTGGGCCGGGGTCACGCACGAGGGGAGCGATTTCGGGGCGCCTTCGACATCGACCAGACACAGCCGGCACATGGCCGGCGACGACAGTCCATCGTGATAGCAATAGTGCGGCACCTCGGTGCCCAGCGCTTCCGCCGCCTTGAGCAGAGTGGTGCCGCGTGGCACGGTGATCTCCCGCCCGTCGATCGTGAGCGTAACCGTGGTGGGCTTCGAATCAGACATGTTCAGGCCGCCCCCACACGTTCACCCCGCCGAATCAAGGCGAGATAGTCGTCGCGGAACTTGGTGATGCTCGACTGGACCGGCGCCGCCACCGAGTCCGACAACACACAGATCGTCGTGCCGGTCATGCGGGTCGTGACATCGACGAGCGTCTGGAGGTCGTCTTCGGTGCCCCGGCCATCGACGATCCGCTTGAGAATCTTCGCCACCCAGGCCGTGCCTTCTCGACAGGGCGTGCACTGGCCGCACGATTCATGGGCATAGAACGACGCCATGCGATAGACCTGTTTCACGATATCGGTCGAATCGTCCATGACGATCACGGAGGCACATCCCAACATCGACCCGGCTTCCACGACCCCCTCGTAGTCGAGCGAACATTCGTGACACTCCGCCGCGTTCAGAATGGGCACCGAACTCCCCCCGGGAATGACCGCCTTGAGCGCCTTGCCGCCGCGCACCCCGCCGCAGACATCGTCGATCAGCTCGTTCATGGGGAACCCGAGCGGCAGCTCGTAGTTGCCGGGTTTGGTCACATGCCCACTCACACAGAAGAGCTTGGTGCCGGGGCTCTTCTCGGTGCCCCACTGTCGATACCACTCGCCCCCGTGTTCGATGATGTGGGGGACCGCCGAGAGGGTCTCGACGTTGTTGACGGTCGTCGGCATCCCGAACAGGCCCGCCGCAGCCGGGAACGGTGGTTTGACCCGCGGCAGCCCACGCCGGCCCTCGAGCGAATTCATGAGGGCGGTCTCTTCGCCGCAGATGTAGGCCCCTGCCCCGACATGTACCGTGACATCGATATCGACCCCGGTGCCCTGGATGTCGCTCCCGACGAGCCCCTTTGCGTAGGCTTCCTCGACCGCCCGAGCCAACACCGCCGACGCCTCGAAGAACTCCCCCCGGCAGTAGATGTAGGCGTGTTGGGCCCGAATGGCATAGGCCGCGATCAGGCATCCCTCGATGACCTGATGGGGGTCCCAGCGGAGCAACTCACGATCCTTGAACGTGCCGGGTTCCGATTCGTCGGCATTGCAGCACAGGTAGTGCGGCTTCCCGGAGTCCTTGGGCATGAAACTCCATTTCACGCCCGTGGGAAATCCGGCCCCTCCTCGGCCTCGAAGACCCGACGACTTCACGACGTCGACCACCCCGTCCGGGCCCATCTCGGTCGCCTTGAGAAAGGCGGAATAGCGGCCATTGGCGAGCGCCCCCTCGAGCGTGCGTGCGCCGGGGTCGCCGAAGTGACGACTCAGAATGCGAACCTCGCGGTCCGAAACGTACGGATAGGCCATGACGGTCTCCGTTGGCCGAGGCTACTCGCCCCGCTCCTTGAGATGCTCGAGGATCCGGGGCACGTCGTCGGCGTCCACATTTTCGTAGTAGCGGGAGTTGATCTGAACACAGGTCGGAAAACCGCATCCCGCGAGACACTCGGCCTCGATGACCGTGAACGCGCCGTCGGCCGAGGTCTCGCCCGGCTCCGTGCCCGCCTCGCGGAGAAAGGCCGCCATCACCTCATCCGCCCCGCAGAGGTTGCACGAGATGTTGGTGCACACCTGCACGAGGAAGCGCCCGACGGGCGCCTTGTTGTACATCGTGTAGAACGTCGCGACTCCGCGCACATACGCTTCGCCCAGGTCGAGCAGTTCCGCCACCCGGCTCATCGTGTCGGGCGAGACATGCCCCCGCACCTCCTGCGCCAGATTGAGGACCGGAAGCAACGCCGCCCGTTGGTCGGGATAGCGCGAGAGGATCTTCTCGAAACGAACCCGATACGAGCCTTCGAAGAGGGCCGCGTCGGGGGCCTTGTCGGCCCGCATGTAGGCGTGACTCGCGGCCGCCGCCGCATGCCCACCTTCGACCGGCCTTTCTCCCACGAAGTCCTCGCCACGCACTTGCTCTTCGGAGAGATCGAATTCGCCCGTATTCCCTGCCCACCCCGGGTTGCGGAACGGTACGTCGCTCATCGGTCGATCTCGCCGAGCACGATGTCGAGGCTCGCATTGATCATGATCAGATCCGACATGAGATGGCCCTCGGCCAGCTTGGCGATCACCGACAGGTTCACGAACGACGGAGGCCGCACACGCCACCGCACGGGCTTCGTGCCCCCGTCGCTGACCACGTACATGCCGAGTTCGCCCTTCGAGGCCTCGACGGAGAACCAGGAGTCCCCAACGGGACCATGGATTCCCTCGGTCACGAGCTTGAAATGGTGAATCATCGACTCCATGTCGTTCATGCAGTCGGTCTTCGACGGGAGTGAATAGCGCGCATCAGCGACATTGATCGGCCCGCTGGGAAGTCGGTCGAGAGCCTGATGGAGGATTCGAAGGCTCTGCACCATTTCTTCCATGCGCACCAGGTAGCGATCGTAGCAGTCGCCATGCTCTCCGACCGGCACGTCGAACGAATAGGTCTCGTAGTCGTAGTACGGCCGATCCTTGCGAATGTCGTAGGCGACGCCGGAGGCTCGGAGGTTGGGACCCGTGAACCCACAGTTGATCGCGTCTTCGGCCGAAATCACCCCGATGTCCTGGGTGCGGCCCAGGTGGATCGCATTCGTGGTGAGAAGGTTGTTGACCTCGTCGAGCGTGTGCGGAAGTCCGTTGGCGAAATCACGCACCGCCTGCGCCCAGCCCTCGGGAATGTCGGCCATCATTCCGCCGACCCGCGTCGCCGAGGTGGTGATCCGGGCCCCCGTCAGCGCCTCGTGGAGGGTATAGATCTTCTCGCGCTGCTGAAAGGCGTACAGGAAGGGGGTGAAGGCTCCGACATCGATCGCCGTCGTACCGAGCCAGAGAAGGTGCCCGAAGATGCGGTCCAACTCCATCATGATGACCCGCACGACCTTGCAGCGCTCCGTCACTTCGATGCCCATGAGCCGCTCGACCGACATGACATAGGCGCAGTTGTAGATCAGGGGCGCCAGATAGTCCATGCGGTCGGTCAGGGGCACGATCTGGTTCCACGACCGATACTCGCCGAGCTTCTCGAAGCCCGTGTGGAGGTATCCGATGTGGGGTGTGACCTTGACGACCGTTTCACCGTCGAGCTCACACACGAGCCGAAGCACGCCATGTGTCGCCGGGTGCTGCGGGCCGACGTTGAGCAGCATGTGCTCGGCGCCGAGGCCCGGCTCGATCATGTCGAGCTGGCCCATCGGCGCATCGACCACCCCACCATCCGGACCCAGCTCGGGCGTCCGACCCAGCGTGAATTCAACCGTCCGGGTGGCCATCTCAGTCCTCGTCCGAGCTGGAGATCTGCGGTTCTTTGCCCATCTCCATCTCCATGGGTATATACGAGTCCTCGACCCTCTGGCTCAGGGCGCGCCGAGTCTGTTCCGCGCGCGAGAATCGCCCCCGGAGTGGGAAGTCCTTCCGGAGCGGATGTCCCTCGGCGTAGTTCTCCGGCATGAGGATGCGCCGGAGGTCGGGGTGGCCGACGAAGTGGATCCCGAACAGGTCGTAGACCTCGCGCTCGAGCCAATCTGCGGTCCTCCACAACGGCTCGACCGAGTCGATCTGCAGCGCGGAGAGCGGCAGCTCGGCTTTGATACGCAGGCTGCGGCGGTGCGTCAGAGACCAGAGTTGATAGACCACCTGGAGGGGACGACCGCCCCCGAAGTCGACCGCCGTGAGATCGGAGAGAAACTCATAGTGCTGCTCGGGAGACTCCTTCAACCACCCGAGGATCTCCCGAATGCGCTCGGGTGCGACGACGACGCTGACCTGATCGCCCGCCGTCACTTCGTCGTGAACCACCGCGTCGCCGAATCGATCCCTGAGAGCCGGTACCGAGGGATGTTTCGGGGTCGGGGCGGGCCGGTCTTCATGGGGCATCGTTGCGTCGCTCAGGGAAGTCGATCTTTGGGTCGGGACACCCGATCCGACTGGACCAGACCACTCACCCGGTTCTGACGGGTCGAGTTACCGAACGGCCCCGTGAGACTCCGCACCTCGTCGTCGTTCGCGCGCGGGCGGGCCACCGATCGCGGGTCCTCGGCCCGATTGATCGCATGATCCGCGAGGCTCTCCTCGCGGATCTTCTCTTGAATCATCATCAGCCCGTAGATCAGGGCCTCGGGGCGCGGAGGGCAGCCCGGAATGTAGACGTCGACCGGAATGATCGTGTCGATCCCCTGTACCATCGAATAGGTGTCGAAAACGCCCCCCGAACTGGCACAGGCCCCCATCGAGATCGCCCACTTGGGCTGGGGCATCTGATCCCAGATGCGTCGCAGCACCGGGGACAGCTTGTAGGGGACCCGGCCCGCGCAGATCAGAACATCGGCCTGGCGCGGCGAGAACGACATGCGCTCCATACCGAAGCGGGAGATGTCGAAGTTAGAAGCCGCCGCCGCCATCATCTCGATGGCACAGCAGGCCGTCCCGAAGGGCATGGGCCAGAGGGAGCTGCGTCGCGCCCAGTTCACCACAAAATCGAGCTTCGTGGTGAGGAAGGTGGGGCTCCCCGCCCCGAACAGGCCGCCCAAGCGAGACGAGGTGCCCCCGCCGGGGAGAGTTCGGTCGTCTTCTAACCCCATTCGAGACCTCCCTTCTTCCATTCGTACACGAGGCCCAGGGTGAGCACCGTGACGAACATCAGCATGGGAATGAAGCCGGCCCACCCGAGAGTTCGCATCTCGACCGCCCACGGGACCAGGAAAATCGTCTCGAGGTCGAAGACGATGAAGCTGATCGCGACCATGTAGAACTTGACCGAGAAACGCTCCCTCGTATCACCGAGGGGGATCATCCCGGATTCGTACGGCATGTCTTTCTGGGGGGTGGGGCGGCGGGGATTGAGCACCGCTGAGGCGACGGCCATAAATGCCGCGTTCAGAACTGACACTCCGAAGAGGATCAGGAGCGGGACGTAGGATCCCGACATTGTATTCCAGGTTTGTGAAAACAATCACGTGGCGGAACACCGAAAGGTACCCGACGCGGGAGACGGGTGTCAAGCCAGTGAAAGTCCTTGATTCAAGCCACTTTTCGCCCGATTTGGCGGCCCTGCCCGATGGGCCCTATCTTGGGGTCCCCGACCCTCCCCGCCCCGGCCCAATCTCGGCGTCGGCGCGGTCGGTCCCGACCCGCGACCCCACTCGTCACCCATGCCGATCAAGAGCGACCGTTGGATCAAGAGGATGTCACAAGAGCACCGGATGATCGAGCCGTTCGAAGCCGGTCAGGTGAGAGGCGATGCCATCAGCTACGGGCTGTCGTCGTACGGCTACGACATTCGGGTGAGCCCGGAATTCAAGGTCTTCACCAACGTGCACAACGTGGTTGTCGACCCCAAGAACTTCGACGACCGCTCGTTCGTCGACGTCAATGCCGACGAGTGCATCATTCCCCCGAATTCGTTCGCGCTCGCCCGTACCGAAGAGTATTTCCGGATTCCTCGCGACGTGCTCGTGGTCTGTGTCGGGAAGAGCACCTACGCGCGTTGTGGAATCATCGTCAACGTGACGCCGCTCGAGCCGACCTGGGAGGGGTACCTGACGCTCGAGATCAGCAACACGACCCCGCTCCCGGCCAAGATCTATGCGCGGGAAGGGATCGCGCAGCTGCTCTTCTTCGAGGGCGACGAGGAGCCGGAGACGGCGTATGCCGATCGCAAGGGGAAGTACATGAACCAGGTAGGGGTTACGCTGCCGAAGATGTAGCGGGGAAACGGCGAGGGAACGGACGCACTCCCCCCTCGGCGCCGACGCTTCGCTCGGCTGGCGCCGATCGTCGCCCAGGGGGGAGTGCGTCCGTTCCCTCACCTCCCGCGCGGCATCGTCGGGCGGACTGCACGGAAGCCGACGCTTCGCCGGCGCGCAGGATCACGAATACGGCATCAGCGGCACCTTTCCGATCAAGCGCGCATACACCGCGAGAGAACCTCGGTGATGGGCCGTGTGATCGACGATGCCCGAAACCACGGCCGCTCGGGGGGCTCCATCCATGATCCGGGTGTCGGAGATCGGCGTGAACAGCTCCTCGTCGGATGCGGACCCGACGACCGCGATCGCGTTGCGGAAGGCGCGGTGTAGCCATTCGACCGCCTCCTCCAGAGAGGTGACGGCCTTGGCCTTCGCGATGTCTGCGTCGAAGTCCATGTCCCAACCCCCGCCGAAGGCGCCCTCGATGAACCAGTCGACGGAACTCGCGGTGTGCGCGACGTGGCCTGCCACCGTGTACAACTCCGGACTCGGCGCAAAGCCGGCATCGGCGGAGTCAAAGACGGACAACGTCGTTTCGAAGAACTTGAGAGTCGACTGAAGTTCCTGGACCAGCCCCTCGGCAACGGACATGGGAGACATCCTGTTTTCGGTGTATGTTCGGGTGCGGGTTAGTATCGAATGGCCAACGGCGTCTGTCAACGGTTTCGCACTCTCAGCTGCCTCGACTTCACCCCACCGTCATCGTGGGCCGGCGAGTTCCGACCCGGTTCGCACCTGAAGCTGAGGCGGTGGATGTCGGCCGGACGGGGTGCGGTTCGTGCGGAACCCGGCGGAGGTGCCCACCCCGTAGAGGCCTCGTGCGATCGCGAAGGGTTCGGAACGCGAAGCTGGCGCGCGGTGTCGGACCGCAGACATCATGGAGCGTCGGT
>CBDUEZ010000027.1:0-21431 GCA_965366355.1 uncultured bacterium
CGCACCGTCGTGCCGTTCAGCGCCTGGATGACCCGATCGGCCACGGAGCGCGCGACTTCCACCCTCGAGAAGGTTTCGCGAATCTCGATCTTGCCGATCTGCTCCCCGTGGATCCCGGCTTCTCCGGTGATCGCGCCCACGAGGTCGCCCGCCTTGATGCCATCCTTCGAGCCCAGGCTCACGAAGAGCTTCGCGAAGGGGGCCAGACCGGGCACACCCTGACGCTCGCTCTCACCACTGGGTCCCGAGTCGGAGGCGGGGCGGGCGCGAAGGAGCGCCAACGTGGCCGCCGCGACCGCCGAGGGCCCATGCTCCCGAAAGAGCGGTTCGAGAACGATCTCGTAGGCCTCGATGTCGTTCGCGGTCAACGCCGCCTCGACCCTGGAGAGCAATTGACCCAGGCCCCCCCCCTCCGGTGCGGGCCCGGTTCGGGGCGTTTCAAACGTGAGCAGGTATCCGGTGCGGGCTGCGATGTCGCGAAGATGTGCGGTCTCACGAGCCTCGGCGAGAATCGTCCCGCCGTGCCCACCGCCGTGTCTGCGGTCGAGCGCGTCGGGGTCGGCCGGGGCATCGAAGCTGACCGCAGCGGCAATCCCCTCGTCCAGTCCATCGAGCACCTGGCGTCCCTCCAGGTCGTCGACGACCAGCCAGATGGGAGCCTCGCCGTCTCCCGGCGCCCCGACCCCGAAGCCACGAAGCGCGAGTCGGTCACCCAGGTCGGCTGCGACGTCTTCGTTGCGCACGAAGATGACCAGGTGGCGCACCTCGTCCATCAAGAGGTCGTGCGCGAGCGCCGCCGCCTCCTCGTCTTTTTCTCCGGAGACCACGCGAACCGAGACGGTCCCCCGTTTCAGGGGAGCCGGGCCGGCGCCTTCGGAGTCCTGTGGCGGCACCGTGACCGCCTTCCGCGCATGGCGCGAGGCGAAGTCCTGGACCATGGGGGTCAAGGGGAGCGTCACGATGACGCGCTGGGCGTCGGAAGGCAGGGCCTCGGCTATCGACTCGACGTGCTCCATCATGCCGAGCCGTTCCAGCACGGCGCCACCGTCCAACACCAACGCCCCGACATGTTCCAGGCTCAGGCCGCCCTTCGACAGCCCTTCCATGAGGTCGCCGGGGGTGGCGACCAGGATCGACGCCCGTTCCGGCAGCGCCCACGGCGCTCCGAGCGCGGCGACACGGTGTCCCGTAACCACGGCGAGCCTGCCCAACGCCTCGGCCAGCGCCCGTGCTCGATCCCGCGTCGGGGTCAGCACGAGTCCCACCGTCTGGCCCTCGCTACTCTCGAGGCGAGACAGAAGGGGGGCGCCCACCGCCACGAGAACGCCGGCGCCGGGCCCCGCGATGGCCACGAGATTGTGTCCACGCTGGACGACGGGAATCGCCGCCGACTGGAGTGCGGTCGGCCGCTCGATGCCCTCGGCGGCCAGCGCCTCGACGAGGTCGGGGCTCAAGTGGAGTTCTTCGAAGGAGTCCATGGTCAGCTCAGTTCAGCTCGGATCGCCCGAGCCCGGACCACCGCGGTCTCCGGGCTCGTAGGGCAGGTGGTTCAGGAATTTCTGGATTTCGTAGTCCATCCGGGACGTGCGTAGACGGTCTGTCAGTGCCACGACCTCGGTGTAGGGACCGTGACGGTGGACGTTCAGCGTCACGACCCCTTCCTCGCCGGTCCAGGTTGCTGCGTGCGAGGAGCCCTTCGAGCGGCTCAGGCCCAGGAGTTCGGGGAGCATCTTCTCCGCCTGCGACATGACTTCGGCGGGTCCCCAAGCTGTTTTCCTTTGATAGCCTGCCATCTCTCGTTGTCTCGTGTTCGTGACTCGCGAGGATCAACCGTCCTCGAGAAACGCTCGAATCGTTGTTTCGTCATGCACCCCCTCGAGCCGATTGCCGGCTCGAAGGAGCGTGGGTACTCCGCGCACGCCCGCGGCGCTGGCTTCAGCGCGCGCGCGCACGATCTCGTCGCGCCAGCGGTCCACACCCAGGACGGTCCGGGCCTCCATTCCGTCCAGCCCAACTTCGACTGCGAGGGCGACCAGGACATCGATCCGTCCAAGGTCGCGCCCCTCTTCGATGTACGCCGAAAACAGGCGGTCCACGATCGCCGTGGCGACGTGTTCGTCGGTGGACTCCGTGGCGTGACGCACCAGTTCGTGCGCCTTTCGCGTCCACGGTACGAGGGCGGGGGTCCCGGGAACGATCCCGGTCGCTCGGAGGGCTCGCGTCGCGTGTCGCCAGTAGTCCGCCCACGCGGGGTCGGCCCGTTCGACCAGCGGTTCCGGAGGAGGGCGCATCTCGAAGCCGACGAACGAACAGTCGACACCGAGGGTGGCGATCCGCCGCCGCATCAGAAGTGACCCCGGATCCACGAAATCGAAGTAGAGGCGGGGACGCTCGTCGTACATGGGCCGGAATGTGTCCGCATTGCGGAGTCCGGGCAACGGCCGCGCCCGTGGTGCGGCTTGATCCGGTCCGGGGGGCGTCTGATATTCCCCTCCCTCAGGGACGCTCGGCCGGGCGCTCCGGATCTCTCTCTCGAGGACGTCCGCCATGAAGTTCAGTTCCAACATCGCCACCCTCAAGCCTTCCGCCACTCTCGCGGTCAGTTCGCTCGCGAAGCGGCTCAAGGCCGAGGGCCGGGATATCGTGGATCTGAGCACGGGCGAGCCGGACTTCGATACCCCGGCCTGGATCTCCGATGCGGCGATGCAGGGAATTCGGGACGGGCGAACTCGGTATACTCCGACGCCGGGGCTTCCCGAGCTGAGGGCCGCCATTGCACGCTTTCTCTCGAGCCAGGGCCGAGTCATCGATCCGGCCGAAGTGGTCGTCTCCTCGGGGGCGAAGCAGTCGCTGTTCAATGCCTGCTTCAGCCTGTTCGGACCGGGCGACGAAGTCGTCGTGGCGACCCCGTACTGGACCAGCTACCCCGAGATGATCGGGCTGGCGCGGGCGACTCCGGTCTTCGCGGCGGGGAGCGAAGACGACGGATTCCGGCTCACGCCCGACGACCTGGAGCGGGTCGCGACGCCGGCCACCCGAGGCCTCCTGTTCAGCTCTCCGTGCAATCCCACCGGGGTCGTCTATTCCTCCGACGAACTGCGGGCCGTCGCGGAGTGGGCGCGGGACCGTGGTGTGTGGCTGATCTCCGACGAGATCTACCGGCACATCTACTTCGGCGAAGGCGGGGAGGCACCCGGCATCCTCGGGCTCCCGACGACTTCGCTCGGGCCCAACGTCTTGATCGATGGCGCGTCGAAGAGCTTTGCGATGACGGGATGGCGCATCGGGTTCTCCGTGTCGACGCCGGAGGTCGCCGCGCAGATGGCCGCCGTTCAGAGCCACATGACGTCGAATGCCGCGACGCCGTCGCAGATGGCCGCGCTCGCCGCCTACAGTGACGTCGGGCGCACCCGGGAAGCGGTGGGCAACATGCGGGAGGCGTTCCGACGCCGTCGGGACCTGGTCATGCGGCTTTTCGACGAAAAACTCCCGGCGTTTTCCTACCTCCGTCCGGACGGCGCCTTCTATCTGTTCTTTCGTGTGGACGCGGCGTTTGGAGAGGGACGGGATTCGGCGGCGGCCGTCTGCTCGTGGCTCCTCGAGGAAGCCGGCGTCGCCGTGGTGCCCGGCGAGGCCTTTGGTGAACCCCGGTACGCGCGCATGAGCATTGCCACCTCCGACGCACTTCTCGAAGAGGCCATCTCCCGCATGGCGGCCCTTCTAGGCTGACCCGGCGAAGAGCTCAGCCCTCATCGAGGAGCGAGTCGAGGAGTTCGGCGCAACAGCGGTCGACCATGTCGAACACGCGGTCGAAACCCCCCGGCCCACCGTAGTAGGGGTCGGGGACCTCTCCGTCGCCGGGGTCGGGGTCGTAGTCTCGCAGCAGGACGATGCGGGCTCGACGACCTTCACCCGCACTTCGCTGAAGGTCCGTGAGGTTGCTCCGATCCATCGCCACGATCAGGTCGAAGTCGTCGAAGTCGCTCGGCGACACCCGCTGGGCGGTCTGGCCCTCGAGCGACACGCCTCGCGCCTCGGCGACCGCACGCGACCGGGGGTCGGGAGGATCTCCCACGTGCCACCCTCCCGTGCCCGCCGACGCGATCCGGAACCGATCCTGCAGGCCGGCTTCCGCGACCCTGTGGCGAAACACGCCCTCGGCGAGAGGCGAGCGACAGATGTTGCCTAGACAGACAAAGAGGATCGAGCGTCGGGGGTCGGGTGGCATCGCGGTCATGGGGGGAAACTATGCGCCGACGACGCTCGGACCTACCTTTCAGGTTTGTGTACGCTTGTGCACGCTGACGAAACCCGGAGTAGACCCGTCGTGACAGACACCGCACCGCTCGCCGCTTCCTTCACCGACCTCGGACTGTCCGAGGCGGCGCTGGCCGCCGTCGAGGCCCTCGGCTGGACGCAACCGACCCCCATTCAGACGAAGGCGATCCCCCATGCGATCGCTGGCAAGGACGTGGTCGGTATCGCACAGACGGGGACCGGAAAGACGGGTGCCTTCATGCTGCCCGCCCTCGAGAGCATCAAGGCGGGAGCCGGGCTGCAGGTGTTGGTCCTGGCCCCGACTCGGGAGCTGGCGCAGCAGGTCGCCGACGATGCCGCGGCCTTCTCGAAGGGCACCTCGATCCGCACCGCTTCGATCTACGGGGGAGTGAAGTACGGGCCCCAGCTCGAGGCACTCTCGGAGGGCTATGAGGTCATCGCCGCGACTCCGGGGCGATTCATCGACCACATGCGGCAGGGCAGGGTCGATCTCTCGACGATCCGCTTTTTCATTCTCGACGAAGCGGATCGTATGCTCGACATGGGCTTTCGCCCGCAGATCGAAGACGTGATGCGCGGCCTTCGCGGTGTGCGACAGACCATGCTGTTTTCGGCGACCATGCCGCACGGGGTGCACGACCTCGCCTTGCGGCTCACGAACGATCCTGCCTGGGTCGAGGCGGCTCCTTCGGGGACGACCGCCAGCGGGATCGTCGAAGTCGTCTACTCGGTCAAGCCGGAGAAGAAGCCCGACCTGTTGGTCCATCTTCTGCAGGATCCCGGGTGGGAGCAGGTGCTCGTCTTCAGTCGCACCAAGGCGGGCGCGAACGTGCTCGAGGCTCGGCTGGAGCGAGAAGGGATTCGCACCGACGCCATGCACTCCGACCGCAGCATGAAGGAGCGCACGCGAGCCCTCGACCGCTTCGCCCGAAGCCAGATCCGAGTGCTGGTCGCGACCGACATCGCGCAGCGGGGGCTCGACGTCGACGGAATCACCCATGTGGTCAACTTCGATGTGCCCCTGGACCCCGAAGACTACGTACATCGGATTGGCCGCACGGGCCGAGCCGGTGCGTCGGGCACCGCCGTCACGTTTGTCGCCGCCGGTGACCTGGGGCATCTCAAGACGCTCGAGCACCATCTCGGGCGCGGGCTGGAGCGAGAGCACCTCCCCGACTTCGACTATGCCGGAGGCCCCCCGCCCCAGGCGGAAGGCTCGAGCGGCGGCGCCCGTGGCCGACACTCCCGGGCGCCCAGGGGTATGGGGGCCCGCCTCGGAACCAAGCTGACTCCTGAGGAGCTCGCGGAGCTCCTCAAGCACGACTGACTTCAACCCCTCATCAGCATGCTCCTTCGCCGATATGGCTCACGGCTCCACAGTGTGGTACTCAACTTCGACAGCAAAGCGCTCAACGAGATCGGGTTTCGGCGCGACAACGTGACGTCGTTCGAGGCCGACGAGTTCGAAGCGACCTTCGAGCGGGTGGCCGGACACTCCTTCACGGCCCAGGCGGAGGGCGACGTGCACGACGAGGTCGAGCGGGCCGTTCTCGATCAGCTCGAGGCCAAGGTCATGGGCGTGCTCGACGGACTGAACGAAGACGAGGTCGCCGTGATCGAGAGTGAGCAGGGCGGAACGTATCCGAAGACCCGCCAGGTGACCCGCAACGTGGTGAAGGAGAGTCTCAACCGCCTTCACTTCACGGTCTCCATCGACCCGCCGCTCCTCCTCGCGGTCCATCGCCGCTCGGCATGAGCCCCAGGGCTGACCCGCCTATATCGCTCGACGACATCGAAAAAGCGCGCCAGCGCATTTCGCGGCACGTGGTTTTGACGCCGTGCCCGCGAGCGATGGCCTTCGACGATGTCAGCCCCGGGGCGCTTCACCTCAAGCTCGAGAACCTGCAGCGCACCGGTTCGTTCAAAGACCGGGGGTCGCTGAATCGGCTCCTGCACCTGAACGACGACGAGCGTCGACGTGGTGTGGTCACGGCGAGCGCGGGCAACCACGCCCAGGCGGTCGCCTATCACGCCCGCCGTCTAGGGATTCCCTGCACGGTCGTGATGCCGGAGACGGCGCCCCTCATCAAAGTGTCGAACACCGAGGGGTACGGGGCGAGGGTGATCCAGCTGGGGGAAGTGCTCGATGATTCGGCGGTGGAGGCGTTTCGCCTCGTCGATGAAGAGGGGCTTGTGATGATCCACCCCTTCGATGATCCCCGGGTGATCGCAGGCCAGGGATCGATGGGGCTCGAGATCCTGGAGCAGGTGCCCGAAGTCGATGTGATCGTCGTCCCCGTCGGAGGAGGCGGCATGATCTCGGGCATCGCCCTGGCCGTGCGGAGCCTCGCCCCCCACGTGAGGATCATCGGTGTGGAGGCCGAGGCAGCCCCGTCGGCCCGAGCGTCGAGAGACGCGGGCGAGATCGTGAAGATCACGAGCTCCCGCACGCTCGCCGACGGCATCGCGACCAAGAGGGTCGGGCAGAACACCTTCCCGATCATCGAGGCCCTCGTCGACGATCTCGTCACGGTGAGCGAAGAGGAGATCGCCAGCGCGATCCTGCTACTGCTGGAGCGTCAAAAAAGTGTGGTAGAGGGGGGTGGCGCCGTGCCCCTCGCCGCCCTGGCGAAGGGCGCCGTGAAGGTCGCGGCCGGCGAGACGGCCGTGCTCGTCATCAGCGGGGGAAACATCGACGTCAACATGGTTTCCCGGATCATCGACCGTGGACTCGTGGCCGACGGTCGATTGGCGCGGCTGCTCGTGAAGGTCCCCGACCTGCCCGGGTCGCTCGCGGGCCTGACCCGGCTGGTCGCCTCGCTCGGAGCCAACGTGCTCGAGACGTCGCATCGTCGGGGGTTTGCCGACATCTCCGTGGGGGACGTCGAGATTCTCTTTACGCTCGAGACCCGGGGCAGCCAACACCTGAAGGCCATCGTGGGAAGCCTCGAGGCCGAGTCGATTCTGGTGGAGGAGTACACGTAGGTTCAGGGGAAATCTCCCCACAGCACTCTGCGAAGCTCCCCTGACAGCCCCCCCTCGTCCCGACCGGTATTCTTGATCCAGTCGCCGGGGGGCCGGAGCCCCCACCCGGTCGGCGGGATCACCTGGGCAGAAGGAACGCCCCCGCGGTCTCAGAGTTGAGGGCTCTGGAGCGTGCCCGGTAAAGAACGCCTGGTGAAGGGAGGGTCCCAGGCTGCCTGATCCGGGCCGCTTCTTTTTGTGGGTATGAAGTCGACTTCCCATGCGAAATCCTTGGCCTTCACCCGGCATGTCGCCTATCCTGAAGACAGGAGCGGCTGCGGTGTTCATCGGTTCAGGGAGGGGTAGGTGACGAAACAGGCGGGACGCCTCCGATGGTTGGGGACGGTGGTTCTGGTTCTGGGTACCTCCGGATGCGCCCTCGTCGGGTATCCATCGGGCGAGGGTTCCGCCCCGATTGCCCCGGTCGGTCCCTTTCCGCGTGATCCCTCCGCAGTTCCCGTTTCTGCCGCGCCCCCGACCCGCTCGACGCCTGCGCCAGCCGGTGCCCGGACCGATGCGGGGAAGACCTACGAGGTCTTCGGACGTCGATACCAGATTCTCGACTCGGGCGAGGGATACCGCGAGCGGGGTCTCGCCTCGTGGTACGGGGAGGCCTTCCACGGTAGACCGACCGCGAGCGGAGAGACGTTCGATATGCACGGCTTCAGCGCCGCGCACCGCACACTCCCGCTCCACAGCTGGATCGAGGTCGCGAATCTCGACAACGGGCGGCGCGTTGTGCTTCGGGTCAACGATCGGGGGCCGTTCGCCGATGTGGGCAGCCGCATTCTCGACCTGTCGTATGCGGCCGCACGCGAACTCGGCGTCGTGGGTCCTGGGCTCGCCGACGTCGAGATCCGCACCCTGTCGGAGGCCGAGGTGTCGAGGTTGGAGACCCGCTAGGCTCGCCCCATCGCGTCTAGCGCCAGAGCGGGATCTGATGCTCTTCGGCCGGCCGCGCCTCGTCGTCGGTGGAATCAGCGGTGTGAGCGGTGGCCCCGCGACGAATTCTGATGGTGTGCCTCCCCGGGGCCATGTTTCGCACATCGATATACCAACTCAGACCGGGCAGCCGGGACCGAGGGTTCGTGGCGAAGACCGGGGTTTCGGTGACGGGGCGCCCGTCGATGGCCACTTGCCAGAGCTGTGCCGCGCAGAACAGCGACCTGGCGATCGCCTCAGGTGGCACATCGTTGCCGACTCCACGCTCGGGGCGAAGGAAACGAAGTCCCTGGGCGCCGACCGGATCGAGGACCGGACAGACCGCCGCGACCGCGTCGGGATCGCGCGTGGGGCGGAACGGTACGAAGACCCGGAGAACCGTCGCCTCGGCATCCAGCATCTCGACGGGAATCGAAGGCATGATCACCGCCTGAGGACGGTCACTCCAGTACGCCTCATAGTACCGGGGGTCGACACCGGCCGCGCCCGGTACCGCCGGGACGAACGGGAGGCTCCCCCATGCGAGGCGTCCTCGTTGTACCCAGATGTCGCGCACCACGAACGCCGACGTCACGACGGCCATCGCGGCCAACAGAATGCCGGCGGCCCGGCGTCGGCCGATCTGGCTCGTCAGGGTGTATTGGGTGGGGCCATAACTCGCGAGGCCGAACACTCGCAGGTTGATTCTCTGGCTCCAGCGGATCCACGCAGCCAGGCGCCCCTCGGGGTCGATCCGGCCGGCGTAGGCATGGTCGATCGCGGCGAGCCCCATGGCGGTGACGCTCAGTCCGATCGCGGCTGCGACCAGCACCGTCGTGGGGTCCGGTATCCATGGCAAGACCGCGCCGAGCGCAAGAATCGGGGCGCCCACGAGCGCGGCCAGGCCGACTGAAAGTAGAAAGATGGCCACGACGTAGAAGGCGCCCGAGAACACGACGCTCGCGACTCCATCGACGCGCACGATCGACTCCCGAACCGACGGCATGTGGCGCTTGAGATAGGCTCGGCCGATCGGCCCCATACGCACACGGTCCCAGCGCACGCCGCGGGGGAAGACCGAGTCCAGTCCCACGAGAGACACCCAGAAGGCGCGAAGCACGAGGTGTACCAGAAACGCCAGAATGAGGGTGTAGATGATCAGTTTCACGTACTGGTACGAGACGAAGGCCGCCAGCCCCGCCCCCTCACCGAGCAACGGGAACGTGCGATTGAACAGGTCGTCGACCCGACCCGGGAGCTGCCCGAGTCCGAAGGCGAGCGCGCCCGATACCAGGAACTCGAGCTCCCAGGTGCGTTGCTGCAGGTCTCGCAGAATCCGGCGCGCTCGCGGCGACAGCCTACGCGACGGCGAGGGCGAGGGCGGAGGTGGCTCCGGGCCGGGCTCGGTCGTGGGCTCGATTCGCGGCTCGGTCATCGACCTCCCCCGATGCGCGCCAGATCGGCCTCCGCGGCGAGGCGCCCGAACCCGCTCCAGTGAGGATCAGCGGCGATGCGGCGCAGCAGGAGCAGGGCCCGTTCGCGGTCGCCGTCGAAGAGGGTGTCGAGGGCGACGCCGTACGCCCTCGTCTCGAACCGGCCCTCCGGCGGGAGCGGAAGCACCAGCGGGGCCGGGTCGATTCGGCCGGAGTGCGCGAGCAGGGACTGGTGGTAGGCCCCGTTGACGGGCACGTCGAGATCGGCGGGAATCGAGGCGGCGAGCGCGGCGGCTTCGGCGTGCCGCCCGGCCTGCCGAAGGGCCCGATACTGCCACTCGACGATTGCGACCCGCGTGTCGTCGCGGTCGGCGATGGTCATGCAGGTGCGTTGGTCGGCGAAGAGTCCCTCGGCCTCGCGGCGGCGAGCGTTGTCGTCGTCGGCCATCGCGATGCACCTCTGGTACTCGGCGGCCGCGTCGTCGAAGCGGCCCGACAGGTAGTACGCGAGCCCGAGGTGGTAGGCCACGTCGAAGTTGAACGGTGCGAGATCACGTGCGCGCTCGAGGTCCTGGACTCCCTCCGAGAATCGCCGCGTGCTGAGCATGCGGTGCCCTCGAAAGCGCCACGGCCGCCAATCGTCGGGCGCAATCTCGGTCGCCCTGGTATACAGCTCGATGGCTTCGCTGAAGCGAAAGGAGTTGCGCAGCTCCCGGGCCAACGCGATCAGGGCCTCGAGGTCGTCCGGGGCGGCGGCGAGGGCCGTCTCCAGAGTCGCGATCGCCTCCGGGTCCACGTCGGGTCTCGCGTGGAGCGGTTCGCCCGAGAGCGATGTGGCCTCGGGACCCCGCCTCAGGCGTGCTCGCAGGAACACCTGAATGCCGGCCGGACCCCCATCCCAGAAGGTCAAGCGCGTTCGACCATCGTCCTGGCGATCGACCACCGCGGGAATGTCACTCGCGGTCAGGAACCAGCCCTGGGGAAGCACGACCTCGTTGCGGGCTCGACCGAAGTTCCGGTCCCATACCAGTTCGTCGCCCAGATCGACGTATCGAGCGGGATCGACATACGTCTCGTGGATCCGGAGTCGCACCGTCGCGGGTGGGACCGGGGCCGGGAAGGGAATCACCACGACCTCGGTCGATGCATCGGCGGAGCCCACGAGCCCCCGAGTCTGGGCTTCCTGGCCCCGCACGGTCTCGACCGGGAGTTCCTCGCCCTGATCGAGCAGAAAGGCCCTCGGATCGAAGGCGCGGCTTCCGGCCCGAACCACATTCAGGTAGCGGCCGACTCCGGCGCGCGTCTCGGTGTAGTCGTGGTACAGCCGAAAGGCACTGGTCGATGGGTGCTCCAGGAAGTACACGATCTCGCGCGTCTGCTCGGAGCGCTCCGGAAAGGTGCGATCGGTGCGGGCATAACTCCCGTCGAATCCGCCGGGCGAGCCCTGGCCCGGGCCGGAGGCCGGCCACTCCCGCGGGGTCGCGAGCGCCTGCGCCGCGTCGCCGGGAAGCGCGCGAGCCCGCACGCGGTAGCGCAGGGTCTCGCCGGAGGGGTTCATGAAGCTCACCCGCAGGCGTCCGTCTGATTCGGTGGCCACCTGCGACGGCAGGTTGACCGAGACCAGCTCGAAGCCGGCCGGAAGGACCACGGCATTGCGGGCGATCCCGAGTGTGCGGTCGAAGACGATGTCGCCCTCGTCGGTGAAATAGCTCTCGCGATCGACGTAGGTCTTGTCGATCCGGATGCGGTGTTCCGCCCCGGGCGCCACGGGAAACGGAAGGGTCACCTGAATGAAATGGCTCGCCTCACCGGCCCCGGGAACGCCGCGCGTGCGGGCGACGCTTCCGTCGACGAGGTCCCAGGAAAGGGGTTGTCCGCTCGCGAGGTCGAGCACCTCGTGAACCTCTTCTTCGGCGCCGGCACGAATTCCGTTGAAGTACCAGGCCTGTCCCGCTCCCGCCGCCGTCACGTCATAGACGATCCGGAAGGCGCCCGATCCCGGAGCCTGCAGTTCGTAGCGCGTATAGGGGTCTTCCGTGCGTTGCACCTGTGCGCCGAGCAGGCTGGGAACGCTCACCAGCCCCACAGCGAACAGGAGGCGGACGGGCGTCGATTTCGAGACCATCGGGAGGCTCCGGGAGTGGGTGGGCGTGTAGTCTGGTGAATCGAATGCATCTCGGCCAATCCGGCGCACCGTGACGGTCTGGGGGAGCCCCCTCTATATTGGCCCACGGCCGTGCGGGCGCTCGACCCGGACTGCTGCGCTCGATGGGGCATGGAAGCCCGACGAGATCCATCATAAGGGGGGTCGCAGGTGACACGCGTTCTGGTCACGGGTGCCGGGGGTCAGATTGGTTCGGCGTTGACTCCCGCGCTTCGTGAAGCCTATGGAAGCGGTACCGTGACGGCGACCGATCTACGCCCCACGGCCGATCCCCAGGGGGGACCCTTCGAGGCCCTCGATTGCACCGACGTCGACCAGTTGCGAGACGTGATTCGGAGGCACCGACCCGACGTCGTCTTCCACCTCGCCGCGCTCCTCTCTGCAGTCGGCGAGCGCAATCCCCAAAAGGCGTATGAGGTGAATCTCGGGGGTCTGTTCAACGTGCTCGAGGCCGCCCGAGAACAGTCGTTCGCCGTGTTCACGCCGTCGTCGATCGCGGCGTTCGGTCCGTCCACTCCGAGAGATTGCACGCCCCAGGACACACTCCAGCGCCCGAGTACGATGTACGGGGTGACGAAGGTGGCGGGGGAGTTGCTGTGCGACTACTACCACACCCGATACGGCGTCGACACACGCGGTGTGAGGTATCCGGGAATCATCAGCGCGGCGCCCCCCGGCGGGGGCACGACCGACTATGCGGTGGAGATCTTCTTCGCGGCCGTGCGCGACGGTGCGTACAGCTGCTTTCTCGAGGCCGACACGCAGCTCGACATGATGTACATGCCCGATGCGATCCGTGCCGCGCTCGAGGTGATGGAGGCCGACGGGAGTCGACTCCGACATCGAAACGCCTTCAACGTCACCGCGATGCAGCTCACCCCCCGCCGCCTCGCCGGGGCGATTCGGGCGCACATTCCCGACTTCGTACTCACGCACGACACCGACCCGATGCGCCAGGCGATCGCCGATTCGTGGCCCCGGCAACTCGACGATACCGCTGCGAGAGAAGAGTGGGGCTGGGCTCCGCGCTACGATATGGAGACCATGACCGCCGAGATGTTGCGCCTCGTTCGTGAACAGGTGCCCACCCGCACGCCCTGAACGCCACCCACGTAGACCAGGAGTCCCATTCGATGCCGATGGACCGTTTGAACACCGTTCTCGATGCCCACCTCGCCGACCTCGACTCGTCGGGCACGGCGAAGGGGCGAGAGGCGGTGGTGACCCAGGTGCTGCCGGCTGGAGAGGCGCGGGGACCCCGCTTCAGGCTCGACGGCGAGGGTGACCGGGACTTCCTGCGCATGAATTCGAATTCCTATCTGGGTCTGGGACTTCACCCGGCGGTGATCGAGGCCGAGGAAGAGGGATCGCGGGCCTATGGGGCGGGGCCGGGAGCCGTTCGGTTCATCTCGGGGACGTACGACGTACATGTGGAGCTCGAGCGGGCTCTGGCCGCGTTCCACCGTCGGGAGGCCGCCATGGCCTTCTCTTCGGCCTACGCCACGATCGTATCGACCCTGGTCCCGCTGGTGACCGACGAGACGGTCCTGATCAGTGACGCTCTCAATCACAACTGCATCATCAATGCGATGCGGTTGGCCCGACCCAAGGCCAAGGCGATCTACGCGCACAACGATGTGCGGGAGTTGGAGGCCGCGCTCGCCGCCCACGCCGGTTCTGCGCGTCGGGCTCTGGTGGTGACCGACGGAATTTTCTCGATGCGGGGTGACCATGCGCCTTTGGCCGAGATCCTCGAGGTGTGCCGCGCGTTCGATGAACGCTACCCCGAAAACGTGGTGTCTCTCGTCGACGACTCCCATGGGGTCGGGGCGTTCGGCGCGACGGGTCGCGGAGTAGAGGAATACACGAACTCGGGCCCCGCCGACGTGCTGGTCGGCACCCTCGGCAAGGCCTTCGGAGTGAACGGGGGATACGTCACGGGCAACGCGTCGTTGGTGCGTTTCCTCCGCGAGTCGTCGCCCATGTACATCTATTCCAATCCCATCACGCCAGGCGAGGCGAAGGCCGCGCGGCGGGCCGTGGGGATCGTCGATTCCGACGAGGGTCGCGGGCTGCTCGATCGGTTGCGCGCCCTCACGCGCCGGTTCGAAGAGGGCCTCGGGCGTGTGGGCATCGAGACGATCCCGGGCGAACATCCCGTGGTCCCGATGATGATCCGCGATACCGACCGCACTCGTGCCCTCGTGCGGTATCTCTTCGATCACGGGGTGCTCGTCACCGGCCTGGCCTACCCCGTCGTGCCCCGGGGTGACGAGGAGATCCGCACCCAGATCAACGCCGACCACACCGAGGGCGACATCGACTACGTGCTCGACCTGCTCGGCGCCTACACGGGCTGACTGCTCCAGACCCTCCGCTTCGACCTTTGTCCATCTTCGAACAGAGAGTGCCATTCGTCATGCAGAGCGACATCGAAATCGCCCAGGCCGCGCGGCTTCAGCCCATTCAGGCCATTGCCGAAAAGATCGGCCTGAACGCGGCCGACATCGTGCCCTATGGTCATCACAAGGCCAAGGTGCCCCTCGACGTGGCGCGGGCCCGGGGCGGCGATCCAGGCCGTCTGGTGCTCGTGACGGGGATCAACCCCACGGCCGCCGGAGAGGGGAAATCGACCGTTTCGGTCGGGCTCGCTGATGCGTTCTCGCTTCGGAATCGAAACCCGGTGCTCTGCCTTCGCGAGCCGTCTCTGGGACCGGTCTTCGGCATCAAGGGGGGCGCCGCCGGTGGGGGGCACTCGCAGGTCGTGCCGATGGAAGAGATCAACCTCCATTTCACGGGGGACTTCCATGCGATTTCATCGGCCCATGCGCTTCTCGCCGCCCTTCTCGACAACCACCTCTATCGCCCGAACAGTCTCGATATCGATCCCAACGCGATCTCGTGGCCGCGCGCGATCGACATGAACGACCGGGCGCTCCGGTCGGTCGTGCTCGGACTCGGGGGACGCACCGGGGGAATCCCCCGGCAGGACAGCTTCGTCATCACGGCCGCATCGGAGATCATGGCGATCTTCTGCCTGGCCGATGGCATCGACGATCTCAAGGCTCGGCTGGCCCGCATCATCGTGGGGTACAGCCGCAGCGGCGATCCGGTGCGCGCGGGCGATCTCGACGCCGTGGGCGCCATGGCGGTGCTCCTCAAAGACGCGATCAATCCCAACCTCGTTCAAACCCTTGGTGGCACGCCTGCGTTCGTCCACGGTGGCCCGTTCGCGAACATCGCGCATGGCTGCAACTCGCTGGCGGCTACGCGGGCCGGCCTCGCGCTGGGCGATGTCGTCATCACGGAAGCCGGATTCGGTGCCGACCTCGGAGCGGAGAAGTTCTTCGACATCAAGTGTCGCTTCGGCGAACTGAGGCCGGGGGCCGCCGTCATCGTTGCCACCGTGCGGGCCCTCAAGATGAATGGGGGTGTGGCCAAGGACGCCCTGGGGCCGGAAGATGTGGAAGCGGTGCGCAGGGGGGCTGTGAACCTCCAGGCCCACGTGGAGAACGTTCGCAAATTCGGGGTTCCGCCGATCGTGGCGCTCAACCGGTTCGCGACGGACTCCGATGCCGAACTCGAGGCCGTGTTGGATGCGTGCCGCGCCGTGGGTGCGCGGGCGGTCATTGCCGATCCATGGGGCGGGGGGGGCGAGGGATGCCTCGATCTCGCCGACGCGGTACAAGACGTTCTCGACAGCGGGGAAGCCGACTACCGCCCTCTTTATGCGACCGAGGGTTCGCTCGTGTCGAAGATCGAAACCGTCGCGAGGGAGATCTACGGGGCCGATGGGGTCGATGTCGCCCCCGCGGCCGCCAAGCAGATCGCGCGGTTGGAAGACATCGGGCTGCGAGATGTGCCCGTCTGTATCGCCAAGACCCAGTACTCGTTTTCCGACAACCCCACCCTGCTCGGGCGTCCTTCCGGGTTCCGCATCACGGTTCGCGAGGTGACGCCGTCGGCGGGCGCGGGATTCGTGGTCGCCAAGACGGGCGACGTCATGACGATGCCGGGGCTGGCCGCGCGGCCGGCCGCCGTGGGGATGGACGTCGTCGATGATCAGGTCACGGGACTCTTCTAGAAGTGGGGACTATATGAACATCGGTGCCGAACGGACGCGTGTCGGAATCCTGGCGGGATGCATCCTGGCGCTCTGCGTCGGGGTTCGTCCCGCTGCGGCCCAGCAGGTCGGGCCTGAGCGGGGAAGCCTGGTAATCGTGGGCGGCGCGATGCAGAGTCCCGCGATCGTGCGGGCCTTCATTGATCGGGCTGGGGGCCCCGATGCCCCCATCGTGGTGATTCCGACCGCGGGAGGAGGCGGCGATGAGGCCTACGGGCCGTGGTGCACGTGCACCCGGCAGCTGCGCGAGAATGGCGCTCGCAACGTCGTCGTATTGCATACCTACGATCCCGCCGTGGCCGACACCGAGGCGTTCGTCGCGCCGCTGCGGAATGCTCGCGGCGTCTGGTTTCCCGGCGGCCGCCAGTGGCGACTGGCCGACTCGTATCTCGGTACGCGCACCGAGGTGGCCCTGCAGGGTGTGCTCGATCGGGGTGGAGTGATCGGGGGGTCTTCGGCGGGCGCATCGATCCAGGGGTCGTATCTCGCCCGAGGTGACACGCGGAGCAACACCGTGATGATGGGGGACCACGAGGTGGGATTCGGGTACATGAAGAACACGGCGATCGATCAACACCTTCTGGCCCGAAACCGGCAGTTTGATATGCTCGAGATCATCGAGGCCCGTCCCGACCTGCTCGGCATCGGGCTCGACGAAGACACGGCGATCCTGGTCGACGGAGATCGGTTTCAGGTGCTCGGCCGAGGGTACGTGGCGATCTACGACGCCGGCGCTCAGGCCGAAGGGGGGCGCCCGTTCTACCTACTTCGAGAGGGCGATCGTTTCGATCTCGCGACCCGGGTTCCCAGTCGGCCCGGAAACACCTTCAATCCGATGGCCGGCGTCGGACGATCAAGTGGAGGAACACCGTGATGCGCTCGATGTCGCGGCGGTGGACCCGGCTCGCGGGCGGGCTCGTCTTCGGGGTCGTCGCCGCGTGCAGTGGCGACGAGGCCGCTCCTACTCCCGACGCGGCGCCGGCGGCACAGGATCAGCTCGCGCCGGAGTTGCGGGGTCCGATTCGGGCCGCGGGTCTGCTCCTCATCGGCGAGGGTATCGTGGAGTTCCAGTCGTGTGACGGGGGCGCTCCGCTGTGGTTGGACGGTCCTCTCGCGCTCGACCTCCAGGAGCTCCACTACGAACTGGCCCCCGGAGTGGAGCCTTTCGAAGGCATCTTCATCGATGTGGTCGCGAACGTGGGCCCGCCTCCCGCGGTGGGCCCCGGCACCGCCTACGACGGAGCGCTCATCGTTCTGTACCTGCGGCGAGCCGCACTCGAGGGTTGGAACTGCGGTGACGTCGACCCGACCGTGATCATGCAGGCCTCGGGTACCGAACCCTTCTGGTCGTTGAACGTGACGACCGAGGGGGCCGAATTCGCGACGCCGGAGGGGCGTTTGGCTCTCGACCTCGGCGAACTCGCCGAAGACGACGAGGGCTGGGTCGTGCAGGGAGCGGGTCCGGACGGGGGGAACGTGTTCGTCTCGTTCGTGCCCGTGCCGTGCCGCGATGCGATGTCGGGCGCCTACTCTCACCTCAGTGCCGAGGTGCAGGCGGGTGGTCGGACCTACCGAGGCTGTGGCTGGCTGGGCCCGGTCTCCGACCCGGATGCCGCTTGACGGGGGGAGATCATGCTTGACGCAACGGGGCGAGGTCGGGAGGTTTCTGATCCGCTGACACACACTTCGGCCGGCTCCCCACCGGGGGCCGGCCGAATCGTCCCTTGGACAATGGTCCGAATGCGCCGTCTTTCTTGCCTCGTGTTGTTCCCTCTTGCCGCCCTGGCTGCGGTAGGGACGCGTGGGGTCGAGGCGCAGTCGCTCGCCTTCAAGACCGACGTCGCCGGACTCGCCCGGTTCGAGTGCGGCGTACCGCCGCGTCCGGATCCGCCCACTCCGGAAGAAGCCGAACAGGCTCGTCAGTTGGGAGGGACGGCGCGCCAGGCCGTCATCCTTGGCGACCTGCCGCGCGCGCGGGGTCTCCTCGACCGCGCCGTGTCGCTCGACGGAGGGTCGGCGGCCCTCGCCTACCAACTCGGGCGCGTGCTCGAAGACGTCGGCGAGGTGGAGGCTGCCATCCGCCAATACTGCCGCGCCCTCGCGTTCGGCGCGGAGGAGGCCGATGCCCAGGACGCTCGCAACCGGGTCGACGCGTATTCCAACGCGACCCGGCGGAGAATTCCGGCTGAGGCGCTCGAGTCGTTCGCCACCGGCGTGACGTCGGCGGGAGAGGGCCGCTTCGGTCCGGCACTGACCGCCTTTTCCGAGGCTGCGGCAGCCCATGCCGACTTTCCCGAGGCCGAGTTCAATCGCGCCCTCGTATTGGAAGCCCTCGATCGGGGTCCTCAGGCGATCGAGGCCTACCGGGCCTATCTCTCGCTGCGGCCCGATGCCCCCGACGCCATTCAGGTAAGCGAACGAATCGGGCAGCTCCAGGCGGGGCCGGGTGCGCTTCCCAGTTCGGGGTCGGCGCTCGCTCTCGGCATGTTGTTGCCGGGCGGAGGGCAGTTCTACACGGGTCGCCCCTTGGGTGGTGTGGCGTTGTTGGCGATCGCGGGTGGAGCCGCCGCAGCCGCTCTGCTCATCGAGGAAGTCGACGTACGGTGCCTGCGCGCCGTCGAGCCCGGTCAGGCGTGCCCCCCGGATGAGATCATCGGGGAGTCTCGGTCGCGGCCCTACCTCACCTATGGACTGGCCGGTGCCGGGGCCGTGGTGTTGGCGGGAGCGTTGGAGGCGTTTTTCCACGCGCGGGGCCTCGATGAAGTCGAGGTTGCGGGCCTCGGTGGGAACGCTCGCCTTCTGGGACCGTCCGTTCAGGCGCGAGGCCTAGGAGCGGACGTGCGGTGGCTCCGGGTGGTCTTCTGAGATTCGCTGCCGTTCCTCGGCTTCTGCCGCTCGCCGCGGCGCTCGCCGGATCGCTGGTCTGGGGTTGTGAGAAGCTGTCGGTCGTCGTCGTCGAACTCGACCGTATCAGCGTCTCACCCCAACAACGCACGTTGCTCGAGGGGGAGAGCTTCGACGCGGTCGCGACTCTGTTCGGGGCCGGCGGCGAGGTTCTCACGGGTCGAGACATCGTCTGGACCACCTCGGCGCCCTCGGTGGTGTCGTTGTCGCAGGGTGGCGGGAGTCGGGTTCGCGTGAGCGGTGCGGGTGTCGGTTCGGCGATCGTGCGGGCCTCGTCGGGCGGCCGTTCGGCGCAGGCCGAGATCGAGGTGCTGCAGGGCCCGTCTCTGGCGCTCACCCCGACCGAGTTGGAGATCGAGGGCACGGAGGGCGAGGCGAGCCCCGCGGTGAATGTGGGGATCGGGAACGGAGGGAACGGGGCGATCTCCGGGTTGGCCGCCACGGTTTCGTTCGGCCCCGGGACGTCGGTCGAGTGGCTGTCGGTGGGTCTGAACGGCACGACGGTACCCACCTCGCTGACCCTCGTGGCGTCGGGCGTCGGGCTGACCGCCGGCACCTATACGGCGACTGTGCGCATCTCGTCTCCGGCCGCGGGCGGGCTGATCTCGGCGCTCGACGTGACCTTCAAGGTCTCGCCGCCCCCGCCCGTGATCGCGCTGGCCGAATCGTCCGTGGGGCTGGTCGCGACCTTTTTGAGTTCCGAGGCAGCCTCTGTCAATGTGGGCGTCACGAACGGGGGGGCGGGCGCGTTGACCGGGTTGTCGGCCTCGGTGGAGTATCCGCCCGGCAAGCCCCAGGGCTGGCTGACGGCGACCTTTCTGTCGACCACGGCCCCGACGACGTTGCGGGTCACGGCGCGGGCCGGGATTCTCCAGGCCGGGACGTACACGGCACGCGTCAGCGTCGATTCGCCGGTGGCGCGCTTCAGTCCCGTGTTCCTCGATGTCACCTTCCGTGTCGCGCTTCCCCGCGAAACGCCGAGGCCATGACCACGAACCGGTTCATCCGGCGAGGCGGTGGGTTGGGGTGGGCGTGTGCGTTGGTGGTCTTGGGACTCGCGGGTTGTTCGTCCGACAAGGTCAGCAGTGTCGAGGTGACGTCGGTCGCGGTGCGCCCGGCCACCCTCACCCTGGTGACCGGAGAGAGCCGCCGGTTCACGGCCGATGTGCGGGACCAGGACAACAACGTCGTTCCCTCGACCATCGTCACGTGGAGTGCGTCACCAGCGGCCGTGGTGTCGGTCGACGAGACCGGTACGCTCCGGGCGGTGGGACCGGGCACGGGCACGATCCGGGCAACGGCGCAGGGGGTGACCGGATCGGCCACGGTCACTGTTCAGCCTCCCCCCACGATCCGGGTCGATCCGCCCACGGGGACTCTTACGGGACTCCTCGGCGGCACCCCGCCACCGGAGCCCGTGACGCTGCAGATCCAGAACTCGGGAGCCGGCACGTTGACGGGGCTGAACGCCTCGGTCTCGTACGCGGCGGGCGGCCCGTCGGGCTGGCTGTCTCCCGCGCTCGCCGGAACCACGGCGCCCACGTCGCTCGAGCTGTCGGCGGTGGCGACGGGTCTCGACGTCGGGGAGTACTCCGCCACCGTCACGCTGAGCTCGAACACGGCTGCGAACAGCCCCCTGGCGATTCCCGTCGTCCTGCGGGTGGTTACCGACCTTCCCGTGATTCGCGCGACTCCCGGTCTCGTGGGCTTCTCCGGTCTGAGCGGTGGCCCGCGTCCGGCCGATCAGGTGGTTCTGATCGAGAACATCGGTGGTGGCACGCTCGACGATCTCAGCTTCTCGATCGAGTACGGCGCGATGCCGGGATGGCTCACGGCAAACCTCTCCGGCGCGGCCACGCCGACCGATCTCACGCTCGTGGTCGATCCGGCGCCCCTGGTGCCCGGTGACTACGAGGCCCGGGTCAACCTGTTGTCACCCTCGGCGATCAACAGTCCCAAGGCTGTGGTCGTCTCGTTCAACGTCGAGGCCCTTTCCGATCTGCGTGTGACGAAGATCGGTCCGGATTCGGCCGCCGCGGGCACGCGCGTGACCTATGCCCTGCAGCTTCGCAACGACGGTCCCAGCCCCGCCGAGTCGGTGCTCTTCACCGACTCGCTTCCGCCCAATGCGAACCTCGTCGACGTCCCGACCGGTGCGACGCTCAGCGGCCGTGTGTTGACGTGGGACCTCGGCACGCTGCAGGCCGGGGTGCAGCGAACGTTTGCGGTCGAGGTCGACATTCCGAGCGGCAACGTCGGCGTGCTCCGGAATGCCGCGGCGGCATCGAGTGTGACTCCCGATCCTTCGCCGAGTTCGCGGCTGGCGGTCACCAACGCTTCGATCGTGCGAGCGTCGGATCTCGAGGTCCTGAAGACGGGTCCGGACAGCATCATCGCGGGAACCGAGGCCACATACACCCTCGTCGTTCACAACCGGGGTCCGAGCGACGCCATTTCCGTGGTCGTGCGAGACTCGCTTCCGAGCAATTCCACCTTCGTCTCGGCGAGCGACGGGGGACTCCTGTCGGCCGGGGTCGTCGACTGGCCGGTGATTCCCGCGCTGGTGGCCGGCGACAGCGTCGTG
>CBDUEZ010000028.1:0-21380 GCA_965366355.1 uncultured bacterium
TCGGCGAGATCTCTCGCCGACGTGGTGACCGGAAGCGTGAACGTGACCGGTGTCATGATATCGGACACCGTTAGCTCGTCCAGGGGTCCCTCCTGACCGGCGCCGGCCCAGTCGGCCGCGATCAAGGGGGAATCCTCCGGCAGGAAGTAGTCGCTGAGCGGATCCGCCTCTTCGTCTTCCGGATCCCTCTCGGCCGGAGCGATCCGAGGGCTCCATCGGCCCTCCCGTCGCACGAGCCCCGTTTCACGCTCCTCGGCGGCAAGACGGACGACGTCGGACGACGACACGACCCCCAGAACCGACCCGGTCGGACCCACGACGGGAACACCGCTGATCCCCGCGTCTGCGAGAAGTCGGGTGAGTTCGCGCACCGTGGCCTCTGGGGAGATCGTGACGACTTCGGTCTGCATCAGATCACGCACGGTCAACATGGTGGTCCCTTCGGTGGTGAGGTGGGGAATGGCTCAGCCTTCGGTCGGGCGGCGCACGAGCATCGGGACATGGACGCCGCGAATCACTTTGTCGGTGGTGCTGCCGAGAAGCGCACGCTGCAGGCCGCTGCGACCATGCGTGGCCATGACGACCAGGTCGACCTCGAGGGTCTTCGCCCAATGTGCGATGGCGTGGCCCGGCTGGGCGTCCACGTCGACGACTGTGCGCACGTTCAGGTCATCGGCCCGAAGCCGGGTCGCGATCCCGTCGAGATACCGCGTGGCCACCTCTCTCGCTTCGTCGACGATCTGCTGGTTCATCTGCACCGTGTGGGGAAGGTAGGGCGACGCGATCTCGACCGGATACGACACGACTCGCGCAAGAATCAACTCCGCACCGAACATGCGGGCGACCCCCGTGGCCAGATCGAGTTCGCTCTCCGAGAGCGGAGAACCGTCGAGTGGCACGAGGATCCGGTCGAAGGCGACGTCGGCGCCGAGTGGCGGATGCCCTTCTTCGGGGGGGCGAACCAGCAGCACCGGCTGGTCGGCGTTGCGGACGAAGGCGTCGGCCGTACTGCCCAGCCAGGCGCGTGTGAACGCTCCTCGGCCATGGGTCGCCATCACGACGAGGTCGGCGCCTACCTGGTCGGCGCGAAGTTGCAGGCACTCCGCCACCCGACCGGAGCCGACCCAGGCATCGACCGTGCCACCCGCGAGGGGCTCCGCAGCGTCCTTGATCCGCTGCATGTATTCCGACGACCAGTCCCACGCCGCCGATTCCCATTCGTCGTAGGAGAAGCTCGGCACCGGCTCGTGCACGGTGGCGAGGTGAACGTCGGCTCCGGTCACGCGACTGAGGGCGAGGCCCATCTGAAGGCCCGCCTCGGCGAAGCTGGAACCGTCGAGAGAAACGAGGATCGAGGTGAACATGGATGTGCCTCCTGAAAGGGGTTGGCGAGTCTTCGGGTGCAACTCGACCGGACACCCGGGAGGCCCGGGCGGGGAGGATGGAGGGGGCGACCCCTCGCGGCGCGGACGGATGTACATAAATTGATTGGAGACCGGCAGTGCGTCTGTCGGAGAGGACCCTTCGATTTCTGTGGGGGAATCACCCACGCTCCTCCCTCTCGTGGCCGTCCATTGCCTGTGTCCAGCATAAACTACAAAGCCATCTTCGAGAGTTCCCCGGACGGGATCGTCCTCGTCGACCCCGGTGGGGTGATCCGGCAATCCAACCCCATGGCGGAGAAGCTGTTCGGCTACGATAGCGACGAGTTGGTCGGTATGCGGGTGGAGGCGCTCGTTCCTCCGGGTGCAAGAGATGCTCACCCCGGGCACCGCTCGCATTATTCTCGTACGTCGTCGGTTCGTCCCATGGGAATCGGGATGGAACTCGCCGCGGTTCGAAAGGGCGGAGTGGAGTTCCCGGTCGAGATTTCGCTCGCGCCCATCGAGACCGCCGACGGCGAACAGTGGACGGTGGCGACCGTTCGAGACGTCTCGCTTCACAAACGCCTGAGGGACTTCGGCACGGGCGCCCTGCGGGCCTCGGAAGACGAACGAGCCCGGATCGCACGCGATCTGCACGACGACACGGCACAGCGGATTGCGACGATCATGGTGCGGCTCCGACTCGTCGAGAAGGGTGTCTCCGACGAAGAGGTGCTGGGCAGGATCGACGAGATTCGCACCGCGCTACAAGACACGGCCGACGGCGTGCGGCGGATCGCGCGAGGCCTCCGGCCTCCGGAACTCCAGGATGCGGGACTCGAGTCGGCCCTGCGGTCCCATGCCCGCATGCTCCGCGAGGGGCGGGGGGTCGACGTCCTGCTCGATGTTCAACCGTTGGACGACGTGCTGACCCCCGACGGCAAACTGATCCTCTACCGAATCGTCCAGGAGGCGTTGAACAATGTGGTCCGCCATGCAGGCGTGCCGCAGGCGCGGGTGACGCTCCGTCTCGACGAGGGAAATATCGTCGGATTGGTCGAAGACCAGGGCACCGGCTTTTTTCCACAACACCTGGCCCTTCAGGGCCGGGGCCTCGGGCTCCTGGGAATGCAGGAGCGGGCGGTCATGTTGGGGGGGCGCGTATCGGTCGAGTCGCTTCCCGGGCAGGGCACGCGGGTGAAATTCGTCGTCCCGGTCGAGATCGTCCGGGAGGTCGAGAGTGTCTGAGACCCGGATTCTCCTGGTCGACGACCACGCGATGTTCCGGGCCGGGATTCGGGCGCTGCTCGAATCGGAGGAGCGCCTCATCGTGGTCGGCGAGGCGGCAACGGGCGACGAGGCCGTCGACGAGGTTCGGGCGCTCAAGCCCGACGTCGTCGTGATGGATCTGTCGATGCCGGGCTCCAACGGGCTGGAGGCCACGCGGCGGATCACGGCGCTCGGCCTCGATACCCGCATCCTCGTGCTCACCCTTCACGCCGAGGAGGAATACCTCGTACCCGTGGTCGAGGCCGGCGCGAGCGGGTATCTGACCAAGACCAGTGCCGACCGTGATCTCATCGAGGCGATCCAGGTCGTGGCGCGCGGCGAGGTGTATCTGCCGCCGAAGGCCACCCGCTTGCTTCTCCAGCAGTACAAGTCGGCCGGCCAGAACCCCGACCTCGCGGGTCTTCACGAGTTGAGCAGTCGGGAGCAGGAGGTTCTCGCCCTGACGGCCGAGGGATTCAGTTCTCGCGAGATCGGCAAGAAGCTGTTCATTTCGCCGAAAACCGTCGACACGTATCGGGCGCGGATCATGGACAAGCTCCGGCTCAACCACCGCTCCGAACTGGTGCGGTTCGCGCTGCGGGTAGGACTGCTCAAGGAGATGTAGCTCGGCGCACCGGAGCGCCTGTGGGGGAGTTTCCCACACACGTCTCCACCGCTTCCCGACAGATCAGCGAGAGGGCGAAGCGTACGATACCTTGTTCGTCACCCTCTCGCCCCTGGCCGAATGCTCCCCTCCCTTGGCGCGGCTGCGCTCGCAGGCCTGGTTGGAAGCCCCCACTGCATGGGAATGTGCGGTGGTTTCGCCACGGCGTGCGGCGGTGGGCGCCGAGGTGTCGCGTGGCACATCGGGCGACTCGGTACCTATGCGATGCTGGGGGCCCTGGCCGGATCCTTCGGTGCGGTATTGCCCGGGCCGTCCTGGGTCGCCGCAGCGGTCTCGACCGGACTTCTCATCTGGTTCGCGGGTGCGCTCGCCGGGCTGCTTCCCGAGCCGACGCTTCGCATTCCCGGTCTGACCCGCCTCGCGACTCGCGCGTCGGCCACCGACGGCTTCGGTCCCGGATTCGTTCTCGGGCTGGCGACGGGGCTCCTTCCCTGCGGTCTCGTTTATGCCGCCCTCGCCATCCCCGTGGCCTCCGGGAGCCCGGTAGCGGGCGCGCTGTCGATGGTCGCCTTCGGGCTGGGCACGGTGCCGGCGCTCATGGCTCTCTCGATGGGAGCGCGGCGCCTCCTCTTGCGCGATCTGCGGGCCCGGCGTGTTCTGGCCGTCGGCGTGCTGCTGCTCGGCCTGGCGTCTGTGGGCATGCGCCAGGGTCTTATGCCGAAGGGGGCGGGATCGACTCATTCCCACAGTCCCGAACAGGCTCCGAGGGTCCAGGAGCCTTCTACGTCTCGCGGCCCGATCGTATCGGGCGACGTTTCCTAGCACGAGGATGTCATGGCACACGATCGAACTGTAGCCGCATCGGTCCCGACGACGGCGGCACCCCCCGTCTACGACGACGAGATCGTGAAGATGTTCTTCACGGCGACGGTCGTCTGGGGCCTGGTGGGAATGCTGGTCGGTGTGATTATCGCCCTGCAGCTTGCCTGGTGGCCGGCGAACCTGGGAATGCCCTGGACCACGTTCGGGCGCCTGCGGCCGGTACACACCAATGCGGTGATCTTCGCCTTCGCGGGCAACGTCTGCTTTACGGGGATCTACCACTCCACGCAGCGGCTCCTGAAGACGAGGATGTTCAACGACACCCTCTCCAAGATCCACTTCTGGGGGTGGCAGGGCATCATCGTGGCCGCGGCGATCACCCTCCCGCTGGGCTTCACCCAGTCGAAGGAGTATGCCGAACTGATCTGGCCGATCGACATCGCGATCACGATCGTCTGGGTGGTCTTCGCGATCAACTTCTTCGGTACGCTCGCGCGGCGCCGGGTCAAGCACATGTACGTGGCCATCTGGTTCTACATGTCGTTCGTGCTGACCATCGCGGTGCTCCACATCTTCAACAGTCTTGCGATCCCCGCCACGCTGACGCGTTCCTACCCGATCTATGCCGGCCTGACCGACGCACTGGTGCAGTGGTGGTACGGGCACAACGCCGTCGGCTTCTTTCTTACGACGCCCTTCCTGGGGCTGATGTACTACTACCTGCCCCGGGCGGCGGAGCGGCCGGTCTACAGCTATCGGCTCTCGATCATCCACTTCTGGGGACTGGTCTTTCTCTACATCTGGGCCGGACCCCATCACCTTCTCTATTCGGCGCTTCCCGACTGGGCGCAGACCACGGGAATGGTGTTCAGCATCATGCTCCTCGCTCCGTCGTGGGGCGGGATGTTGAACGGATTGCTCACCCTCAAGGGGGCGTGGAACAAGCTCCGATCCGATCCCATCCTGAAGTTCATGGTGGTGGCCGTGAGCTTCTACGGCATGAGTACCTTCGAGGGACCCATGATGTCGATCCGGGCGGTGAGCGGACTTGCCCACTACACCAACTGGGTCATCGGACACGTGCATTCCGGGGCCCTGGGCTGGGTCGGAATGATCTCGTTCGGCATGCTCTATTGGCTCGCCCCGCGGCTCTACAACCGACCTCTGAGGTACCCGCAGTGGGTGTCGCACCACTTCTGGTTGGCCACGATCGGCATCGTCTTGTACACGGTCTCGCTGTGGGCGGCGGGACTCATGGAGGGCCTTCAGTGGCGGGCCATCAACGATGCAGGTCAGCTGGCCAATCCCATCTTCCTGGACATCACGGCACGCCTCGAGCCGTTCATGTGGCTGCGCTTGATCGGCGGCACACTGTATCTCGTCGGGGCGATCATGATGGCGATCAACTTCTGGCAGACGATTCGTGGACCCGAGCGCCCGGCGGATGCCGTGGCCCGCGCCGCGTGAGGGGGAAGAGTCATGGCTGAGAATCACAACGATGAGGAACATGGATCGGGGACCGCGTACGGACGGTTTCATCGGCGCTTCTTCGAAGGCCGAGCGGCGGTCTTCGCCATCGCGACCACCGTCGTCATCTCGATCGGGGGACTGGTCGAGATCATTCCGATGTTCACGGCGAGTCTGGGGCCGGAAACACGGCCCGAAGTGACGCCGTACACTCCGCTGGAGGTTGCGGGCCGCGACATCTACGTGCGCGAGGGATGTTATCTCTGCCACTCGCAGATGGTGCGCCCCATGCGCGCCGAGATCCTTCGCTACGGCGAGTGGACGCGGGCGTGGGAGTACCAGTACGATCGACCCTTCCTGCTCGGATCCCGCCGGCTGGGCCCCGACCTGCAGCGGGTGGGTGGAAAATATCCGGACGCGTGGCACTACGAGCACATGCGCGACCCCCGCGCGACGTCGCCCGGGAGCGTGATGCCTCCCTACAGCTGGCTCCTCGAGTGGAGCACCGATCCCGCCGATGTGACGGCCTCGGTCCGCGCTCTGGCGAGACTCGGGACCCCGTATGACGGCACCGACGAGCCGTGGGTGCAGAGCCAGATGCAGGCCCAGGGTGAGACCATCGTGGCCAGCCTCGAGGCGACCGGGATCGAGACGACGTGGGACCGGGAGATCGTGGCGATGATCGCCTATCTCCAGCGGCTCGGCCGCGACGGCAATGCCGTGTTCCGCGCTCGTGAGACTGCCGACGCGGCCTCCACCGGTGCCGGCCGATGAACACGTTGACCCGGGCGGCATCCGACACCGTGCAGATGGGATGGCTCCTCGGAGTCATGACCGTCGTCTTTCTGCTGTTCTTCGTCGGATGGACGGTGTGGGCGTATTCGCCCAAGCGTAAGGAGGAACTCGAAGAAGCGGGGCGTCTGCCTTTCATGGATGGAGGAATCGAGTGAGCAAAGACACCAACCGACTCCTGGGCCACGCCGACGAGGCCGACGGCATCGAGGAGTATGACAATCCGTTGCCCGACTGGTGGCTCGGCCTGTTGTGGTTCTCCATCGTGTGGGCCTTCGGGTATGCCGTGCACTACCACTTCATCGCCGACCGATCCCAGGTGAAGGAACTCGCCGCCGAAATGGCGGCGGCCGAGCTTCGTTGGCCGGCGCAGGCGCGGGCCGAAATCCAGTTTACGATGACCGAGGCTTCGGCAGAGGCGGGCCTGGCCGTCTACACGCAGAACTGCGCGCCCTGCCATGCGGCCGGCCTGGAGGGCCTGATCGGTCCCTCGTTCCTCGACGACGAATGGGTCCACGGAGGGACGGCCACCGATGTGCTCCGCACGATTCGGGAAGGGGTGCTCGACAAGGGAATGGTCGCCTGGGACGGCATCCTGAGTCCCGAGCAGATCAACGACGTGGCGGCCTACATCCTGACGAAGCACGCCGAGGCGACGGGCCGACCGATCGAAGACATTCTTCGCGAGCCCGGTGAGGCCGGAGAACCGACTCCCGACCCGGCCCTCGACAGTGCTTCCGCCGGTCAGCCCGATGCAGGCGGGTCGGGCGCGGGATAGTCATGTTTGGCTTCAACGATACCCGGGAGTGGGTGTATCCGCAGTCGATCAGCGGCGGGTTCACGCGGTTGCGCCGTTGGACCTTCCTCGGCCTTCATGTGCTCCTGTTCGGAGCGCCCTGGCTGACGGTCGGGGGGCATCCCGCCGTACTGGTCGACCTGCCCCATCGGCGCCTGTTTCTGGTCGGCGAGATCTTCACGGCGTCGGATACGCTGTTCCTCCTGTTGTTTCTTCTGTTCGTGGCGTTCTCGTTGTTCTTCTTCACCGCCGTTTTCGGGCGCATCTGGTGCGGGTACGCGTGTCCGCAGACCGTGTTTCTGGAAAGTTGGATTCGGCCGCTCGAGCTGTGGATCGAGGGAGACCGCACCCAACGGCGGCGCCGGGATTCGGGCGATTGGTCGTTCGACCGGGCGTGGCGCAAGCTCGCCAAGTGGTCGGCCTTTCTCGTCGTGGCCTTCCTCCTGGCCATGGCGATGATGAGCGTCTTCGCGGGCGCACGAGCCCTCTGGACGGGCCAGGCCGGGGCGGCGTCGTACGCTTTCGTGGCCATCTTCACCGCGATGTGGTACCTCGACTTCACCTGGTTTCGCGAGCAGTTCTGCAACTACCTGTGTCCCTACGCTCGTTTCCAGAGTGCCCTCACCGACGACGAGTCGCTGCTCATCTCGTACGATGTGCCCCGTGGCGAGCCGCGCGGGAAGGGAAAGGCCGCAGCCCAGGCGGGGAACTGCATCTCGTGTAGCAAGTGCGTTGTCGTTTGCCCGCAGGGTATCGACATTCGCGACGGGTTCCAACTGGAGTGCATTCAGTGCGCGCGCTGCGTGGACGCGTGCACGTCGGTGATGGAGCCGCTCGGGCACGAAACACTCGTGCGCTACAGCTCCGTCGCCGTCGACGAAGGGCGCAAACTTCGGGCGCTTCGTCCGAGGACGGTGGTGTACGGGGGACTCCTCACGGCCCTGGCCTCCGCTGCGGTCGTGATGTTGATCGCCCGCGTGCCGTTCGAGGCGACGGTGAATCGGGCTCCCGGGTCGTCGTTCAACGTCGATGCCGATGGATGGGTGCGGAACACCTACCTCCTCAAGATCACCAACAACGATGCGGACGCTTCACAGGCGATCTATGCCGTGACGCTCGATGGTCTCGAGGGTGCGGAGCTGGTTACGGATCCCGTGTCGCTCGGCTCCACCGAGACTCGCACCATTCCACTGGTGATCCGGATGCCGGCGGCGAACGCCGCGGAGGCGCGGTCGTTGTCATTCGACGTGCGCGTCACGTCGCCACAGGGTGAACTGTTCTTGCCCGCGACCTTCATGACCGATGCGCGCGTCGGAGGGGCGGCCGGTGGATTGCGCTGACCCCCAGTCTCGAGACACCGACCGGGGCTGGATCTGGCCCACGGCCATCGTGGCGGGGCTCCTGCTGGTGGTCATCGTGAACGTCGGCTTCATCATATTGGCCGTCGGAGGTGCAGACGAGGTGGTCGAGTCATACACCACCGAAGCGCGGTGACCCTCGACCGTTCGGGGTCGGTGGCTCGCTGCCCCCACTGCGGGACGCCAGTCGAAGGGCCGATCGACGACTGGTGTTGCACAGGCTGCGAGATGGCGTCGGCGATCATTCGAGGGGCGGGCCTCGATCGCTATTACGTGGAGCGCGAAGCGTTCGCGCCGCGGCCCGAGGTCGCGAGCGGTGGGTGGGCGACGGTTCCGGTCGATACGGCACCTGATGGGAGTTGCTCGATACGGGTGATGGTCGACGGGCTTCGCTGCGCTTCGTGTGTGTGGGTCACGGAAAACGTCCTCCAGCGCACTCCCGGTGTGCTCGAGGCGCAGGTGAGCTACGCAAGCGGGAGGGCGCACCTCAGGTGGGACCCTCGACAGGTCGATCTGGCGAGGCTCGCGGGGACGATCTCGACCCTGGGCTACCGGCCCCGCCTCCTCGGCGAGGAGGCCAAGCCGGACCGGGATCTCCTACTCCGGCTGGGAGTGGCGACCTTCGGTGCGCTCAACGTGATGCTTTTTTCCGCGGCACTCTATGCCGGCTGGATCGGAGACATGGCGCCCCGTTTCGTGGCGTTCTTCCACTGGGTTTCGCTCGCCGTCGCCACCCCCGTCGCGCTCTGGTCGGCGGCGCCCTTCTTCGCCGGTGCGCTATCGGGGCTCCGGCACCGTGTGTTGCACATGGACCTCCCGATCGCGCTGGCCGTGGCGGTGCTCTACGTGCACGGCGTGGTGGTGACCGTGTCGGGGTCGAACGCCGGTTGGGGGGATCCCTATCTCGACTCGCTCACCATGCTGGTTGCGCTCCTGCTGGCGGGCCGCCTGCTCGAGGGGCGGGGGCGGCGCCGGGCGGCCGATGCGGCGGTTTCGCTGGCAGCGGTGGTTCCGGCCACGGCGCGGCGATTCCGTGACGATGGGTCCGTGGTGGCGGTACCTTCGGCCGAGCTCGCCGTTGGCGATCGGGTGGCGGTCGCCGCCGGCGAGGAGATCCCGGCCGACGGCGTGGTGGCCGCCGGAAAGGGGCTGGTGCGGGTCGCCCTTCTGACCGGTGAGGCCGAGCCCGTCCCGGTCGAGGTGGGTGGTCGGGTCTTCGCGGGCACCCTGCTCGACGACGGCGCACTCGAGGTGCGGGTCGCCGCCGTGTCGGACGAGACCGTGGTTCATCGAATGGCCGCTGAACTCCGGCGTGCCGCCGACCGAGCGGCGAAGCCTTCGGCTGCCGACCGGATCGCACCCTGGTTTACCGGCATCACCCTCCTGGTTGCCGCAGCCACGCTCGTAGTGTGGTGGGGATTGGACGGACCCAGCCGCGGGATTACGACCATGGTGGCCGTCCTCGTCGTTGCATGCCCGTGCGCGCTCGCCCTGTCGCACCCGCTGGCGGCGGCGGCCGGACTGGGCGCTGCCGCGCGCCGCGGGTTGTTGTTTCGAAGCTCCGACGCCCTGCTCGATCTCGCCGAGGTCGACGTGGCCGCCCTCGACAAGACGGGCACGGTGACGGGGGGAGACATGGCCGTGCTCGCGGCCGACGACGACGTGCTTCGTCTCGCGGCGGGCCTCGAGCGCTATAGCGTGCACCCGGTGGCACGGGCGATCACCCGGGAGGCGGCGCTCCGTGACATCCCCCTGCCGGTGGCCTCGGAGGTGTCGGAGCAAAGGGGTGAGGGTATCGAGGGTTGGATCGACGGTCGCTTGTGGCGACTGGAGCGGGGCGGTCCCGGCCGAATCGATCTCGTCGCCGACGACGGCAGCCGAAGAGCCGTCCTGCTCGGCGATCAGATCCGACTCGACTCCGCCCCGGCCGTTTCCGATCTGCGCCGTCTCGGACTCGAGGTGGTGCTGCTCACGGGCGACGACGCCGCTTCGGCCGAGGTCATGGCCGACGCCGCGGGGATCAGCGTGGTGCTGTCGCGGCGAACGCCCGACGACAAGACCCGCTGGATTCGGTCTCAGACGGCGGCGGGCCGAGCGGTGGTGTTCGTCGGAGACGGGCTGAACGATGGTCCCGCCCTGGCCGCGGCACGGGTGGGTATCGCGATGGGAAGCGGGGCCGCGAGTTCGATTCTGGCGGCCGACGGTGTGCTGGCCGTGCCGTCCCTCGCGCCGGTGGCGTCGGCGATTCGGGCCGCTCGAGCCGCGCAGCGAGCGGTGCGGACCAACCTCAATCGGTCGGTCGCCTACAACGTCATCGCGGTCGGAGCCGCCGCCGCCGGATGGGTCAATCCGCTGGTGGCGGCCGTGCTGATGCCGCTGTCGAGCGGGTTCGTGGTGTGGGGGGCATCCCGGGTGGAAGGGGCCGTGGGGCGCGCCGCGGTCGCGAGGCGCCGCGTCGACGCGCCGATGGGTCGGGGTCCGGCCCCGACCGCCGACCGCGAGGCCGCGTGAACATCGTCGTGGTCCTCGTGCCGGTCGCGGTGGCCCTCGCGGTGGTCTTCCTGATTCTTTTTCTCCTCGCCGCCCGCGACGGGCAATTCGAAGATCTCGACGACCCCCCCCGGCGAATTCTTCACGACGACGACTGACGGATGAGTGGAAACTCCCTCCGCCGCGACGTCGTACGTCGCAGGTAGCCCCTACGCCCGCTTCACCTGGAGTCGCGCCATGGAATGGGAGTTCATTGCCCCCCTCATCATGTCGGTCGTCTTGATCCTGACCATCGGGGTCGTCTTGATCCTTCGGCCGATCACTCGGCACCTCGGGACCCTTCTCGAGGCGATGACTCGGGAGAAGCTCGACGGGGGACGCGGCCACGAGCTGGCTCACATTCGCGAGCTCATGGAGACGATGAACCAGCGTCTTCAGTTGATGGAGGAGCGGCAGGAGTTCACCGACCGACTTCTGGAACACGGGCGAACCCCGGCTCCTTCGATCGAAAACCGGGAGCTACCCGGCGGCTGAGCTCACAGCAACTCGATCACGTCGACATCCGGGCTAGCGAGCGTATTCCCGTCGGCGGCGTGGGCCGAGGTCAGCCAGAGCATTCCCATCATCATCGACAGGAGAATGATTCCTGCCCAATCCATTCGCCGACTGGCCTGCCCGAAACGCTTCATCGTCCCCTCTCGTTGTCCGGCCGGGACGTCTTCCCGGCGCTCGATTCACCCTGCACTACGAGTGGGACGGTCGAAGGATTCAAAAGGGTTGCGGTCGAGCCGGGTCGTTCAGCGAATCGTGTCGTGGCGCAGGGCGCGCGCACTCGCCAGGTCGGATGCCTCTCGAGCGCGGTCGATCGCCCGCATGCCGCGGATCGGACGAGCGTCGGGTGTGGCGGAGGCCTCGGGCGGCGTGTCTTCGGGGGCGTCGGCCGGGGTGTCGGAATTGCAGGCCCCGAGCGCGACCGTGACGACGAGCGTATACAGAACTCTGCGAATCATCCGACTTTTCCTGTGTGTGGAGCGTGGTCTCACCAGAATACCCTTATCGAGTATCGGCCGATCTCGGGAATTCCGTTCGATTTCGGGACGCCCAATCCCGAATCCGGTCGCTCGGGGCTGTGCACCGCGATGAGCGGTGATCGGGGTTTGGCCTGTGGTTCAGCCACATTCGGAGATCAACGCGGCGCGGCACGCATCCTGCTTTTGTAGGTGGCGTGTGTGGTGATGGGGGGAGTATGGAGCGCCCCGGGATTTCGATCCCGGGGCGTTTCCACATTCATGCCCCTTCGACGAGGTGCCGTGCGAGGGCTGCGATCGAGGCGGGAGACGATCCCTCGGCCTTGTTGTTGACCACCACGAAGACGGGGCCGACGGAGGCGGCTTCGGCCGCGAGCGTCGCAATCGCTTCACGATTCACCGGATCCGGAGCTCGGAGACGATCGAAGGGACTCCAGGCGTCTCGGGCCGACTCGTACCGCTGCCCGGGGGCCAACATCCAGCGGATCACGGTGACGCCGGGGTGGGGCGCTCCCATGATCCGTCGTTGCTCGGCCAGGGGCGCCATGCGGGGGTGAACCACCCATCCATGCGTGGCCCCGCCATGGTTCAAGGCCTCGCGATAGTCGTCGGTCAGCCAACCCGGTGTGCGGATCTCGACCGCCACGGGGATCCGCCCTCCCAGCGCCTCGAGGAATCGGTAGAGCTGTTCCGTAAACCGCCGGGGGCCCCCAGCCGCCCGCGGTGACGTCGGCGGAAACTGCAACAGTACCGCCCCGGCCTTGTCGCCGAGCCCCGACGCCACCGGGCCGATGACCTCGTCGCGGGCTCGCCCCGCGTCGAGGAAGCCCGGCTCCCCGGGGGTGACGAGCGACCGGGTCGCTTTCACCACGAATCGAAAATCGTCGGGCACGACCTGCGCCCAGGAGGCGTAGACCTGCTCCGCGACCGGTTCGTAGTAACTGCGGTCCACCCCGACCGTGCGAAAGAGCGGGTGCCTCGCATAGGCCGCGAGCCCATGGCGGGCAAGCACGGACGGAGTGACCTCCCGGTCGTAGACCAGTCCGGCCCAGCCCGGGAACGACCACGAACTCGTTCCGAGGTGGAGTCCCCTCGGCAGCCGCTCGGCGAGAGCGACGGTCGTGCGTGCGGCTGGCGCCACATCGACCGGGGCGGCGTCTCCGGTGGTGAACAGGTCGGGTTGTACGTCCATGCCCGACCAACCCCCGGACACCGGTCGCGTTCCAGAAGAGTCTTGCGCGATCATTAGGTAAGGCAGATATATATTTATCGCTTACATAAATAGGATCGTGCCGTGTCTTCGATTCCGCTGACGCCGTTGTCGTTTCAAATCCTCCTCTCCCTGGTCCGTGCGCCCGCCCATGGGTACGGCATTCTCAAGGAAATCGATGAGCGCACGGCCGGGGTCGAGGCGCCTTCGACCGGGGCTCTCTACCTGGCGCTTCAGCGGCTGGAGCGCGAGGGACTGATCGGGCCGGCCGGCGACCCACCCGAGGGAGCGGATCGGCGTCGTAGGTATTGGGCGCTCACCCCTACGGGACGTGAGGCGGCGCTCGCCGAGGTCGAGAGAATGGCGACTCTGCTCGAAGATGACGCGGTGTCGGCCCTTCGTCGCGCCGGGGGATCGGCCCGTGCCTGAGCGGCCGGGGCGTTGGCTGCGACTCCTCCTCAGGCTTCAGCCGTCGTCCGTACGAAAGGACTACGGCGACGAGTGGATCGAGACCGCCGCGGAGCGGGAGCGGGAGGCGAGGGAGCGGGGGGCGACCGCGCTGCTGGCGCACCGGCTTCGGGAGGGGACGGGTGCTCTCCGTGCTGCGATCGTCGGCCGCCTCTCCTGGCGAGGGCCGCGAGCACACTCGTCGTCCGCGTCCCCCGGCCGGTCCGATCCGTCGGCCTCCGGCCTCGCGGGCTGGATGTGTGACGTTCGTGTCGGCGGGCGGACGTTGATGCGCAGCCCGGGCTTCACCCTCACCGTCGTTGTGGTGCTCGCCTTCGGCATCGGTGCCACGACGACGATTTTCAGCGGAGTGAGGGCCGTGTTGTTGGCGCCCCTCCCGTTCGACGATGCCGACCGTCTGGTCGCGATCTGGGAGCGAAACCCCGACTTCGGTTGGGAGCAGGAGGTGGCCGCGCCGGCCAACCTTCTCGACTGGCGGGCCCGCGTAGACGGGCTCGCCGACATTGCGGCCTACCGCTCCGGGTCACTCGGAAGTGCGGTCTGGACCGATGGCGACGTTCCCCAGCGACTGGCGACCGTCCAGGTCACCGGCAACCTCTTCGAGGTCCTGGGCCTTCGCCCCTTCCTGGGCCGGTGGCCCTCGTTCGAAGACACCTGGGCCGACGTCGAGGAATGGACCGTCGTAAGCCACACCTTCTGGACCCAGTCCCTCGGCGCCGATCCTGAGGTCGTGGGCCGGGTGCTCGAACTGGACGGGCGGCCGGTTCGGGTGCGGGCCGTGCTGCCGGAGGGTGTGCGGTTCCCGTCGGAACGCGCCGACCTGTGGACGTCGTACCGGTGGGCTCGTTCCGCGGTCGGCGAGGCCTGGTTTCGACGAGCCCACTTCGTGGCACCCGTGGGGCGGCTGGCCGACGGCGTGGCCCTGGAGACGGCCCAGGCGCAGTTGGAGGCGGTCGCCCTGTCGCTCCAGAGTGAGCACCCGGAGTTGAACACGAACATGTTCGCGGGGCTCGGACCCCTGCGCGCCCGTCTGGTCGGTGACCTGGCCCGCCCTTTGACGGCCCTCATGACGGGGGTCGCAGTTCTGTTGTTGCTGGCCTGTGCGAACGTCGGCACCCTGTTTCTGGTCCGGGCCGTGTCGCGCACCGGGGAACTCGCATTGCGTAGAGCGATCGGTGCGGGCACGGGTCGCATCGTGCGCCTTCTCCTGGTGGAGGCCCTCCTCGTGGGCACGGCGGGGTGCGCGCTCGGCCTCGTGATCAGTTTCGGGGGAATTCGACTCCTCCAGGCGGTGAGGCCGCTGGGGATCGCCGGCGTGACCACGGTGGCCATGGACGGGGCCGTACTGGCCTTCGCCGTCGCCGTGTCTGGTGCCGCGGTGCTGCTGTTCGGTCTCCTTCCGGCCGTGCGGGCGACGCGAGGCGCTCTTCCGGTGCGGCTCGCGGGGGCGGGCGGGCGGTCGGGAGTGGGTCTGGCGCACCACGGACGACTGGGGCAGCACCTTCTCCCGGTGCAGATGGGTCTTGCCGTCGTTCTCGTTCTGGCGGCCGCCCTGGTGACCCGCAGCTTCGGTCGGCTGCAGGCGGAAGACGCCGGCATCGACCCCGCGGGTGTCTGGGTCTTCGACCTCGCGGCCTCGGCCGAGCAATATCCGGATCGCGACGCCATTCTCGGCTACTGGGACCGGGTGATCGAGCAGATCGCGGCGGTCCCCGGCGTCGCACGAGTGGCCGTGACGGGCGGGGTACCCCTGACGTCGTCGGGATGGACCAGCCAACTGGTGGAGCGGAGCTGGGAGCCCGGGACGGTCGCGTTCGAGGTGAGACATCGCGCCTCGTCGCCGGACTATTTCGAGGCGATGGGAGTGCCTCTGCTGTCCGGCCGCGGATTCACGTCGACCGACGGACTCACGCCTCCGTACGTGGCGATCGTCAATCAGGCCTTCGCCGACGAGTTCTTCCCCGACGAGGAGGTGCTCGGGCGGGAGGTGACCTTCGACCGGGAACCCACCGAGGAGTCCATCTGGCGCACGGTCGTCGGGGTCGTAGGAAACGAACGGCAGGTAGGACTGAGTCAGCCGTCCCAGCCCGAAGTGTGGGAGCCGCTGGCACAGGATTGGGGCCTCGCCCGGGTGGTGGTGGTCGACTACTCGGGGCCGACAGACGGGCTGCGATCGGCCCTCCAGGCGGCCGTTTCGGCCGTGGACCCGGCGGTGCCGCTCGGGGCTCTGCGCCCGATGACCGATGTGGTCGACGCGGCGGCAGCCGATGCGCGGTTTCTATCGATGCTGTTCGGATCGTTTGCGCTCCTCGCGCTCGGCCTGGCCGGAGTCGGCATCTACGGGGTGACCGCTCAACTCGTTCGCCGGCGGGTGCCGGAATTCGGGGTGCGTATGGCCCTGGGTGCCGGGGGTCGCGCCGTCGTGGCACTCGTGCTCGGGCGCGTACTTCTACTGGCCGGCGCGGGTGTGGCGATCGGCGCGGCACTGGCCTTCGTGGGCGTGGGCGTTCTCGAGACGCTGCTCTATCGCACGCCGGCTCGTGACCCGTTTTCGTTTACCGTCGCTCCTCTCCTCCTCCTGGGTGTCGCGATCCTCGCGGCCTGGGTGCCGGCTCGGCGGGCCGCTCGGGCTGATCCGATGCGGAGTCTGCGGCGCGAATGACGGGCCGACGAAGTGGCGTGGTATCGACCTTCCTGATGGCGGCCGCGGGTTGGGCGTCGGTCTCTCCCGCGGCCGGACAGACGGCGCACTGGACGCTCGATTCCACTCCCGACTACGTGCTCGGTGCGTCACCCGTCGACATCAACGACCAGTTCGGTCGCATTCTCTCCGTCGCCGTCGCAGCCGACGGTGGACTCGTCGTTCTGGACGCGAACCCTCTTCGGCTGCGCTCCTATCGGCCCGACGGATCCTTCCGGAGTGACTTCTCGGGCGAGGGCGACGGGCCGGATGAGATGCGCGGCCCCCTTCAGCTCGCGGTGGTGGATGATCTCGCCGTCGTGGTCGACGAGCAGGGAAAACGACTCCGCTTCGACCTCGACGGGAAACTGGAGGGGACCGAGCGATTCGAAATTGCGAGGGCGTGTGATGAGCGCTCCAATGTGAGGGTCGCGGGCCTACTCGCCGATGGTGCGGTTCTTGTGCGTTGCGAGGAACGGTTGTTCGGTCGTGTGCGGGGCGAGTACAGGCAGGACGTGGGATTGGTCCGGCTGGCCTCGCCGGGTGCGCCTCCGGAATCCATCGGATGGTTCCCAGCCGACAGCGGGCGCACCGATGACGGGGCGGTGGCCGTCCCGCGTCCGTATGCCCCGCGGATCCGACTGCTTCATGTGAGTGACGGAGACCGTCTTTTCGTCGCCTCGTCGGACCGACCCCGCGTGGACGCCATTGGGTTCGATGGACACGTGCTCGGATCGGTGGACCTCCCGCTTCTGCCCCGCTCGACCACGGACCGGGACCACGCTGAACATCTCGAGGAGTCGACGAGAGTCGGAGGGAGCGAGAACGACCAACGGGTCGTTCGAGAGTGGGCAGGAGAAATGCCGCGGGCGTCGGAAACCCCGGTCATCCGCAGATTGGTCGCCGGTGGTCGCGACGAAGTCTGGGTTCAGGGATGGGCGGACAGCGGCATGTGGATGGTGATCGACGTGTCGGCGGGAGAGGTTCGAGCCCGCATGAACATCCCTTCGGGGCACGAGGTCGTCGCAGCGGTGGGCGACCGGGTGGTGCTCCTGGCTCGAGACCGATTCGGAGTGGAGACCCTCCGCGTTCATCGGTTCCGAAGAGGCCTGCCCACACCTGGCGGCTAGACACCCTGGCCGTGGGGGTAGAGCCCCCGGCCGAATCGAGCCTACGCCCCCGTTGGCCGCGTCAGTTCATCGATTCCGGGTCGAGTTCGTCGAGGGCGTCCTCGAGCTCGTCCATGCTCATGCCCGTCGATTCCATCTGCAGAAAGACCTGGTTGCCGATGATGAGCATCAGGTCGGCCGACTCCGTCCCACCGTCGTTCTCGTAGCTCTGCATTCCCTTGAAGCCATGCATCTGAACGGTGCGTTCGAAGCCGTTGTCGGTGCTTCGGTCGAAGTCGACCATCGAGAACGCCATTGCGGGCCCGGCCATGATTCCGGCGCCCGTGGAGAGACGGAGTTCGATCTGCTTGCCGTCGCCCTCGTACACGGCCACCGCCGTTGCCATCTGCATACCTGCGGCGCCCATCGATTGCCGCTCCGACGACACGCGCTCGAGGCCGGCCAGCTCTTCGGGAAGTCGATCCTGGAGCTGCTGGGCATCCATCGGTGGGTTGTTGTCGTCATCGCCGTTCGCCTGCATGTCGTTTGCCGCGCTTTGCAGGGCGTTGGCGGCCTGCTGCATCGCATCGGCGGCCGTCTGCGCGGCGTCTTCGGCAGCGTCACCTCCACAGGCGAGCGGTGCCAGGGCAAGTAGTACCACGGCGGCGGGGGCGAGTCGGCGCATCAGAGGGCTCCTGGACGGGTGTTGGGGAAGCGTGTGGGTGCGAGTATGGCTCTCGCACCCCTGTCAGGCTAGTCGATCATCGAGAGAGCCTGCACAATCATGTCGTTGGTGGGCCGCACCCGGTAGTCCGTCTCGATGAACTTCCACCGAACCACGCCGTCCCGATCCAACACGAGCGTCGTGGGGTGGGGGATTCCCCGTTCGTCGTCCGGGTTCAAGACTCCGTACCGGTCGATCACCCGGTGCCCCGGGTCCGACAAGAAGGAGAAGTCGGGCGTGTCGGCAGGGTCGAGGCCGCCCTCGGTGATAATCCGATCGACCATCATGTCGAGCATCTCGGGCGCGTCGATCGAGACCGCGAGAATCTCCGTATCGGCCCTTTGCTCATCGGTCAGCAGTCCGTTCAGCTCCACGAGCTGAGAGGCGCAATAGGGTCACCAATGCCCTCGATAGAACACGAGCACGATGCGTTTCCCCCTCAGATCGGAGAGGGTCGTGCGCTCTCCGGTACGCGACTCGAGGGTGAAGTCCGGAGCGACGTCGCCGATCGAGACTCGTCCGGTGTCGACCGGAGCGAGGTCGAAGCCGTCGGCGGGCCCAAGATCAGGCGCTCGGGTGCGCGCCACGTAGAAGCTCGCGGCGAGACCCGCGATGACCAGAAGCAGGATAGGGAAGCGTTTCATGGCCCTGGAAGCTAGGGTGGGGTGCGAATCAATCCCCCCGACGCCCTCAAGGTTCCGATGATCGAGACCCTCGCCGTGAATCTGGACCATCTCGTCTTCGCCTGCGCCGACCTCTCCGAGGGGATCGACCGTATGACACGGCGCCTGGGGATGGAGCCGGTGGTAGGGGGGCGGCACCCGGCCTGGGGCACTCGGAATGCGCTTCTCGGCCTCGACCGCGAAGGGTATGTGGAGGTGGTGGGGCCCGATCTCTCGCTTCCCGAGCCCCCGGAAGGACGTGGATTGGGGGTCGAGGGTGCGGGTTCGGGTCGTCTTGCGACGTGGGCGGTGCGTGTGGCGTCGATCGCCGATGTGGTCGCTCGATCGGCGGAGCGAGGCATCGATCTGGGTGCCGTGATGCCGGGCGCGCGCGCGACCCTCGACGGGCACGTGTTGGAGTGGGTTCTGTCGGATCCCGCCGCCGACCGGATCGGCGGGTTGGTTCCGTTCGTGATCGATTGGGGGGTGAGTCGACACCCCTCGGTCTCCCTCGCCGCCGCCGGACGTGTCGTCGGGTCGGTGGTGACGCTTCGACTCCGCCATCCCGAGCCTGAGCAGGTCCGACGCGCTCTGGAGCTGATGGCCGTGCCGGAGCACCCCGGATCGACGCCGGTCGAGATCGCAGCCGGGGCCTCCTCCCTCGAGGCGATCCTGTCGACGCCACGAGGCGAGGTGGTGCTGCGATGAGGCCCTGCGGGAACCCGCCCGCGCGCCGAAGGGTTGGAGAAGCGCAATGATCCCTCACCTCTTCGCCCAACTCGGGACGACGGCCGCGCTCTCCGAGAGCCTCACGGCCAGTCCCCTACTCGCTTTGGCCACGCTGTTCGGCGCGGGGCTTCTTACGAGCCTCACGCCGTGCGTGTACCCGATGATTCCGATCACGGTCTCGGTCATCTCGGGCACGGCGACGGAGGACCAGTCGAAGTGGCGTACGCTCTCGCTGACCCTGACCTACGTCACGGGCATGGCGCTTCTGTATGCCACGTTGGGACTGGTGGCCGGCCTGTCGGGCACGCTGTTCGGATCCATCAGCGCCAGTCCATGGGCTCTGTTGGCGATCGGCAATCTTCTTCTGCTGTTCGCCCTGGTGATGTTCGATGTGCTCCCGGTTCCGGTGCCCCGGCGGCTGATGGATTGGGCCGGCCGACAGGAGGGTGGATCGTACGGCGCGGTCTTTCTTCTCGGCGCGAGTTCCGGGGTGGTCGCCGCTCCCTGCGGCGCACCGGCGTTCGCCGTCGTGCTGACGTGGGTGGCCGCCACGCAGGCTGGGGTGATGGGCTTCGTCTATCTCTTCGTATTCTCGATGGGAATGACGGCCCTTCTGGTCGTCGTCGGCCTGTTCTCGGGTGCCCTGGCCGCTCTCCCGAGTTCTGGAAAATGGATGGTGTGGATGAAGCGGGCCGCGGCCGTGATCATGCTGGGCGTGGCGCAGTACTACTTCGTGAAGGCGGGATACAACCTGTGAGGTCACATATGATGTTCGAATCTTCGGAAAGAGCGACTCGGCGTGGGTCTGATCCGGGCTCTGCGGGCCCTGTGGCCCGAGAGGCCACCATGGCGTGGCGCCGACTCCTCCTGGCGGTCGGGGCCGCCCTCGCGACCACCCTGGTGGCGCCTCATCTGGCTCACGGACAGGGCATCGGCCTCGACGTGGGCGCCGTGGCGCCGCCGGCCGAGGTCGAAGACCTCGAAGGCAACGCGGTTCAACTCTCCGACTACATCGAGCCGGGGAAACTGACCCTGCTCGAGTTCTGGGCGACCTGGTGTGAGAATTGCGAGGCTCTCCAGCCCCAGTTGGACCAGATCCATGCGCAGTACGCAGACCAGGTCAACGTCGTCGCGATCGCTGTGGCGGTCTCGCAGTCGCCACGGCGTGTGCAGCGGCACGTCGAAGAACACATGGCCGGATACCCCTATCTGTGGGACGGCTCAGGGGCTGCGGTGCGAGCCTACAACGCGGCCACGACCTCGATTGTGTTGCTCATCGACGGCGAGGGCAGGGTCGTCTACTCTGGGGTGGGCCGAGATCAGGACCTGGTGGGTGAGGTGCAGCGCCACCTCGCCCTGGCGCCCTGACATCTCGCCTCGCGCCCTGAGGCTCGGGCTCCTCACACGCCAGCAATAGAAAGAGGGGGTGGGGCCAAACGGCCCCGCCCCCTCTTCGCCACTGCCCTGCATCACCCTCTCCCGGTCAGCCTTCACCGTCGGGGTCGGGGGTCACGGCTTCGATGGCCGCACGCAACTCTTCATACGCGGCAGGGTCGACCTGATTGAAGGCCGGAATCACCTTGGCGATCGTACCGTCGGGTGCGATCACGATGACGGCACGACTGCCCGCCATTCCGTTGTCGCGGGGGCTGCCACCGAACGCTGCATACGCGGCGCTCCCCTCGTCACTTCCAAACAAGAACTGGAAGTCGTCGTCCTTCGCCCACGAGCTCAGCTCCTCGGGCGAGTCGTTCGAGAGGCCGATCAGATGCACGTTCTGACCGTTC
>CBDUEZ010000029.1:0-20971 GCA_965366355.1 uncultured bacterium
GTTGCACCGGGATCGACCGTAGGGTATTGATACAGCCGGATCATGTGTGAGATTAGTGGCTTGCCGTGGGCATAGCGCACCCTTGTCACGATTCGGGGGTAGCCATTGCGCATCGCTCGAACAACGAGCGGAATGTCCATGACGGATTGATGGTTCATGAGAACCAGTGTCCCGGGACCGCCAGGAATCCGGGGGATCTCACTATAGTGAGCCCCTCCTACGATTCGGGCCGAACCCAACATGATGCGCGCGAGAGCCTGTTGCCAGTGCGCCAGGATGCTCTCTCGGCGGGAGGGGAAGAGACGGAGGGCCGCTACGACGAGCGTCCTCTGAATCACCTCTCCGACGAGAAGAGCTGAGCTGGCAGCGGCAACAGTGAGTATCCCGCGAATTTTCAAACCGGATCTCCAGATTCGGTACGGGCGGGCCGACACGTGCGGCCGGCCCGATACAACGCCAGCTTCGAGCGAAGGCTAATGGCTGATCACGACGAATTACAAGCGACGGCCGGAACCTCTACGGAGGAGAAGCGTGTGTCCACTGGGGCCAACCGCATCCGCGAATCAGACGATGAACACGTTTCGGCCGACGTCGAAGCGCTCGACTACGATTATACGAACTTCTACTTCGGTTCGGGCGACGACCCCTTTGCCCTACTCGAGCCGTTCGCGGCCTGGTGGGATCAGGTGCACCCGCTCGGCTACTACCAGTACGAGCTGCCGATCCACTCGGCACCCTCGACTCGGGTCGACGTCGAAGACACGAAGACGCACGAGATTCGGCGAGGGCTGATCAACTTCGCCTCGTACAACTATCTCGGCCTGTCGTATCGCCCTGAAGTGAAGCAGGCGATCAAGGACGCCGTCGACGTCTACGGTGGCGGATCGTCGGGCTCCCCGATCCTTTCGGGCACGACCGACCTGCACCGGCAGCTGGCGACCGAACTCGCCGCCTTCAAGGGCAAAGAGTCGGCCATGATCTTTCCGACGGGCTACAGCGCCAACGTCGGAGTGATCGCCGGGCTGATGCGCTCGGGCGACCTCATCGTCGCCGACCAGTTCGCGCACGCCTCGATCGTCGACGGCATGATCCTGTCGAAGGCGAAGAGTCGTTTCTTCCGGCACAACCGTCCCGACGATCTCGATCGCAAGCTGCGGGGCTTCGAGGGAAAGAAGCTCGTCATCGTCGAGGGCGTCTACTCCATGGACGGCGACATCTCGGTGTTGCCCGAGATCATGGCTGTGGCCCGCAAGCATGGCGCTCGTGTGCTGATCGACGAGGCCCACTCCACCTTCGTGTTCGGTGAGAACGGCCGCGGCGTTGCCGAGCACCACGGGCAGGACGACGAGGTAGACATCCACATCGGCACGTTCTCGAAGAGCCTGGGGGGCCAGGGCGGCTTCGTGGCCGGGAGCAGGAACCTGGTCAACTACCTGCGCGGGTTCTCCCGTTCGCGGTTCTTCTCGTGTGCGCTCGCTCCGACGGTAGTCGCAGGAATATTGCAGGCTCTTCGGATCGCGAGTGCCGAGCCCGAGCTGCGGGCCCGGCTGTGGGACAACGTCGCCTTCATGCAGACTCGTCTGCGCGATGCCGGCGTCGACATCGGTGATTCCGAGTCGCAGGTGATTCCCATCATGGTGCGAAACGACGCCAAGATGTTCGCCATCGGTGAAGAGTTGTTCCGGGCGGGAATTTTCATCAATCCCGTGACATACCCGGCCGTCGGCAAGCACAAGTCCCGGTTCCGGATGTCGATCAGCGCGGCCCACTCCCGCGAGGAGCTCGACAAGGGTGCGCAGATCATCATCGACGTTTTGAAGCGCAACGGCATCGTCTGACGCGCCCCTTTCCAGGAATCTCCATCGATGGCTTTGACCCGATACGGCTTCAAGAATTGCGTGGGTGCCTTCTTCCAGATGGCCACGTCTGACGCCCGGAAGCTGCTGCCGCCCCATCTCGAGCCCATGGAGGCGATGCACACGCGCAGTGTGCTCGCCGTTCTGGCTTTTCAGTTCACCGAGAGCGAGGTGGGCGAGTACGACGAACTGGTGATGGCGATCATCACGCCTCCCCGCGTCGAGCCCGGCAAAGCGCTTCCCAAGGCGGCCTTTTTTCCGTTCATGGTCGCGACCAGCACGAGTGCTGCCCGGGCGCATGCGATCGAGCGGTGGCACCTGCCCCACTACATGGCCGACGTCGACTTCGATTTTCAGGAGTCGGATGACACCATGAAGGTGGTGGTCAGCGAAGACGGTCAACCGATCGTGGAATTGACCGTCACCGAGCACGACTTCCGACCGATCGTGAACCCCTACCACTGCTTCACGATCGAGGGAGACGCTCGCTACAAGGTCAACATCTTCATGGACGCTCCCCACTCCGAACACGACGAAGAGAAGGGCGAGCTCATCTTGCATGAGCACCCGATGACGGCGGGGTTGGACCTCAGCGAGGTCTCCACCTATCCGATCCGGGAGGAGTGGTATCACGCGGGTGTTCAGACGTTTGAAGAGATGGAAGACATCTGAGCGATTCCGACCGGCGGGTCTACGTCATCTTCAATCCCGCATCCGGCCGGGGGCGCGGCGCTCGGCGTCAGGCCGCGTACCTGGAACTGCTCCAGAAGCACGTTCCAGGCTTCGAGCATGGGGTCACGCAGCATGCCGGCGATGAATACCGGCTGGTCGACGAGGCGATCGAGGCGGGTTTCGACACGCTGATCGCGGTGGGTGGCGACGGGACCTGGAGCCATGTCGCCGATCGGATTCTCGTGTCGGGCAAACCCGGACTCCGTCTGGGCCTGCTCCCGTCGGGCACCGGAAACGACTTCGGCCGAAGCCTGGGACTTCGATTCGACGATCCCGCGTCTGCCGTGAAGGCTCTTGCGTCAGGTGCCACGCGCCGAGTCGATGCCGGTCGAATTCTCACGCCGAGCGCGCCCGCCGAACCGGGGACCGCTTCAATGCCCACCGCCCAGTCGCGGGTGCGGCACTTCCTCAATCTGGTGGGATTCGGCTTCGACATCGCGGTAATCGACGCGGCTGCCGGCGCCCGCTTCTTGAGGGGCGAGGCACTCTACAAGATCACGGCCCTCCAGCAGCTGTTTCGGTTTCCCGGCATCCACACCGAGATCGTGGGTGAGGCGGGGCGCGTGGGCCATGGCCGACATCTCATGGTGACCATCAGCAACTCACCCTACTTCGGTGGGGGTTTTCCCATCGCGCCGCGAGCGAAGGTCGAAGACGGGCTTCTCCACGCGTGCATGATCGGCGACGCCGCGCCGCTTCGCCGCATGAAGCTGTTCGGGGACGCCGGAACGGGTCGCCATGTCGACTCCGAAGAGGTGTCGGTCGTCGATGGGTCGCACTTTACCGCTCGATTCGAGGCCCCTGTGCGGTTCGAGGCCGATGGTGATGTGTTCGCCATCGAGGGCACCGAACTTTCGGTCGAGATCCTGCCCGGGGCCCTCGAGGTCCTGGGGAGCTGAGTCGGTGAAGCACGTCTCGGAGGTTTCGGTCCGCAGCTACGAACTCGACAGTTTCGGGCACCTCAATCACGCGGTGTTTCTCAGCTACTTCGAGTTCGCCCGGTTCGAGGCCCTGAGGGCCGCGGGTTTCCCGGCGACGCGCTTGCTCGCCGATGGCGTGGGCATTCACGTGGTTCGGGTTGAAGTGGACTACGTGCGGGAGGCCAAGCTCGATCAACGTCTCCATGTCTCGACCGAGCCGGTGGAGATCCGAAACTCGTCGATGACGTTGGCGCAGGAGGCCGTCGATGCGAACGATCCGTCCGTCGTCTTCGCCCGAGGCCGCGTCGTGCTCGTCTGGATTGGAACGAACGGCCGCCCGACGCGAATCCCCGACGATGTGCGAACCGCGCTCGCGCCTCGAGAGGGTCGGCGCTCCGATCCGGAATGACGGGACTCCGCCCCCTTCCGCCGCAGGCCTCGATCGGCATCGACGTGGTCGATCTACAAAGCCCACGCGTGCTGCGAGGCCTTCCGCGGCCGCGGACCGTCGAGCGAATCCTGACCCGGGAGGAACGCGATCAGCTCGAGGCGAGCGCTGATCCCGCGATCCTGTTCTGGACCCTCTGGGCGGCAAAAGAAGCCGGATTCAAGAGCGCCACGCTCCTGCGCGCCGCTCCACCCGTCTTCGCGCATGCGGCCTTTCAGGTCGACCTGGCCCAGGCCCGTGTGCGCTACGGGTCCATCGAGCTACGCCTGAGCATCAACCTCACGGGGCCCCGCCTGGTCGCACTCACGCAGCCGCTGGACCCCTCGAGACCGACCCGGCCGCTCGCGACGGTCTGGGGAGCCGGGGCTCTCGACGCCCTACACCGCGCCCATGAGCGCCCGGACCTCGACACTCTGCGAGCGACGTCGTTCACCGAGCGGGAGGTGGACGCCGTGCGCGGGCTCCCCTCGGCCTTGGTCCGGATCGCCGCCCGACGAGAAGCCGCGGCCTATCTGGAGTTGGACGAAGACCGGCTGCAGATCATCTGCCCTCCCGGCCCCACAGGGCGGCGTCCTCCGTACCTCTATCTGGACGGGCGACCGATGGGAGGCTGCGGACTGTCGATCTCGCACGATGGCGATTGGATCGCGTGGGCCGTGGCCGGCACGGTCAGGGAAGACGCGGCCGGTAGTTGAGAAAGAAGCTCACGCCGTAGCGCTGGAAGTAGGCATCACCGATGTCGGTCTCGCCCCGACTGTACCCGAATCGCACCGACGCGTCGAGGTCGGGTGCCAGGGGCCGATTCACATCGAGGTAGACGACCGACGCATTGTCGGCTTCCTCGCCGGGCACGAGGCGAGCGAAAGGGCTCTTCGACACGTAGCTCTTTCCGGTCACGACCGCGTAGAGATTGACCCCCATCTCCCACCACGGTAGAGGAACGCCGAGCAGCACCCGGGCGCTGAAGGCATCGTATTCGGGGCGCCGGGAGTTCGACCGGTTCACGATTCCCTCGAGGCCGACCTCGGCCTGGAACGACGAGCGGTAGCGCCATTCTCCACCGAGGGTGACCGCGCGGTCGCGCCGGAAGGGGTCGCCAGGATCAAAACTCGCCTGCTCCGGATAGTCGCTGTCTCGTAGGGAGCCGTAGAACCTCACCTGCCATGCCAGACCCCAGGCTGCGCCAACTTCCAAACCCCTGGAGGTGCGGTCGAGAAGATTGATCTGCGAGATGCCCTCGGGTGCCCGGTAGTCCGACCGTTCGGCGTCGGCTGCGATGTCGAAGGTCACCCCGTCGACGGCGCGCAACGTAAACTGCGCCGCACCGCCGTAGCGGGAATATCCCGGCTGAAGAAAGAGCGGCATCGGGGGGCGGTCTTCGATGGAGCGCCCTCGGGCGTCACCAACCAGCCGCAGCAAGCCGAAGTCGCCGATCCCCTGCCGCCACTCGAGCTCCGCCCGCCCCGAACGCTCACGGGGAGAATAATCCCGGATTTCGAAGCCCGAAGCGAGAAACTGACGCATACCGACATCGAACGACGCCGTGAGGCTCGAGCTGGCGCTGCTGAGCACATCCCAGCGCCCGCGAATCCCGAACTCGCCTACCGCCGCTCCGACATCATTGGCCGAGTCGATCACGGGAACCGTCACACTCGCCAGGTTGCCGTCATAGCTCTCGCCCGAGAGCCCCGCGGTCACGACCAGATCGAGCCGCGATTGTGCCTCTGCCACGCCGGCCCAGGCGCCGAGCGTCACAAGGCCGGTCGCCAATCCTCGGAGTAGGAAATGTCGATTCATGCGGCGGGCCTCGCCACAGGGCGCGACCCACCCGATCGCCGCGCACTCACCGCATCGGAACTGCCCAGGTAGGACGACAATTCGTCGCGCATGCGCATCAACACCTGGAGTCGCGTCTCGAGCTGGCTGCGCAGGGTTTGCCACGCCTCGAGCTGGTCGTCGAGCGTTTCGGGCCCGGTGCGCACTCCGGTGGAATCACTGACCGCCCCCTGGCCCTGGGAACGCGACTCCCCTGGAGGTCCCACGGGAACGCGCGTGTCGTCGAATCGACCGAGTGGTGACAGGAAGTTCTCCTGCTGGCGCTGGAGTCGTTGGCGTTGTTCCAACCCCTTGATGCGATCGTCAGCCTCATCGATCGCAGTCTGCACGGCCTCGATCCGCCGCGTCGCCACCTCGATCTTGTTGCGGAGGCGCGAGGGGGTGTCTCGAGGATTGTACGCAAGAACGCCCTGCGACACGAGGAGTTGGGGCACCAGGGTCTCGATCGTGCCTTCGAGGGAGCGGTACTCGTTCTCCAGATCTTCGATCAACGCCTGATAATTCTCCGCTTCGACGCGCGTTCTCGCCGAGTCCTGGAGTTCCAGCAAGACCCCCAGGCGTGCGTCCATGGCCTGGAGGTAGTCCGACCGGGCCGCCTGAAGCGAATCGGATGCCTGCTGAACACGCCGGTCCATGCGGGTGAGGTCCTGCGCCAGCAACATATGGCGCTCCGAGGCGCGATCATACGCGTCCTGGTTCGATCCCTGTCGGGCGACCTGCACCGAATCCAGGGCCGCTTCCCATTCCGCCTCGACCACGAGCCGGGCGGTGAGGGAGGCGTCATAGGCATCCCGGGCGGCCTGATACCTCAGTTCCTGCCGGTTGAGCTCCGCCCGCGTGGCATCGTTCTGGGCGAGCGCGGGATTCGGCGCACCGAAAAATCCGACGCACAAGACGACGAGAGCCGGGTTGAACACCCGGCCCCACCGTCGAATTCCCGTCGGAGTCCTTCGAATTCTCACGCCTCGATCCCGTACTTCTCCAGTTTGTAGTAGAGGGCGCTTGGCTTGAGTCCTAACAATCGGGCAGCTTCGGCCTTGACACCCTCGGCTTGCTCCAACGCTTGTCGCAAGAGTCGTTCCTCAAGGCCTTCCATCGCCCGGTTCAGGTCGGTTCCGCCGTCGGGGAACGCGTCGCCGGGCTCGGCAATTCGGGTCGTTCTCACCGGAAGAGATCGCCCGTTTTCGCCCAGGGGCGGCAGATCGTCGGCCTCCAGAAGCTCGTGATCCGCCATCACGAGAGCCCTTTCGACCACGTTTTCGAGCTCTCTCACGTTGCCCGGCCAATCATGGCAGATGAGGCGGTCGATCGCCGACGATGAGATTTCTTCGACCCGCGACCCGGTCCGTTCCCGCAATTTGTCCAGAAAATGGGACACCAGAAGAGGAATGTCTTCTTTTCTGGCCCGGAGGGGGGGAAGCTGGATCGGCACCACGTGCAGTCGATAGAACAGATCTTCGCGGAAGTCTCCCTCCAGGAGTTCCTCGGCCGGAGTGTTCGTGGCCGCGACGATGCGCACGTCGACGGGAATGGTCTCTTCACCGCCCACCCGCTCCAGTTCGCGTTCCTGGAGAACGCGGAGCAGGCGCACCTGGGTCGCGTGGTTGATCGTCGAGATTTCGTCGAGAAACAGCGTGCCCGAGTCGGCGAGTTCGAAGCGTCCCCGTCGCCGCCGATCAGCCCCGGTGAACGCCCCCTTTTCGTGCCCGAAGAGCTCGGAGTCCAGAAGGCCCTCCGAGAGTGCTCCACAGTTCACACGAACGAAGGGACGCTCCCGCCGCCGACTCCCGGCATGAACGGCACGGGCGACCAGCTCTTTCCCGGTGCCCGACTCCCCGTAGACCATGACCGTCGAGTCGCTCCGCGCCACTCGCTCGATCCATCGAAACACCTGCCGCATCGGGGCGGAGTCTCCGACGATCTCGCCGTACCGCACGTCGCCACCCTCCTTCAGGGCGGCATTCTCGACCCGTAGGGCCAGGTTCTCCTTGCGAAGAGCAGATTTCTCCTCGCGGTCGGCGACGAGGCGATCCACCTTCACGCCGAATTCCTCCGACGAGAACGGTTTGGTGATAAAATCGGCCGCGCCCAGCTTCATGGCTTCGACGGCGGTCTCGATCGTGCCATACCCGGTGATCACCAACACCTCGGTTTCGGGCGCCGTCTCCTTGACCGTACGCAGCACCTGCATTCCATCGACCTTCGCCATCTTGAGGTCGGTGATTACGAGATCGATGGGCGACTCGTGCAGGAGATCCAGGCCAGCCTGCCCACCCGACGCCGCGAAAATGCGGTGCCCTCGACGCCGGAGGTGGATTTCGAGCCCCTCCCGCATGGAGTCGTGATCGTCGATGATGAGGATGTTGGCCATGGTCTGTGCTTAGAGCTCGGGAGGCGCGTCGAGGCCCGGAAAATATACCCGGAACTCGGCCCCCGTCCCAACGCCGGCCTCAGCGGCGTCGTGAACCTCGACTCTCCCGCCCATCGCCTCCATGTCGCGTTTGACGATCGCGAGCCCGAGACCGGCACCCTGCTCCTTGTCGGTCACGAAGGGCTCGAAGATGCGCTGCCGCTGATCGTGAGGAACTCCCGGACCGTCGTCGGCGACGGCCAGCATGGCCTCACCCCGCTCGTCGGAGCCGCGAAGACCGACCCGATCGGAGACCGAGAAGGCGTTTTGCACCAGGTTGAGTATCACACGTTTGACCTGCTCGGGGTTCGCGCGGGCGATCAGAGCCCCTTGGGGCAGCGAAAGTTCGATTCTCGCGTCGCGACCGGGCCCCTCGGCCGTAGCCAGCTCGACCGCCTCTCGGGCGGGAACCCGCAGATCGAAGCTGCTCATCTCTACCGCCGTGGGTCGAGCGAAGGCGAGAAAGTCGTTGATGATTCGGTTGAGGGCGCCAACCTCACCCCGCACCCGATTGATCAGCCGCACCCGCTCGTCGCGGTCTTCGGCGTCGATGGCCGCCGTCGCGAACAATTCGAGCCCGCCCAGGGGATTGCGAATCTCGTGGGCGACCTGGGCGAGCATGAGCCGAAGTTGCTCGTCTCGTTCCAACACACCCCGCCGCATTCGCTCCATGGCGTCGGCCAGCCGTCCCAGCTCGTCTTCCCGATCAAGGCGGACCGGTCGATCGAGGTACCCCCGCTGAATTCGGCCCGCAGCCTTCACCAGGCGCTCGAGGGGGTACGCAATGCTCCCGGCAAGGAACGTCCCCAGGAGGAAGCTGAGGCCGAGGCCGAAAAGCGATCCGAGAATAAGGGACCTCTGGAGGCGCCCCAACGGCTCGTAGAGGTCGGCGGGCATGAGAACCCCCAACATGAGCCCGCCCACCGCGGTGAAGCCGTACTTGTAGGGTGCGCCCGAGTCGTCGAACCAGACCGGAGTCGTCGAGCTTCCGTCCCGTTGGGCGAGGCGGATCTCATTCTCGTATTGCGCGAGAAAGCGGAGTTGCGTCCCGATCGGCACCGAGTCCGGCGCCGACCGTGTGACGACCGAGCGCCCGTCGGGCCGAAAGACCCAGGCGTCGGCCACATAATAGGTCGCGAGGCTGTCGAGCTGGCTCTGGACACCGATCCACTCCAGCAAGTCTTCGTCGCCGGGATTGAGGAAGAGCAGGGCGTCGGGATCAATCTGCGTCTTCGCGACAGCCCCGGCGACGTGAATGAGCCGCTGATCGACTTCCGCCTCCAGAGCTGTGCCGGCCACTCTCCAAGCCATGTAGCCGAAAAGGATCGCCAGAAGAACGGAGAACGCACCGAGCAGCAGTACGAATCGTCGCCGGATGGAGACTCCCCTCACCCGCAGTCCACCAGTTCGATCAGGACGGGCGACTGGAAACTCACGGGTTGAGGCACCCGGGGCGTGACGATGATGTGAAACGGAACGTGCGTCACCTCGGCCGGCGAACAGAAGTCACCCGGGACGCGCTGCACGAGGGTCACCACCGTGCCCAGCGGACCCGCCGGCTTCACCGCCCGTACCTCGAGGCTGTCGCCCGCCTCCCGCCGCTCACCCCGCGCCGCCACGACCACCGTTTCTTCGGTGAAATCGACCGGTGGCACGGGCCTTCCCGGAGCATGGATGGCCCAGAAGGCCTCGAAGTCGGTCGGATTCTGAATGATGGTCGGAGCGGAGAGGCCCGACGGCGTGTCTTCGCCTTTGTCGAGCGTGGCAAAGGGCTGAGTGCCCTCGTACGCCGACTCGAACGATTGGCCCACGGTGTAGTCCCGGGCCAGACGAGCGAGATTCGCCACGCGCGGCGCTCCCGGGTCGGGAAGCGCTCCGAAGGGCGTGAGGCTCTGGAGAAACCCGGGGACACACCGCGTCCAACTCTCCGACATTCCCGAAGGCGTATCACTGATCTCCAGCGTGACCCTGGAGTGGATGATGGCACACGTCGGGTTCAGATCCGGGTCGAGTCCCTCGACGAAGAGCTTGAGCCCGGGATTGTCATTGGCGTCGGTGATCCACTGGGCGTAGGTGTTGGCCAGCGCCTCGGACGATCCCTCGAGGCGCTGAGTCGAGGCATCGCCCACCACGCCCTTGTAGCGCACCTCTTCGTCGACCGTCCAGCGACCGTCGGAGGTCCAGGTGAGAATCTGCTCCATCTCACCGAGCCCCAGGGCCAGCGGAGCGACCACCGTCAGCTGTACTCGGCCGACCTGGCCGAACCGCAGCGTGCCCGGATCGATAGGGCCGCCTCCCTCGCAGGCGACCCCGAGCAGGGAGGCAGCCAGGGCGAAGAAGCGAAGGGTCCGGCGTGGTTGAAACATGGTCAGGGCTTGACGTCGTGGGGGTACCGGCGGAGGATGGCGGCATGGATAATAGAACCCGCCTCAAAGCGCTCCTCGTCGAGCGCTCCGTCCGCATCGGAGATTTTACCCTCGCGAGCGGCGCACGTTCGTCGTACTACGTCGACGCTCGTCGAACGACGATGTCGGCGGAGGGTCAGGCCCTCACTGGGAAGGTATGCTGGGACGCCCTTCGCGCCAGCGGGCTGACCTTCACACACGTAGGCGGCCTGACGATGGGAGCCGACCCGGTTTCGTATGCCATCGCCCGGGAGAGCTTCGACGCCGGTGATCCCCGCGACGCATTTTCCGTGCGGAAACAGCCGAAAGGGCATGGCACGGGCCAACAGGTCGAAGGGGGACTCCCCCATGACGCCCACTGCATCGTCGTCGAAGACTCGATGACGAGCGGAGGAAGTGCCCTGAAAGCGGTCGAGGTGCTGCGCGACTACGGGTGCACGATCGTCGGCGTCGTCACCCTCGTCGACCGTGAGGAAGGGGGCCGCGAGCGGCTGGAAGCGGCTGGCCTCCCCCTGGTCGCCGTCTATCGCGGCACGGAGCTTCTCGAGGCTGCCAGGGCCGGCGGTTGACCCACCGGCCCTGACCACCTCGTTGGGCGACTAGTCGAGAAGGCGAAGCGGCATCACGAGACAGAGGTAGTCGACACTCTCGTCGGCTTCTCCGACCGGTTCGATCGTGGCTGCGCGCTCCGGAGCCTTGAAGCTGAGCTTGACCTCCTGGGTCGGCATGTAGCGAAGCACCTCGAGGAGGTAGTTCGCATTGAAGCCGATCTCCATTTCCTCGCCGCCGTAACCGAGCTCGATCTCGTCGTGCCCCTCGCCCAGGTCGGGAGTGAGCACGTTGAGATGCACCCGGTTCTCCTCGAAGCGCAGACGGATCCGGTGGGTCTGATCCGACGCCACCACGGCCATCCGTTTGACCGCCGACTCCAACGCCTTTTTGTCGATGATGGCGTTCTTGTCGTTGTCTTTCGGGATCACCTGCTCGTAGTTCGGATACGTGCCCTCGATCAGACGAGTGTAGACCTCGGTCGATCCGGAGCGGAATCCGAGATGGTTCTTTCTCGCCGTGCCATCGGCTCCGTGGTCCCATGCCACCTGGATGTCGGCCGCATCCTTGAACAGCCGTTGAACCTGGGACAACGCCGCGGGCGGCACGATGAAGTCGGTGCTCGTGATCGACCCCGGTCCCGTCGGCACACCCATGCGGGCGAGTCGGTGACCGTTGGTCGCCACCATCCGCATCGAACCCTCCCGGAGTTCCCAAAGGACGCCGTTGAGGATCGGACGGCTTTCTTCACTCGACACCGCAAAAGCCGTGTGCTGAATGAGACTCTGCAGGTCTTTGCCCTTCACGTCGACCGCAGCGTCGAAGTCGACGTTGGGGAGCGACGGAAACTCGTCGGCCGGTAGACCGTTGAGCTTGAACCGACTCCGGCCGCACGAGAGCTCGATCTGATCCGATCGCGTCGAAATCTCGACAGGCTGGTCGGGCAGTTCGCGAGTGATCTCCTGGAGCTTCTTTCCCGGAGCCGTCAGACTGCCCGCCTCGTGGACCTCTGCAGGGACCTTCACTCGAACCGATACGTCCAGATCGGTACCGCTCATCCACACCCCACCGTCTTCGGTCTCGAAGAGAATGTTGGACAGCACGGGAAGCGTGGTCTTGCTGGGAATACTCGATGAGACGGCGGCCAGGCCGCTGTGAAGGTTCTGACGCGTGATGGTGAACTTCATGGAGACTCCACTCCGAGATGAACGATCAACGTTCCCACATGCCCTACTTGGTAGTTTCTATTCTAGAAAAGAAAAGCAGTAGTAGTAGGGGCTGTGGAGTTGTGGACGGTCCGGGCCCTCAGGCGCCGGATGTGGGGCTGTACTGCGGGTTTCCGGCCCTCGCAAGGCTGTGGGCTCGGGGTGGACAAATGTCGCGATCGAGGAAAACTCCACCAGAGGCGAAGAGGGGCGGTGGAAAAGGCTCCGGTTTTCCCCGGCGCCGTGGAGAACTTTCGGGCTCATCCACGCCCTCCATCCGAGCCGGTCAGAAGAGAGCGAAGCTTCGCTACCCGTGCGGCGAATTCCAGGTCCTCGGCGGCGGTGATTTCGACTTTCCGAATGGAGTGGATCACAGTCGAGTGGTCGCGACCGCCGAACACCTCACCAATGGCGACGAGGGGCGTGTCGAGAATTTCCTTGATCAGAAACATCGCCACTTGTCGGGGCACGGTCAGATCCTTGGTGCGACGCTTTGACGCCAGCCCCTCGGGCTTGACGCCCCACTCGTCGGCGACCACCTGGCGAACGCGTTCGGGCGTCAACGCCACCGAGGGAGACATGCCCTCCTGGTCACCGGTGCGGATCATTCCCGACAGCGCCGTGCGTGCCAGACTCTCCGTAATCTCCTGGTGCGTCAACGAGGAGTACGCGAGGAGCTTGATGACGGCTCCTTCGAGCTCTCTCACCGAGGCGGTGCACGACCGGGCGATGAAGTCGATGACCGCAGGGTCGAGGGTCAAGCCATCGTCCTCGGCCTTCTTGCGAAGGATCGCCACGCGTGTTTCCCAGTCGGGCGGCTTGATGTCGACCACCAGTCCCCACTCGAATCGGCTCACGAGCCGCACCTCGAGTCCCTTGATGTCTTTCGGGGGACGATCACTCGTCAGAATGATCTGCTTCCGGGCGTCGTAGAGGGCGTTGAAGGTGTGGAAGAACTCCTCCTGGGTGCCTTCCTTCTCCTTCATGAAGTGCACGTCGTCGACGAGAAGCAGGTCGACTTCGCGGTAGCGCTGCCGGAACTCCCGGGTCTTCCCCTCCCGAATCGAGGTGACGAGGTCGTTCACGAACTGTTCGGTCGTGATGTAGAGGACCTTCGTCTCGGGAGCCGACGCCAGAATGTGGTTGCCGATGGCATGCATCAGGTGCGTCTTGCCCAGGCCCACGCCCCCGTACAGAAAGAGGGGGTTGTACATGCGAGCGGGCTGTTCGGCTACAGCGTGGCAGGCGGCCGAAGCCAGCTGGTTATTGCTCCCCACCACGAAGCGCTCGAAGGTGTAACGGTCGTTCAGCAGGGGCCGGCTGAGGCGGGGATTGGGTGTCGCGGTGCGGGTCGGCTCAGGGCGCTGTACGGGCTCCGGAACCGACGGCGGAGCGACGTCGACGTTCGGAAAGACGGGAGTCGATCCGCTGCCGGCGAGAATCGTGAGGCGCACCGATCGTCCGACCATCGAATGAACCAGATCCTCGAGCGTCGGTAGGTACTTGTCTTCGATCCATTCAGCGTGAAACTGACTGGGAGCCTCGACCTGGAGTTCCGTGTCGGTCAGTGCCACGGCCCGCGTCGCAGAGAGCCAGGCCTTGAAGCTCTGCGGGGGTATCCCGGGTCGAACCGCATCCATGATGCGGGACCAGAGATCGGTGGCTGTAAACTCCATGGGCAGTGGGAGATCGAGACCCAGAGGGGCACTGGGAATCCCGATTGCTGAGAGACACGGATCCGAGGACGCACCCTCAGAATTGAGGGCCGGCGAAGCTAGAGATCGACTGTGGAAAAGTCAACTGGAAGGGCGGTCCATTCCCCGGGTTGACTCGCCACCCGGCCCGACGGTAGCTTTTCAAGCTCGACACTTCACATTAGCGACTCTGAGCTGGAACACGACCCATGATGCCGACCTACCGTCCCCGCAACCGGAAGCGGGTCAACAAGCACGGGTTTCGGGCCCGCATGAAGACCAAGAGTGGTCGTAAGGTGCTGTCGGCCCGCCGGAAGAAAGGCCGGGCCCGCCTCACCGTGAGGATCGGCTCGAAGTAGCGAACATGGACGGGTCTCGGACGACGGCCGACGAGCCGGCTCCGGTCCGTCCCGATACGAGGTTCCCGAAGGAGGTCCGGGTCCGTCTGGGCTCCGACATCCGCCGGGTCTTCTCGAAGGGGAAGCGTTCGAGGACACGCCATTTGGACGTTGTCTTCACCGCTTCCCCTGTTTCGCATCCACGGTTTGGGGTGATCGTTCCGAAGCACCGCCATCGAATCGTGGAGCGGAATCGGTTGAAGCGTCGCCTGCGCGAGATCGGGCGTCGTGAAGTTCTCCCGAGGTTGAGGAGTACTGGGGTGGTGGTCGATCTTCTGGTGCGCGCGAGGCGCGAGGCCTACCAGGTGGGGTTCGAGGATCTTCGCCGTGAACTCGTAGAATGGGTGGATAGAACGTGGTCCGAAGGCTCCTGATCGGGGTCGTTCGTTTCTACCAGGTGGGGATTTCACCGCTTACCCCGCCCTCATGTCGGTACACGCCGACCTGTTCGGCCTATGCGGTGGACGCGTTGGAGCGATACGGGGCGCTTCGGGGCGGATGGATGGCGGTTCGCCGGATACTCCGGTGTCACCCGTGGGGAGGGTCCGGCTTCGATCCGGTCCCCTCGCTTCCCGGGTCAGCCGGGGACACGGAAAGCACCTCGACGGAATAGATGCCATGAGCACCGAAGGTCGTTTCATACTCGCGCTGGGGCTGATGTTCCTGGTGATCTGGGGAACCAACAAGATGTTCCCCCCGATTATCGAGGACCCTGTGGTCCCGTCCCTGGATTCGGTACCGGCCGAGGGCGAATCGCCGCTCCGGAATCTCGTGCGCGACGAGGCCGAAGCCCCCGGCGGAGCGGCGGTTGACGAGGCGGCTCAGGCGGCTCCCGAGGCGGCTCAAGACGCTCTTCCGAGGCCTCCCGCCCAGGCGATCGTCGTGGAGTCCCCCGAATACCGGTTCGAGTTCACCAGTCGGGGGGCGACCCTCGAGTCGGCCGAACTGCTGGGTTATCAGGCGTTGAACGGTCGGGATGGTGTCGTGCAGTTGCTTCCCGAGGGGGGAGATGCGCTCGCCAAGTCGCTGGTCGTCGGTCGTGACACCCTCTCGTTGGCCGACCTGGATTTCGACGTCGAGCCGGCCGCCGGGCTCCAACTGTCGGAGGGCGGTGGTCCGCAGGCCTTGCACTTCATCCATGACCGCGCCGACTCGCCTCTACGCGTCGAAATCACCTACACGTTCAGGCCGGACGACTTCCTGATCGACGTCACCGCCGACGTGCGGGGCGTCGACCGGCCCTTGCTTCTCACGAGCCTCGGCCAGGGGCTCGCGTTCAATGAGGCCGACTCGGTCCAGGAAGCGCGGGTGATGTCGTGGGTGGGCAACCATCTCAACGACGGCGTGCGGTCGACCGAGATGCGCAAGGTCGAGCGACCCGAAATTCACGAGGGCCCGTACCTGTGGGCCGGCGTGAAGAGCAAGTACTTCGTGGTGGCCGTGCTTCCCGGCGCGGGAGAAGGAGAGGAGGGACCCTACCTCGGAGGCGTGATCACGCGACCGGGCCTCAACGAGATGCGTCCCACGATCGAGGTGACGCAGGCGATCGGAAACGACGGACTCGCGGCCTACCGCCTCTACATGGGCCCGCAGGTCTATTCGCGATTGCAGGCCGTTGGCGCCGACATGGAAGACGTCAATCCGTACGGCTGGAAGTGGCTGCGGCCTCTGATCCGGCCGTTTGTGACGCTGACGCTCTGGATACTGAACTTTCTTCACGACAATCTGAGCGTCGGCTACGGCTGGGTTCTGGTGATCTTCGGCGTTCTCATGCGTCTCGCCCTATGGCCGCTGAACAACAAGGCCATGCGTGCGCAGATGAGGAACATGGCCGTGCAGCCGCTGGTGAAGGAGATCCAGACGAAGTACAAGGACAACCCGGAGAAGCTCCAGAAGGAGATGATGAATCTCTACAAGGAGTATGGGTTCAATCCGCTCGCGGGTTGTCTTCCGATGCTGCTCCCCTGGCCTGTCCTGATCGCGCTGTTCTTCGTCTTCCAGAACACCATCGAGTTGCGAGGCGTGCCGTTCGGTTGGCTTCCGGACCTGTCGGCCAAGGATCCATTCTTCATTCTTCCGATCATTCTGGCGGTTTCGATGTTTGCGCTGCAGTTCATCTCGTTCCGCTCGATGCCTGATGCGGGCAAGAACCCGCAGATGAAGATGATGATGTACTTCATGCCGCCGTTCTTCGGATTCATCTTCATGAACTTCCCGTCGGGGCTGAACCTCTACTACGCCACCGCGAACCTTGCGACGATCCCGCAGCAGTTCATGATCGCGCGGGAGCGGAAAGCCGCTGCGAAAGCGGGGCCGGTGAAGCTGGACCGAAAGGCTAAATAGCCCCCGCGCGGGCGATCGGTCGTGACGGAGCTCATCGAGACCATCGCCGCGCGGGCGACGCCACCGGGCGTAGGGGCGATCGCCGTAGTGCGGGTGTCGGGGCCCCGTGCGCTCGAGATCGCACGGTCGGTGGCGCCACGGCTGCCTGACCCGCTCGTGCCGCGGTTCGCCCATCTTACCGTGGTGGTCGATCCGACCACCGGTGAGGCCGTCGACCAGGGACTCCTGACCGTGTTTTCAGCTCCGGCCTCGTTCACGGGCGAAGATTCGTTCGAGTTTTCGGGCCACGGGGGAGAGGTCGCCGTTCGGCTGGTTCTCGAGGCGATTCTGTCGGCGGGGGCTCGGCGGGCCGAGAGGGGGGAGTTCACCCGGCGGGCGGTGGCGAACGGTCGACTCGACCTGATTCAGGCCGAGGCGCTGGGAGACTTGATCGAGGGCAATGGCGAGGTGCTGCACCGCACGGCTCTTCGGCAGCTGGAGCGACATCTTTCCGACCGGGTCTCCGGAATCCGGGACGAGCTTCTCGACCTCGAGGCTGTGCTGTCGCATCACATCGACTTTCCCGACGAAGACGATGCGCCGGTGCCGGCCGCCGAGATCGCAGAACGGGCCTCGACTCTGTCGGATCAACTGCGGTTGTTGGCGGCGACCGCTCCGGAGGGGCGCAGGCTCCGGTCGGGAGCGAGGGTGGTGCTAGCGGGACGACCGAATGCGGGCAAATCGTCGCTGTACAATGCGCTGTTGGGCGAGGAGCGGGCGTTGGTCACCGAGATTCCCGGCACCACGCGTGACGCGCTGGAGGTCGATGTCTCCATGGAGGGGTTCCCGATCCATCTGGTGGATACCGCCGGCCTCGGCGATCCGGATGATGTCGTAGAGCGTCTGGGAATCGAAGTCGCCCACCGCTTCGTGGATCATGCCGATCTGATTCTGTACTGCGTGTCGTGCGAGCGCTCGCTTCTCGACGAAGAGCGGGCCTGGTTGAACGAGAAAAGGGCTCCGTGCCTGATCGTTCGAACGAAGGCCGACGTCTCGATCGACGGCGTCGGCGAAGGGATCGATCGGGGAGTCGCCGTGTCGTCGAAGAGCGGCGCGGGGTTGGGAGACCTCCGGTCGGCGATCGTATCGAGGGTGTTCGGACGGCTTCGCGACCTGGATGACGAGATGCCCGTCTTGCTCCGGTCGAGGCAGGCGGAGGCGGTGTCGAATGCTGCGGCCGATGTGGAGAGATTCTCGAGGGAGCTGAGATCGGGAGTTGCGGCGGAGTATGCGGCCACCCATCTGAAAAGCGCGGAGTCGGAGTTGGAGGCGCTCGTGGGCCTCGTCGACTCGGAGGCGGTTCTCGATCGGCTTTTTGCGTCGTTCTGTATCGGGAAATGAAAGGGGTGAAAGATGCGCTACGAGTATGATGTAGTGGTGGTTGGCGGGGGGCATGCGGGCACCGAGGCTGCCGCGGCGTCTGCGCGCCTGGGTGCCCGCACGCTACTGGTCACCCCGGACCTCGATCGCCTCGGGCAGATGAGTTGCAATCCGGCGATCGGGGGGATCGCAAAAGGTGTCGTGGCGCGTGAGGTCGATGCCCTCGGCGGGATCATGGGACGAGCCACCGACGGATCCCGAATTCACTACCGCATGCTGAATCGTGGGCGCGGTCCGGCCGTGTGGGGGCCTCGGGCGCAGTGCGACCGGGCCCTGTATCCGAGGCTGGTTCGGAAGGCCCTGGAAGAACTCGACGATCTCGACCTGCTGCAGGATCGCGTGGTTGGGTTCGAGCACACGGGGGCGAGGCTGTCGGGGGTGGTGACGCGGCGTGGCGCGCGAATCTCGGCTCAGGCTGTGGTCGTCACGGCGGGCACATTTCTTCGGGGGCGGATCCATATGGGACTGCTCGAGGGTCTGGGGGCCGGTCGGGCCGGTGAGGCGCCGTCGGTGGAGCTGGCCGAAGCGATCGAAGGTGAGGGACTGGAGGTCGCGCGATTCAAGACGGGCACCCCGCCCCGAGTCGACGGGCGAACCGTCGACTTCGATCGGCTGCAGCGACAGGAGGGGGAAGACGACGACTACCGGTTTTCGGCCTACTCTCGCGAAGTCATTCCGGAGCAGCGGCCGTGTTGGGTCACCTGGACCGGCCCGGAGCTGCGGGACCTGGTGTCACAGAGCATCGAGCAGAGCGCGCTGTACGGAGGGGAAATCTCCGGGCGTGGACCTCGGTATTGCCCATCGATCGAAGACAAGATCGTGCGGTTTCCCGATGCACCGCGACACAGGGTCGTTCTCGAGCCGGAAGGGTTGGATACGTCGGAGCTGTACGTGAACGGCCTCTCGACCTCTCTCCCCGGAGAGGTTCAGCAGGAGTTCCTGCGCACGATCCCCGGCCTCGAGCGCGCTCGGATCACCCGGATGGGGTACGCGATCGAGTACGACTACTTTCCTCCCCATCAGCTGAGACACACCCTCGAGGTGCGCGCGATTCCCGGCCTGTTCTTCGCTGGGCAGATCAACGGAACCACGGGATATGAGGAAGCCGCGGCACAGGGGGTGATGGCGGGCGCGAATGCGGGTCTTCGAGCTCTGGGTAGGGCTCCGTTTGTTCTGGAACGCGATGAAGCCTATCTGGGCGTTCTGGTTGACGATCTCGTGACCCGGGGCGTTGACGAGCCGTATCGATTGTTCACGTCCCGCTCGGAGTTCCGCCTGCTTCTGCGGCAAGACAACGCCGTTCACCGCCTGGGACCGAAGGCGCGCTCCCTCGGGCTTCTTACCGACCGCCAGGAAAGCGCTCTCGATCGGCATCTCGAGTCGGAAACGAGGATTCGACGGTGGTTCGTCGAAACTCGTCTGACCCCGGAGCAGGTGATGCCCGTGCTCGACGAGGCTGGTGCGGGGTCGCTCAGCGGCCCCACCTCCGCCGCGGAGCTTCTTCAACGTCCGGGGGTGTCCGGGTGCGCGCTCGCGGCTGCGGGGGGACTGCAAGTGGTTGCACCCGAAGAAGTTACGGCACTTGCGGCCGTCGAGGTCGAGCTCCGATACGCGGGGTATGTGATGCGCGAGAGGCAGCGGGCGGAGGTTCTGCGATCGAGGGCGGCCTTCTCTCTGGACGAGAGCCTGCCGTATTCAGGATTCCTCAGCCTCTCTGCCGAAGCTCGGGAGAAGCTTCACCGAGTCCGGCCGCTCACCCTCGCCCAGGCCGGTCGGATAGCAGGCGTTTCGCAGTCTGACCTCCAGAACCTGGTGATGGAAGTGAAGAAACTCCGCCGCACCTCCGTGGCGTCGGGGGCTTCGGTCGACTGAGACCAGCCAGTGGGTGCAGGATCCAGGGTGCGTGAGGTGTTCCACGTGGAACATCGCTCTTCGGGTCCCGCATCAGCCCGTCTCAATTCGTCGATCGCTGGGAGCGTGGCATCGGTTCGCTTGGGCGAGCTGTGCGCGGAACAGAGCCTCAAAACGATGTGGCTGGCGCGACGAGCGCGGTCCGCGTGCGCGCGGGCGCCTCAATACGCGACGGGCGCGACGCGCGCAGGGACGGATGGCCGGAAGTTCTCCTTGGCGGGTCATTATAGGGGTGCACACCATCTGAGCCGTCGCGAAGCCGGGAGAACTCGAGTCTCGTTGGGTGAGGTCTAGATGGAGGGGCCGCAGGGGTTGAGTCCGGCGGGTCTGTTCCACGTGGAACAACGTTTCGGCTGAGACGACGGGAATCTCGCCTTGCGGGTTCCAGGTTGAGGGGGCCCCAGGGGGTGAGTCACCGGGCTGTTTCACGTGGAACAATCCCTCTGGGAGGGTGAGCGGTCTACGGGCCTGACCGGAGATGAGCTCGAGGTTCGCGGTGCGCCGCCTATCCACACGGGGCGCTGCCGATGTGGATTGCTCCACGTGGAACAACCGCCTCAGCGCACTCGAGTCACGCACAATGGGGCCAAGGGCCGCGAACATCCGGTCTGGGTGTCATGAGCAGCGGCGTGGAACCAATGGGTCCAGCCAATGTGGAGAACCGACAGGGGGTGCTTTGCATTCTTTACCTTGCCGGACCGGGCCTCCTATATTCCCTGCCCGTTCTGCCGGTCGTGCATGGCAGTCCCTCCAACTCTCCACCGAGCCTCCATGTCTCGCGTCATCGCCATCGCCAACCAGAAGGGTGGAGTCGGAAAGACCACGACCGCGATCAATCTCGGCGC
>CBDUEZ010000030.1:0-20931 GCA_965366355.1 uncultured bacterium
GGCCTGGTGACCGGCGCCGACGTCGACCCTGGGGCCGTGGCCGCCGCCCGCACCTGGATCGAGGGTGAGTTTGGAGCGAACTACCTCCCGGCCAGCCCGCGCGGCTGGGAAGGCAAGCAGCAGAAGGGTGCCCAGGAAGCCCACGAAGCCATTCGGCCGACGGACGTCACGATCCACCCCCAGGAGGCCGCGGGTTTCCTGGCCCCCGACGCAGCGGCGCTCTACGAATTGATCTGGCTCCGGTTCGTCTCCGGTCAGATGTCTCCGGCCGTCTACGACACGACCACCGTGGATTTCCGTCTCGAGGGCCGAAGCGGGCGGGCGTATCTGTATCGCGCCACCGGATCGGTCGTGAAGTTTCAGGGCTTCACACGCCTCTATCTCGAAGCGACCGAAGATGGAGACCATCGGAGGCTCGACGACCTCGAACCGCTTCCGGCGCTCGACGAGGGCAACACGGCCGATCTGGAGCGAATGGAGCCGAAGCAGCACTTCACGCAGCCCCCGCCCCGGTTCTCCGAGGCGTCGTTGGTCAAGGAGCTGGAGGCTCTGGGAATCGGGCGACCGTCGACCTACGCCGCGATCATTTCGACCATCCTGGACCGGGACTATGTGACCCTCGAAAAACGTCGCTTCGAGCCGACCAATCTCGGCGAGGTGGTCGTGAAGCTTCTGATCAAGGTCTTCCCCGACATCTTCGACGTCGCGTTCACGTCGCGCATGGAGGGGGAACTCGATCGGGTCGAGGAGGGCGAGACCAGCTGGCAGGACCTTCTTGCGGGTTTCTACCCGCGGCTACAGGGCCGTCTCGAGAAGGGCAACGAAGTGTCGGAGGATGTCCTGAAGGAGATCCTGGCCGCCGAAGGGGAGGTGTGCGACAAGTGTCAACGACCGATGATCGTGAAGTTCAACAAGCGGGGGTCGTTCCTCGGCTGCTCCGGTTATCCGGAGTGCAAGAGCACGCGGTCGCTGGAGGGCACGGTCGACGAAGTCCTCGGAGACGACCCGGCCTCCGACCTCGAGGTGCGAGTCAAAGTGGGGCCCTACGGACCCTACGTGGAGCGGGCGCCGGCGCCCGGTGAAGAGAAGCCCACCCGCGTGAGCCTCCCGAAAGATCTTTCTCCGGAGCATGTGACTCTGGAGTTGGCGCTCCGCTACCTCTCCTTGCCGCGGCTTCTGGGCATCGACCCGGCGAGCGGCGAGGAGGTCGTCTCGGCGTTGGGACGCTACGGCCCCTTCGTGAAGCGTGGAAAGACGTACGCGAATCTGAAGGGTGCCGAGCAGATGTTCGAGGTGACCCTGGCCGAAGCCCTGGCGTTGATCAAGCAAAAGGAAGAATCGGGTGGCCGGCGCGTGATTCAGGAACTGGGGAACCACCCGGAGACGGGGAGCCCCATTCAAGTCCTGGATGGGCGCTACGGCCCCTACGTGAGCGATGGTTCGCTCAATGCGAACGTTCCGAAGACCGTCGACCCCGAGGAGGTCGATCTGGCGACCGCCGTGGAGCTTCTCGCGAGACGCGCGGCCCGCGGAGGCGGCCGAAAGGGTCGCAAGGGGGGCAGCCGCAAGACAGCAGCCAAGGCCGGCGCCAAGAAGGGATCGACGAAGAAGGGCACGGCCAAGAAGGCCCCGGCGAAGAAGCGTGCGACGAAGAAGGCCACCGCGAAGAAGGCCGCCGCGAAGAAGGCCACTGCGAAGAAGACCACTGCGAAGAAGGCCACTGCGAAGAAGACCACTGCGAAGAAGGCCGCCGCGACGACGGCGCCTGCGACGAACAAACAGGACGGGCGATGAGCGAGGCTTCGAGGGGCGATCAAGTCGTCACCGTGGTGGGGGGTGGACTCGCCGGGTGTGAGGCGGCGGTGGGCCTGGCCCGGCGTGGATGGTCGGTTCGACTCGTCGAGATGCGGGGGGTCAAGGGCACCAATGCGCACCAGACCGACGGACTGGGCGAACTGGTCTGCACCAACTCGTTCAAGAGCGAGGACCCCGCCAATGCCCACGGCCAACTGAAGCGGGAGATGCGACTGCTGGGGTCGGTTCTACTGGCCGCCGCCGACGAGACCAAGGTTCCGGCCGGGTCGGCGCTCGCGGTCGACCGCGAGCTTTTCTCGCGGGCGATGACACGAGCGGTCGCCGCGTATCCGCAGATCGAGGTTGTGCGAGAAGAGGTGACCGAGCTTCCGCCGGGACCGGCGATCGTGGCGACGGGTCCCCTCACCTCTGATGCGCTGTCGACCTCGATCCAGGGTGCACTCGGCGATGAGGGTCTCGCGTTCTTCGACGCGATCGCGCCGATCCTCGATCGGGATTCTCTCGACCACGACATCGTCTTCGAAGCGGGCCGTTTCGAGGAATCCGGCGACTATCTGAACTGCCCGATGAACCGAGACGAATACCAGATCTTCATCGAGGCATTGAAGAGTGGCGAGGGCCACGAAGGCCCAGACTGGGATTCCGTGCCGTATTTCGAAGGGTGTCTGCCGGTTGAAGTCATGGCCTCACGGGGCGACGACACGTTGCGGTTCGGCCCGATGAAGCCGATCGGGCTGGAAGACCCGCGAACCGGCCGTCGGCCCTGGGCGGTCGTGCAACTTCGCCGCGAGGATCGGGCCGGGCAGATGTGGAATATGGTCGGGTTCCAGACCCGCCTTCGCATCGGCGAGCAGCGCCGGGTCTTTCGGCTGATTCCCGGGCTCGGCGAGGCCGAGTTTCTCCGGTGGGGCTCGATTCACAGAAACAGCTACCTGAACTTCCCGCAGCGCCTGTCGGCGCACGGGTCGTTGGTCGATCGACCCGATCTGATCTTCGCTGGGCAGTTGACGGGTGTGGAGGGGTACACGGAATCGGCCTCGAGTGGGCTCCTGGCGGCGCTCAACATGGATCGGGTGCTTCGAGGCCTGCCTCCGTCGGTGCCTCCGCCGACCACGATGCTGGGCGGCCTGTACCGCTTTCTCCGAGAGAGTCGTCCGAAGCATTTTCAGCCGATGAATTCCAACTGGGGGTTGATCGATCCGCTGAACAAGAAGATCCGCGACAAGAAGGAGAAACGGCGCCTCCTGGCCGAACGGGCCCTCTCCGCATTTCTCGAGTGGATGGCATCGGTCGACACGGTTCCGAGCGTGGATCCCGCGACGCTGATGCAGGTCGAAAAGCCGCCCCGTGGGGTGGCGACGCCCTGACGGGGCAATAGGGGTGGACCCGGTCGCGGCACGCACGGAGTTTCTCCGCCACCTGGCGGACGAACGGAACCTGAGCGAGAACACCGTCGCGGCCTACCGGCGTGACCTGGCCGATCTGACGGACTTCATGGCCGACCATGGCGGCACGGCGGGCTGGACGTGGGCCGATGTGGACCGACTCGTGTTGCGGTCGTTTCTGGGGTCGCTGGAGCGCCGGGGCCTCTCCAGGAGAACCTCCGCCCGAAAGTTGTCGGCGGTGCGCACCTTCTTCCGCTTTCTGCATCTCGAGGAACAGCTCGAGTTCAACCCCGCTCGCACCGTGCGTTCTCCGCGGCTCGAGCGCACCCTCCCCGGGCACCTTCGTCGCGCCGAAGTGCGCTCGGTCTTCGAGACGGCGATCGCGAGGGCGGAGGAGAACACGCTCGCGGGGTCGCGGAATCTCCTGATTTTCGAACTGTTGTACGGCAGTGGCGTCCGTTTGTCGGAATTGCATGGAATGGATGTGGCCGATCTGGACCTGATCGGTGAGCAGGTGCGTGTGCGCGGCAAGGGCCGAAAAGAGCGCCTCGTACCCATCACGTCGGAGACCGTCGTCGCCTTTCGTCGATACGAGCCACGCCGACAGGAGGCGCTCCGGACGGCCTCCGAGCCAGACCGCCGAGCGGTTCTGCTCAACCCGATGGGGCGTCGGCTTTCAAAACGAGGGATCCAACGAGCCGTGCAAGGAGTCCTCGAGGCTGCCGGCGCCAGCGAGGAGAGAAGTGTGCACGCGCTTCGGCACACGTTCGCCACCCACCTCCTCGATGCGGGTGCGGATCTCATGGCGGTGAAGGAGCTTCTGGGTCACGTCTCGCTCTCGACCACCCAGATCTACACCCACACCTCCCGAGAGCGGCTCAAGCGGGTGTATCGGCAGGCCCACCCGCGTTCGGAGTAGCCGGGACCTCGGTGGGCTCCTCCCTGTCAAGTCGGCAGACTGTTATCGTTGGAGTCCAGAAGAAAATACCTCTGATGTCGGATGGCGATGAACGAGCAAAAGATCCGCGCGACCACCGTCGTGGCCGTGCGCCGCGAAGGCAGAGTGGCGATGGGGGGCGACGGACAGGTCACCCTCGGCGACACCGTCATGAAGTCCAAGGCCCGCAAGGTGCGTGCGCTCAAGGACGGCTCGATTCTAGCCGGCTTTGCCGGGGCCGTCGCCGATGCGTTCGCACTCTTCGAGAAGCTGGAAGAAAAGCTCGAGCGGTATCCGTCGAACCTGACCAAGGCCGTCGTCGAGATGGCCAAGGACTGGCGCACCGATCGGTACCTGCGGCGCATGGAGGCCGTGCTGATCGTGGCCGACCGCACCCACCTCTTCCTGATCTCGGGCGACGGCAACGTGATCGAGCCCGACGACCAGGTCGTGGCGATCGGCTCGGGGGGCAGTTTCGCTCTAGCGGCCGCCCGCGCCCTGACCGGGCACTCCGACCTTTCTGCTGCTGAGATCGTGCGCGCCAGTCTGAATATCGCCGCCGACATCTGCATCTACACGAACCACGACATCTCCGTTCTGGAACTCGATGAGGACGAGAGCCCATGAGTGAGCCCCTGAAGCCGTCGGGCACCCGTCCCGGCGATGGTGCGGCCACCGAGGAGACCGACGACTGGAGCGACTGGCTGACGCCGAGACAGATCGTTGCCGAGCTCGATTCGTATATCGTGGGGCAGGACGACGCGAAGAAGGCGGTGGCGATCGCGCTTCGAAATCGCTGGCGGCGACAGAGGGTCCCCGAAGACCTCCGCGATGAAATCGTCCCGAGCAATCTCATCCTGATCGGTCCGACCGGCGTGGGAAAGACCGAGATTTCTCGGCGATTGGCCCGTTTGGCCGGGGCTCCCTTCGTGAAGGTCGAAGCGAGCAAGTTCACCGAGGTCGGCTACGTGGGGCGCGACGTCGAAAGCATGATCCGTGACCTGGTCGATATGGCGATCAACATGGTCCGAGCGGAACGTGAGGACGACGTTGCCGACGCGGCCGACTCGCGGGTCGAAGAGCGCCTTCTCGATCTACTCTTCCCCGCCTCGAGCGGGCCCGACGGACCCGTGGAGGACCAGCCGACGTCGGAACCGGGGGTTCGCCCGCTGTTCGTTGCGGGGCCGAGCGGAGTGGAGGCTCGCCCCTCGCACGATGGAGGAGACATCGAGGGGGCCGAAGCCCGGCGCGCTCGCACGCGCGAGAAGCTGCGCGCGCTTCTGCGAGATGGAAAGCTCGAGGATCGCGAGGTCGAGGTGGAGGTTTCGCAGACCCCCAGCCTCGACGGCATGATGGTGCCGATGGGGGGTGAGGGTATGGACTACAACTTCACCGAGATGTTGCAGGACATGCTGCCGAAGAAGACGAAACGGCGGCAGATGACGGTGGCAGAGGCCCGCCGGATTCTCTTCCAGGACGAGCTCGACAAGCTCGTCGATATGGACGAGGTCGTGAACGAGGCCATGAACCGCACCGAAGACATGGGAATGGTCTTTCTCGACGAGATCGACAAGATCGCGGGAGAGCGCGGTGGAGCGGGTCCCGACGTGAGTCGCGAAGGGGTGCAGCGCGACCTCCTCCCGATCGTGGAAGGATCGACGGTGACCACGAAGTACGGCATCGTGCGAACCGACCACATTCTTTTCGTCGCCGCGGGCGCGTTCCATGTATCAAAACCGAGTGACCTGATTCCTGAGCTCCAGGGCCGCTTCCCGATCCGGGTCGAGCTGACCTCGCTCGGAGAAGAAGACTTCGTACGGATTCTCACCGAACCCAAGAACGCCCTTCTCAACCAGTACAAGGCGCTGGTCGAGACCGATGGCGGAACCCTCGAATTCGTCGAGGACGGGGTCGCGGCGATCGCCCGGATCGCGACGGAATTGAACACACGAATGGAGAATATCGGCGCTCGCCGGCTCCAGACCGTCATGACCACCCTCCTCGAAGAGGTGCTCTTCGAACTGCCCGACGGTGACACGAAACATGTTCGGGTCGACGCAGAATTCGTCAATCGGCACCTCGACGCGATTGCCGATGACGAGGATCTGCGACGCTACATCCTCTAGAAACCCATAGCGACCCCCGAAGCCTGTCGATCGGAGACGAATCGAGCATGAGTGCTGTCAGCAAGCGGGACTTTCTGTCGTTGCGCGACCTTTCTGCGACCGAACTCCTGGGACTCCTGGTTCGTGCACGCGAACTCAAGGCCGGGACCGCGACGGGGGCAACGCTTCCCGGGCGCTCCCTCGCGATGATCTTCCGGAAGAGCTCTACACGAACGAGGGTGTCATTCGAGGTGGGAATGGCCCAACTGGGCGGCCATGCCGTGTTTCTCTCCGACGCGACGAGTCAGATCGGGCGCGGCGAGAGCCTTCACGACACCGCGCACGTGTTGAGCGGATATGTCGACGGCATCATGATCCGCACCTTCGGGCACGATGAAGTCGAGGAGCTTGCGCGGCACGCCTCCGTCCCCGTGATCAATGGCCTCACCGACCTGGTTCATCCCTGTCAGTTGCTGGCCGATATGCAGACGATGGCCGAAGCGTTCGGTGACGATTGGGCGTCGTCGCCGGTCGCCTGGATCGGCGATGGCAACAACATGGCGAACTCGTGGCTCAACGCCGCGGGTGTGTTGGGATTCGAACTCCGCCTCGCGTGCCCGGAGGGATACGACCCCGATGCCGAAATCCTGGCGTGGGCCCGGTCTCGCACCCGCGTGGTGCTGACCCGTGACCCCGCGGAGGCGGCTCGCGGTGCCCGCGTCGTGACCACCGACGTGTGGGCGTCGATGGGCCAGGAAGAGGAGGCGGCCGCGCGGGCCATTGCCTTCGATGGCTTCTGCGTCGATGCAGCGATGATGGATTCCGCGATGGACGACGCCATTTTTCTCCATTGTCTGCCGGCCCATCGCGGCGAGGAAGTGACGGCCGACGTCATCGACGGGCCCCAGTCGCGTGTATTCGACGAGGCCGAAAATCGTCTGCATGCCCAGAAGGCCCTCATGCTGTTTCTCATGGGTGACGGTTGAGATCCGTCGCCCCTCAGATCGGAGCGAATTGAACGATGGACGACCTACTCCGCACGCCTCTGTATGACCAACATGTCGCGCTGGCGGGCAAAATCGTGCCCTTTGCGGGGTATGCGATGCCGGTCCAGTATCCGACCGGGATCACCGGTGAACACCTCGCGGTACGAGAATCGGCCGGGTTGTTCGACGTAAGTCACATGGGCGAATTCGAAGTGCGCGGACCGGGCGCCCTCGATCTCATTCAAGCCGTCACGATCAACGACGCGTCCCGAATCGAGGTGGGGCAGGCGCAATATTCAGCCATGGTTCAAGCCGACGGTGGCCTTCTCGACGACCTCATCGTGTACCGCTTCGCGGATCGGTGGATGCTCGTCGTGAACGCATCGAACCGGGCCAAGGACTGGGAGTGGATCGCCGACCGATCGGCCGACTTCGACGTGGAGCTTGTCGATCGGTCCGACGAGATCGGCCTCATTGCGCTCCAGGGTCCGAAGTCGCGAAGCCTTCTCGCCGGCCTGACCGACACCGATCTCGATGGTATCGGCTACTACCGGTTCGCGGAGGGCTCGGTGGCTGGGGTCGAAGGGGTCATCAGCGCGACCGGGTACACGGGGGAGGATGGCTTCGAACTGTACCTTCCGGCCGCCGGGTCGGAGGCGGTGTGGACTGCGCTGGTGTCTGCTGGTGCGGTCCCCGCGGGTCTCGGTGCACGCGACTCGTTGCGGCTCGAGATGGGCTATGCCCTCTACGGCAACGACCTGGATGAAGACCACACGCCTCTCGAAGCGGGCCTGGGCTGGATCACGAAACTCGACAAGGGCGACTTCGTGGGGCGCGAGGCGCTCCGGCTGCAGAAGGAGCGTGGGGTCGAGCGTCGCCTGGTCGGTCTTCGACTGACGGAGCGTGGGTTTCCCCGTCCGGGATACGAAATCGCGAAGGACGGCGACGCCGAGGGTGTCGTCACGAGCGGCACCTCGAGCCCCTCTCTCGGTTGTGGGATCGCGATGGGCTATGTGCCCGCAGACTGGGCGAAGCCGGGCACCGAGGTGGCGGTGATCATTCGTGGAAAGCCGGTCGCCGCCGTCGTCCAACGGCCCCCGTTCTATTCCGAGGGGTCGATCCGACGCTGACGGAGGGGAAGATGCGGATCGGGCTCCTGACGATCAGTGATGCGTGCGCGGCCGGCCTGCGAGAGGATCGGAGTGGCGGCCTGCTCGAGGAGTGGGCTGCGGAGGCCGGATATTCCGTGCCCCGGCGTCTTGTCGTACCCGACGACGCGATCCAGATCACACGAACTTTGCTGGTGTGGGCCGATCCCCAGTTCATCGACGCGATCATCACCACCGGCGGCACCGGCTTCGGGCCTCGCGACGTCACGCCCGAGGCGACCCGCCCCGTTCTCGAACGGCTCGCCCCGGGGTTGGCCGAACGTCTGCGCCGCTTCGGCGAAACCTCGACCCCGTTTTCGGTGCTGTCGCGCGGCCTCGTCGGGGAGCGAGACGGTGTCTTGATCGTGAATCTACCGGGGAGTCCGGGAGGGGTACGCGACGGGATCACCGTGTTGGGTCCCCTGTTGAACCATATGACGGCCCTCCTCCAGGGGGAGGCCGCCGACCACACGCCGCCACCGGGGGTTGCCCCGTGATCCTGATCTCGACCCATGATCTGCCGCGTGCGGGCGCCCTCCGAAAGGCGTTCGTCGACGCGGGATTCGAAGTCGATCTCGTGACGCCCGACGAGGCGATCGCCGATCGCGAGGGGATCCTTCTGCTCGTGGTCACGGGCGGGCTGTCGAACCCGCCGATTCCGCTCGTGAGGCAGGCGCGCACCACCCTCGGAATTCCCGTCCTGGCCCATGCGCCCGCGCCTGCATCGGAGCCCGAAGGGATCGTGGAGGTGTTTCCTCCACAAGCTCGGGCCGATGAAGTCGCCCTGGTGGGCGGGCGGTTGGCGGAGCGCACGCGCCTTCAGACGCTCACCGGCATCATCGGTGAGACCGACGCCATGCGCGAAGTGCTCGAACGGGTCGTCCAGATCGCTCCCGTGTCTTCCACGGTGCTGGTCACGGGCGAGTCGGGAACGGGAAAAGAGCTCGTCGCCCGGGGACTACACTTTCTGTCGCCTCGTCGGCACAAGCCGTTCATTGCCGTCAACGTCGCGGCGCTCCCCGACACGCTCCTGGAAAGTGAGTTGTTCGGTCACGAGAAGGGAGCCTTCACGGGGGCCATCGACGCGCGGAAGGGGCTGTTCGAACTCGCCCATGCGGGAACCATCTTCCTCGACGAGATCGGCGAGATGCCGCTGGCGACCCAGACGAAGCTCTTGCGAGTCCTGGAGCAGCGAGAATTCTTGAGGGTCGGAGGAGAGAAGCCGATCCGAGTCGATGTGCGCATCGTCACGGCGACGAACCAGGAACTCCGGCAACTTGTGGCGCTTCGGGAGTTCCGCCGGGATTTGTACTACCGGCTGAACGTACTCCACATCGAGCTTCCCCCCCTTCGTGAACGTCCGGCCGACATTCCCCTTCTGGTGAAGGCCTTCAGCGCCGAGGTCTCGGAGCGCTTGGGACGACCGTTTTCAGGCATTTCCGACGATGCGATGGAGATCCTGAAAGCGCACTCCTGGCCCGGAAATGTGCGGGAACTGCGGAATCTCGTGGAGAGCATGGTGGTGATGGCGCCGGGGCATCGCATTCAGCCCCGCGACATTCCGGCCGAGATCCGCTCGGGGTCGGAGGGGAGAGACCGACTCCTGCCGGTGCCGGTGTCGCCGCCCCGGGCGGGGGTCGAAGACACGGGATTGCGTCCCCAACTCGAGTTCGTCTTCCGCACCCTCGTCGACATGCGGGTCGATCTCGACGACCTGCGCCGCGACTTCGAAGCCTGGCAGACCGGGCCGGAGGGATCGGAGGCCGGAGCCCTCGGCTTCCTGTCGGATCGGGCGCCACGATCGGGTGAGCGCGTGATCGACGTGTGGCAGGACGATCGCCCCATCGAAGCAGAGGCGACGGGAGAGATCGAAGTGGGAGCCGCCGAAGACCGGAGCGGCGAGGGTGTCGTGGTCTTTCGCCCCGGCATGACGATGGAGGACCTGGAACGAGAGGCGATTCGAGCGGCCCTGGAGTCGGTGGGCGGGAATCGCCGCAGGGCCTCCGAGTTGCTCGAGATCGGTGAGCGAACCCTCTACCGCAAGATCAAGAAGTTCGGACTCGACGAACTCTGAGTGCCCCCGCCCGCCCGAGCCCGCACCCGCGCGCGTTCGGCCTCCAGCCGCGGGAGCCGAGATGCCCACGCCGTGTTTCTCACGTCGCCGAAGCGGGCCACCCACTCGCCGGTCGGGTCGATCGTCGCCGGAAACAAGTAGAGCGCCTGCTGAGGGCTCCGCTGCTCGAGCCGACCGGCGCCCCATCCGGCCGTGAGTGCCTGAATCGACGAGGGTCGGTGAATCGCCCCATACGTCGAAATCTCGAGGTCGAGGGGGTCGAACTCCACGCCCCCCGGTGCTTCGGTTTCCACCGCCACGAGAAACACCGTGTAGCCCTCTGCCGCGCGCGCACGAGCCGCCGCGAGGCGCTCCGAGGTGTCGGGCGCCGTGAGGCGGGTGATGTCTTCGTGGAGGGGCGTTACGCGAATACGAAGCCGATCGGTCGCGAGGTCCAGGCTCACATCTTCGAGCCGGAGCGAGCCGAAGCCCGTGGGAAGGTTGGCCGAGGGCCGGGAAGAAGCGTTCGCGACCGGCGTCGAGCCGGCCGGGCCGCTGGGCGCCGAACCCGACGGCATACAACCGCTCGCGACCAGGGTCAGAAGGAGTCGTCCGGTGAGTCGACCCGTCATTCGGGTTCGGCGGTGGCCGGAGCGGAGTCCGACGGTCCGGCGAGAATGTCGTCGAGCGCGGCCAGCAGCGGGCCCCGGCCCTCGCCCGTCTTGCTCGAGAACGGCAGGAGCTGGTCCGGGTCGACCCTCAATCGTTTCGCCGCCTCGTCGAAGGCGCGGGTGCGCTGACTCCATTTCAGCTTGTCGATCTTCGTGAGCACGACGAGGGTTGGCATGTGGATTCCGGCGAGGAAATCCAGCATCTGGAGATCCTGGGGCGTCGGATCGTGGCGGGCGTCGACCAGATGCACCACTCCCCTCAGATCCACGTCCCTCGAGAGGTATCCCTCGATCAGCGGCTTCCATCCGTCGCGCAGTGATTTGGGCACCTTGGCGTACCCGAAGCCCGGCAGGTCCAGCAGAAAGAACAGGTCGTTCACACGGTAGAAGTTCAGCGCCTGCGTTTTTCCGGGCGTAGCCGAAACACGGGCGATCTTGCTGCGGTGGCGCTTGAGCAAGGTGTTGATCAGGGAACTCTTCCCGACGTTCGAGCGGCCCGAGAACGCGACCTGTGGCAGGTCACCGGGGATCTCACCTCCGGCTTTGACCACGGTGCCGGCGTATTCGACGGTGTTGATCTTCACTGGGGTGACAACGGGAGGGTCGACGGGTCGGAGGGGCGGTCTCCACCCGAAAGGACCGGCGTCCATTCACGCGGGCGTGCGACGAGAGCGGCGTCGAGTACCTCGTCCATCGTTCGCACCGGAATAAATCGAATGCCGGCCCGGACCTCGTCGGGGAGCCCCTCCAACTCGGGCACATTGGCATGGGGCAAGACGACGCTTCGAATGCCGTGTCGGAGCGCGGCGACCGCCTTCTCGCGGACGCCACCCACCGGAAGCACCCGGCCTCGGAGCGTGATCTCGCCCGTGAGCGCCACGTCGGCCGAGGTCGGAATGCGGGTGAGGGCCGAGATCAACGCGATCGCCATGGTGATGCCCGCCGAGGGGCCGTCCTTCGGCGTCGCACCTTCGGGGATATGCACGTGCACGTCGTAGCTGGTGTGGAAGTCGGGTGCCAGTCCCAGCATGCGCGCACGCGAGCGGGCATAGGTGAGCGCCGCCATCGCCGACTCCTTCATGACATCGCCCAGCGTCCCGGTGAGTCGCACCTCTCCACTTCCTGGAACCGCGGCGACCTCGACGTCGAGGAGCTCTCCTCCGGCGGCGGTCCAGGCCAGGCCGTTGGCGATACCGATCCGGTCGCGCTCCCCGTCAGACTCGGGTGGGAGGTAGGGCGGGGGACCGAGCAGCTCCTCGAGATCGGCGGGAGTGATCTCCCGCCGAGCCCCGGACGGCCCGACCGCCGACGCCTCGACGTGTCGTCGCGCGAGCTTACGGGCGATCCGCGAGATGCGGCGATCGAGCTCTCGCACACCGGCCTCGCGCGTGTACCCGGCGATGACGGCATCCACCGCAGAGTCGGGAAGGGCGACCGACGCCTCGGTCAGGCCATGCCTCTCCCGTTGCTTCGGCCAGAGAAACCGTCGGGCGATCACGCGCTTTTCGGTGTCGAGATAGCCGGGGAGTCGAATGATCTCCATTCGATCGCGAAGCGGTTCCGGGATGCCCGACAGTGTGTTGGCGGTGGCGACGAACAGCACGTCGGAGAGGTCGTAGTCCAGCTCCAGGTAGTGATCCGTGAATGTGCGATTCTGTTCGGGGTCGAGCACCTCGAGGAGGGCGGCCCCGGGGTCACCGTGCGAGTCACGGGCCAGCTTGTCGACCTCGTCGAGAAGAAAGACGGGGTTGGTGGTTCCGGATCGACGCATTCCCTGGAGCACGCGGCCCGGGAGCGCCCCCACATAGGTGCGCCGGTGTCCCCGAATCTCCGCCTCGTCCCGCACGCCACCCAGGCTCACCCGCACGAACTCCCGACCGAGTGCTGCCGCGATGCTGCGGCCGAGCGAGGTCTTTCCCACTCCGGGCGGGCCCACGAGGCACAGAATCGGTCCCTGGAGTTCACCGACCAGCGACAACACCGCGATGTGGTCGAGAATGCGGTCTTTCACCTCGCCCAGGCCGTGATGGGCGGCGTCGAGCACCTCCGAGGCGCGTGCGACATCGAGATGGTCGGAGCTGCGGGCGTTCCAGGGGAGTGCCAGGATCCAGTCCAGATAGGTACGGATCACGGCGGCCTCGGGCGCCACAGGATTCAGCTTGCGCAGTCGCTTCAGCTCGCGTTCGGCTCGCTCGAGGGCGAGGGGCGGAAGACCCGCCTCACCGACGGCCCGTTCGAGTTCGACCCATTCCTCGCCCGCCTCGACGCCCAATTCGCGGTGAATCGCCTTCAACTGCTCGTTCAGGTAGAACTGACGGCGGTCGGAGTCCATCTGCGAGCGAATCTGTTCGTCGAGCTTCTCCTCGATCCGGAGAATCTCGAGCTCGCGGGACAGGTAGTCGCGCAGGGTCTCGAGATGCAGGGTCGAGTCGTCACACTCGAGGAGTCGCTGCTTCTCGGGGGGGCTCAACAAGAGGTGGCCGGACAACAGGTGCGCGAGGCGTACCCGGTCGTGGCTGTCGAAGAGGTGGGGGGCCACCTCGTCGGAAATCCGATCGTGAAGGCTCGAGTAGTCTTCGAACTGCCGGATCACGGAGCGGGTGAGCGCCTCGACCTCGGCCGTCGGCGGACCCTCTTCGTCGCACTCGCGGTCGACGAACGGAGTCACGCGGGAACGCAGCCCGCCCGTGCCTGCGATGAAACCGATCGCCCGGGCCCGCCCCACGCCTTCGAGCACGACTCGGCGGGTGCCATCGGGTAGTGTCGTCACCTGCACGGCCCGCGCGACCGTGCCCACCCCGTAGAGGTCTTCCTCTTCGGGAGACGCACACGAAGGATCCCGCTGGGCAAGGAGGAGCAGGAGTCCCCCCTCGGTACGATCCGCGGCCTCCAGGGCAGCCAGCGACGCCGGCCGGCCGATCAGGAGGGGGAGCACCATATACGGAAAGAAGACCAGGTCGCGCAGTGCGACGACGGGGAGTTCGTCGGGGATCTCCACCACTTCGTCGGACCGTCGAATGGGGGCCATCGCGGTACCTACGCCTCCCGGCGCCGGTCCTCCTGAGCTTCCGGATGAAGCACCAGCAGGGGCTGCACCGCCCGCTCGACACTTTCGGCCGTCACCACCACTTCGCGCACATCGGTCCGCGACGGGAGTTCGAACATCACCTCGCGCATCACGTCTTCGATGACCGAGCGCAGTCCCCGCGCACCCGTTCCGCGGTCGAGGGTCTTCCGGGCGATGGCCTCGATGGCGTCCTTATCGAACGTGAGCCCGATTCCGTCGAGCTCGAACATCTTCTGGTACTGCTTCACGAGCGCATTCTTGGGCTCGACCAGGATCCGGGCCAACGCTTCCTCGTCGAGTTCCTCGAGCGACACACTGACCGGGAGGCGTCCCACGAGCTCCGGAATGATCCCGAACCGCTGAAGATCTTCGGGCTCCACGTGCTTGAGGAGCTTCTCGCGATCTTCCCGCTCTCCCTCGGAAAACCCGATCGTCCGCTTGCCCACGCGCGACTCGACGATCTTCTCGAGTCCGTCGAAGGCCCCCCCGCAGATGAAGAGAATGTTGCGGGTGTTGATCTGAATGTACTCCTGCTGCGGGTGCTTGCGGCCGCCCTGAGGGGGCACGGATGCCACGGTGCCCTCGAGGATCTTCAGAAGGGCCTGCTGCACCCCTTCTCCCGACACATCGCGCGTGATGCTGGGGTTCTCCGACTTGCGGGCGATCTTGTCCATCTCGTCGATGTAGACGATCCCGCGCTCACACTCGGCGATGTTGTAGTCGGCCGCCTGGAGCAGTCGCACCAGAATATTCTCGACGTCCTCGCCCACGTACCCGGCTTCGGTAAGCGTCGTGGCGTCGGCGATCGTGAACGGCACGTGCAGCATGCGGGCCAGCGTCTGGGCCAGCAGCGTCTTTCCGACCCCCGTGGGGCCGATCAGAAGAATGTTGGCCTTGTCGATCTCGACGTCGTCGAGCACGCCGAGATGATTCACCCGCTTGTAGTGATTGTAGACTGAGACCGCGAGAGACCGCTTTGCGTCTTCTTGACCGATGACGTAGTCGTCGAGGATCGCCTTGATCTCCTGAGGTTTGGGACTGGGGACGACGTGTTCCCCCTGTTCTCGCTCCTCCTCCTCGGCGAGGATCTCGTTGCAGAGCGAGATGCACTCGTTGCAGATGTAGACCGAAGGACCGCTGATGAACTTCTTCACGCTGTCTTTCGATTTGCCGCAGAAGCTGCAGCGGAGATGCTTGTCGGTCGTCATGGTCCCTTCCTTGGCGGCGTGCGTGCCGGAGGAGTGGCGAGGGTCAAGCCTCGTCGATGCTCTCGGAGGTGGCCGGCTTTTCTCCGGGACCCATGGGCCCCTCGAGGACGCGGTCGATGAGGCCGTATTCGACGGCCTCGCGCGGGTCCATGAAACGGTCCCGATCCACGTCTTTCCCGATCAGTTCGGCGCTTCGGCCGGTGTGCTTCGACAGGATTCCGTTGAGGCGCTCACGGATGTCGAGAATTTCCCGTGCCGCGATCTCGATGTCGGCGGCCGTTCCCTGCGTTCCCGAAGACGGCTGATGAATCATGATGCGGGAGTTGGGGAGCGCGCTCCGCTTTCCCGGCGATCCTGCCGCGAGGAGGATCGCCCCCATCGACGCCGCCATTCCCACACAGTAGGTGGCGACCGGCGCCCGCATGTGTTGCATGGTGTCGTAGATCGCCATTCCTGCGTACACACTTCCGCCCGGGGAGTTGATGTACATGTGGATGTCGCGCTCGGGATCATCTGCATCGAGAAAGAGCAACTGCGCCACCATGATGTTGGCGACGTTGTCGTCGATTCCGCTACCGAGAAAAATAATGCGGTCCATCAGGAGCCGCGAAAAGATGTCGTAGCTTCGCTCGCCCCGGCTGGTGCGCTCGATCACATAGGGAGGGTAGACGGCCATTTCGGTCAAGACTCGGTTGGGCGGGTGTGAACCCGCGTTCAATTCGTAGCGTCGGTAACGGTCGACTGCGCCTTGAGGTGCTCGAACACCTTCGTTTCTGTGATCTCTCGCTCGAGCTGTTCGATTCGACCCGACTTCTGGAGCCGTGCGTAGACTTCGGCCGGGTTCGATTTCGACTTCTCGGCCATCTCCTCGATGCGGTCGTCGATCTCGTCTTCCGTCGCCTTGAGCTGCTCGGCCTCGGCGACCTTCTCGATCACGAGAATCCGTTGAACGGCCCGCGTGGCCTCGGGGAGCAACTGGGCACGGGCCTCGGCGAGGCGCTCGGGATCGGCACCCTCGGCGTTGCCCAGAATCGAATCGAGGTACCGATCGACCATGCTGGCCGGCACCGCGAAGGGGTTCGCCTCGATGATGGCGTTGAGCAGTTGCCCCCGAACGGCGCCTTCGGCCTGATCGGTGGCCTCCTTCATCAGGTCTTCCCGGATCCGCGCGCGGAGGGTGTCGAGATCCTCGAAGTCGCCCACGGACCGGGCGAACGAGTCGTCGAGCTCGGGGAGCTGCCGTTCCTTGCGCTCCCGAAGTTCGATTCGGAGTCGCTCGCTCTGGCCCCGACGCTCTTCGTTGGGAAAGTCGTCGGGGAAGGTGACCTCGAATTCACCCTGTTCGCCGACGGCGAGGGTGTAGATCGCGGCCTCGACATCGGGGATCGCGTCGCCGTCGCCCAGAACCAGGTCGTACGGGCGAGGCTCTTCGTCGTCGCCGTCGTCGCCATCCAGACGCGTCACCGCGACCGACACCATGTCGCCCGCCTCGGGGCGCCCCTCTTCGGATGGGGCCCACGCGCCGTTCTGATCGCGGAGTCGTTCGAGCACCTGATCGATGGCGGCGTCGTCGACGGTCGCGGCCGGGCGCTCGACCGAAAACCCGCCCACCCTCGCGAACTCGATCTCGGGTGAGACGTCGAACGAGATCGAAAACGTGAGATCCTGGTCCGGCTCGTAGGAGATGTCTTCGACCTCCCCCTCGGAGATGGGACTGAGGTCCTGGGCGCGCAGAGCCTCACGATACGCGTCGCCCACCACCCGGTCGACCATTTCCTGATTGAGAGCCGCGCCGAAACGCTTCTCCATCACCGAGGCCGGGACGCGGCCCGCCCTGAACCCGGGAATCCGGACTCGTCCGGCCAGGGTGCGGCTGATCTTCTCGCGCTCGGCGCGAACGATATCGGCCGGTACGGTGACGGCGAGGGTGCGGCGCCAGGCCTCGCCCTCGGTCAGGTCGATCTTCAATTGTGCGGCTTCCACGGTCATTCGGGGACCTTCTGAGTCGGGGCGATGGTGAGTCGGCGGAATGCGAAAGGGGGGACTCGAACCCCCACGGCACGAAGCCACGAGATCCTAAGTCTCGCGCGTCTACCAGTTCCGCCACTTTCGCTGGACTGCGTAACGACAAAGATAACCGGCCGGGAGCGCATCCCTCAACGGACGAGGGGCGGATCCGTCTTCGTTGTCGGATCCGCCCCCCTGTGCCGTTACCATCTCGCGTCCGGAAACGAGCGATCAGCCCCCGGGCATACGGACGTTCACGACGCGTGAACTGTCGTCGGGGCGCATGACCACGAACTGCACGATGGAGCCGGGTTCCGCCGCGCCGAGCAGGCCTCTCACATCGTCGGTGGTGGCGACCTCTTCGCCGTTGATGGCGAGAATACGCTCACCCGGCAGCAGGGAACGCCGCGCGGCAGCACTGGCACGCTGTACCTCCGAGATGACCACTCCGCCCGCTTCGGCGTATCCGTAGCGACTCGCCAGTTCGGCCGACATGGGCTCGACCATGATTCCCAGGCGTTCCTCCGCCACGGGTTCCGCGGCCACGATCGTCGGGGCCGACTCGTTGAGCGGAGCTTCGCCCAGTCGCATCGTCACGTCTCGCGGGCTGCCCCCGCGATACACGGTCAACTCGATCCGATCGCCGGGCCGGCGCATCGCGACTTTACCCTGTAGCTGCGCGACGTAACCGACCTGTTCGCCGTCCACGGCCACGATGACGTCACCCTGCTCGAGGTCGGCGTTGGCGGCGGGACCCTCGGCGTCGACGTTCTGGACCAGCACACCGGAGACCGAGGGGAGACCAAAGGCCTCGGCATCTTCGGGCACGACCTCTTCGATGGTCACACCGAGTCGAGCCCTCCGCACCTGTCCGAACTCGATCAGGTCTTCCATGATCCGGCGAGCGAGGTTGATCGGGATCGCGAAGCCGTAGCCCTGATAGAACCCGGTCGCGCTCGCGATGGCCGAGTTGATCCCGATGACCCGCCCCTCGATGTCGACCAGGGGGCCACCGGAATTCCCGGGGTTGATGACCGCGTCGGTCTGGATGAAGTCCTCGATCGCGTAGCCCGCGTTCTGGGAGGTGCGGGGGTCACTCCGGAGTCCGTTGTTGATCAGTCCGAGCCCACGACCGCGGGCGCTCACGATACCGGCCGTCACGGTGTAATCGAGCTGGCTGCCGGCGCCGAAGCCGGGATTGCCGATCGCCAGCACCCATTCGCCGACCTCGACCCCTTCGGAGTCTCCGAAACTCATCGTCGGGAATTGTTCGTCGGCATCGATCTTGATCACCGCGACATCGGTGAACGGGTCGGTTCCGATGACCCGCGCATCGAAGTAGCGCCGATCGGGAAAATAGACGCGAACCTCGCTGGCCTCGGCCACGACGTGGTCATTCGTGAGAATGTATCCGTCGTCGGAGATGATGAAGCCGCTCCCGCCGGCCAGCCGGGGCTGGTTGCCGCCGGGCGATTGATCCGGACCGAAGAACCGCTGAAGCGGCTCCGGCACGTCGTCGACGGTCGGCGCCGCGACGATGCGGGTCGCCTCGATCCGCACGACGGCCGGCGTCACGACGTCGGCGACGTTTACGAACGCGTCGCTCAGGTCGAGCGCCGGACGCACAGACTGAGCCGATACACGCGGCGACTCGTCGATGGTGGGGAGGCCGTTGGACGGCTGGCTCCAACCGAATCCTGCGGCCAGACCCAGCGCGGCCACAAACGTCGCCGAAGAGTAGAGAACGACCTTCGCTTTCGAGCGAAGCGGATCGTGAATGGACATCGCGATTTACCTCTCTTCCTTCGTGAGCCGCCGCCGGACGTCCCGACGGCGCAAGGTGGTACACGGCCAATCGAGGGGGGTTCACGAGTTGGGACGCGTCGGGGGTGGTCCACGGTTGCCCGCGCACCACCCCCGTTCTGCGTCCGGCGTCTACCGGTTGTCGTCTTCTTCGACGATCTCGTAGTCCGCCTCGACGACCTCTTCTTCGTCGCCCGCGCTGCCGGCGGTGTCGCCCTGCGCGGCCTCGCCATCGGCCTGCCCGGCGGCGTTCTCCGCAGCTTCGGCGGCCTGAGCCTCGGCCGCCTGGGCCTGATACATCTCCTGGCCCGCAGCACTGAAGGCCTGCATCAGCTCATCGCGCGCGGTGTTGATGACTGCCGCGTCGTCTCCTTTCAGGGCCTCCTTGGCCTTCGCGAGCGAGGTGTCGAGTCGCTCTTTCGAGGCCGCGGCCACCTTGTCGCCCCACTCGGCCGCGTCCTTCTCGACCTGGTAGACCAGCGAATCGAGCTGGTTGCGGGCCTCGACCTTGCCCTTCTTCTCTTCGTCTTCGCGGGCGTGGGCCTCGGCGTCCTTCACCATCTTCTCGATCTCGGAATCCGAGAGACCCGACGAGGCCTCGATCCGGATCTTCTGCTCCTTCCCGGTCGCCTTGTCCTGGGCCGACACGTGCAGGATCCCGTTGGCGTCGATGTCGAAGGTGACCTCGACCTGAGGGATGCCGCGGGGTGCCGGCGGGATTCCGGTGAGCTGGAACTTGCCGATCGTCTTGTTGTCGACCGCCATCTTCCGCTCGCCCTGGAGGACGTGGATCTCGACCGTGGTCTGGGTGTCTTCGGCGGTCGAGAACACCTCCGACTTCTTGGTCGGGATCGTGGTGTTGCGACCGATGAGGGTCGTCATCACCCCGCCGAGAGTCTCGATACCCAGCGACAGAGGCGTCACGTCGAGCAGCAGGACGTCTTTCACCTCGCCGGCGAGCACACCCCCCTGGATGGCCGCACCGACGCCCACGACCTCGTCGGGATTCACGCCCTTGTGGGGGTCCTTGCCGAAGAACTCCTTGACGATGTCCTGGATCTTCGGAATTCGGGTCGATCCACCGACGAGGATGACCTCATCGACGTCGGCCGCGGTCAGCCCGGCGTCTTCGAGCGCCTTCTTCATCGGCGGAATCGTGCGCTGGATGAGGTCGTCGACCAGCTGCTCGAACTTCGCACGAGTCAGCGTATAGTTCAGGTGCTTCGGGCCTTCCTGCGTCGCCGTGATGAAGGGCAGGTTGATGTCGGTCTGCATCGTGGTCGACAGCTCCATCTTGGCCTTCTCGGAGGCTTCCTTGAGCCTCTGGAGTGCCATGGCGTCTTTCGACAGATCGATGCCCTGATCCCGCTTGAATTCGTCGACCAGCCAGTTGATGACCTTCTGGTCGAAATCGTCACCCCCGAGATGGGTGTCGCCGTTGGTCGCCTTCACTTCGAAGACACCGTCGCCGAGCTCGAGGATCGAGATGTCGTACGTTCCGCCACCGAGGTCGAAGACCGCGATCTTCTCTTCGGCCTTCTTGTCGAGACCGTAGGCGAGCGCGGCCGCGGTCGGCTCGTTGATGATCCGCAGCACTTCCAGCCCCGCGATCTTACCGGCGTCTTTCGTCGCCTGACGCTGGGAGTCGTTGAAGTAGGCCGGAACCGTGATGACGGCCTGGCTCACCGAGGTGCCGAGGTAGTCTTCCGCGGTCTGCTTCATCTTCTGCAGGATCATCGCGGAGAT
>CBDUEZ010000031.1:0-20915 GCA_965366355.1 uncultured bacterium
GCGCCAGGTCGCGGCGTCGCCGGGGCGACCCCAGTCCTCGTAGAGGTCGGCCAGGCGCCGCGCGATCGATACGGAGCGCGCCTCATCGGCACCGAAGGTGTCCCGGTGCACCTCGTACGAGGCGAGGTAGTCGGCCTCGGCGCCGGCCAGGTCGCCGGCATCGACCCGAATTCCCGCGCGGTTCATGAGAAGATTGGCCGTGAAGCTATGACCGTCCGGAAGCGCGGCCTCGGCGATGCCCACGGCCTCGTCGAGGCGGGAGAGCGCATCGTCGAGGCGGCCTTGATCTCCCAGCACGACCCCCCAGGTGAGGATCGCGCGGGCGAGGAACGGACTGTCGGGGCCATCGGTAGCCCTCGACATCCGGACGGCCTCCTCGGCGGTTTCCGCGGCCTCGTCGAACGCCCCGGCCTGGGTGAGTCCCTGTGCCAGCGTGGTCAGGTCGTAGGCCAGGTCGGCGTGGTCCTCTCCGCGGGCACGCCCGATGTCGACGGCTCGTCGCAGGAAGGGAAGGGCTGCCGCCGGGTCTCCTCGCAGCATGAGAATGCGGCTGAGTTCACCGACGGTGGCCGTGAGGTCGGGGTGCAGCGGGCCCAGCCGCTCTTCTTCGAGCGCGAGCGACTCGAGGAGCAGCTCCTCGGCCTCGTCGAGCCTGCGTTGCGACACCAGAATGGCCCCCAGGGACTGCAGGCTCGTCGATAGGGTCCCTTGCCCCTCGGCCTCCAACTCCCGGTCGATGGTCACCGCCTCTCGGGCGTAGGCTTCCGCCCCCTCCCGGTCGTCGGCGTCCAGCGCGATCTGCCCGAGGGTGGAGAGAATCGCCGCGGTGGAGGGGCGACGATCGCCGGGGAGATCGTCCTGCAGCCGCAGCGACTCCTCGTAGGCGGCCCGGGCTTCGTCCAGCCGTCCCAGTCGCATCAAGGCGCGCCCACGGTTGGCCAGGGCCGCCGCCAGTTGCTCCGGGTGGCCGGCGAACCCTGGCGTCGCGACCTGGAAGACCGAGTCGGCCGCGGCGTAGTCCCCCCGCTCCCAGAGGTTGTTCGCCAGCGCCGCGCGCACCGCCGACGTTTCGGCCGCGTCGGGTCCGAGAACCTCCCGACTCAGGGATTCCGATTCCCGATACAGCGGGGTGGCCTGGTCGAAGAGGCCGAGATTTCCGTAGGCCGTGGCCATCGAAAAGAGAAGGTCACCCTTCACTTCCGGATCATCGAGGTCGGAGATGGTCTCGACACCCCGGTCCAGCAGTTCGCGGGCCGTCACGGCCGCTCCGGCGGCGGGCGTGCGCTCGTCGATTTCGAAGAGTCCGGCCAGGAAGCCGGCCATCGTCTCGGCCTTCGTCGCCTCGATCCGCGCCCGGTCCCTCTCGTCGGCCAGGCGCAGCGTGTAGAACGCCACCAGGGCGACCATCACCAGGGCGGCCGTCGACGCCCCGATCACGGCGGCCCGGTGGCGAGCGACGAACTTCGAGGCGCGGTATCGCACCGACTCCGCGCGGGCGGAGACGGGCAGGACGAGGAGGTAGTTGGCGAGATCGGCCGAGAAGGCCTCGACCGAGCGATAGCGGCGTTCGGGCTCCTTGCGAAGGGCCATCATCACGATGGTGTCCAGGTCGCCACTCAACTGATGACGCAGCCGCGAGGGGTCGGTACTCCGGGCACCGCCGACCTCGCCGGGGGTCACCGCCGGCGACCCGTTGGTCATCGTCCACTCCCGACTCACGGCCGTACTGGGTCGCTCCGGGCCCAGCTGGCAGATGACCCGTTCGATCTCACCGGGAGTGCCGGTCTCGAATCGGTGGGCCGGGCGTCCGGTCAGGAGTTCGTAGAGCACCGTGCCCAGCGCGTAGACGTCGGTCGCGGTCGTAACGGCTTCGCCCCGCACCTGCTCGGGGCTGGCATAGGCCGGAGTCATGGCGACCGCGGTGCGGGTCTCGCCGGAGGCGCCGGGCTCGACGAGCTTCGCGATTCCGAAGTCCAGCAGCTTGGGCACGCCGTCGGCCGTTACGAGGATGTTTCCGGGCTTGATGTCGCGGTGAACGACGAGATTGCGGTGGGCGTAGGCGACCGCGTCGCAGACCGCCCGAAAGAGGTGGATACGGTCGCGGACGGAGAGCTTGAGGCGATCGCAGTAGTCGTCGATCGGTTCGCCGTCGATGGCCTCCATCACCACGTAGGGCAGGCCGTCGGGGGTCGTGCCTCCGTCGAGCAGGCGCCCGATGTTGGGATGGTTGAGCGATGCGAGAATCTGGCGTTCCGACTTGAATCGTCGAATCTGCTCGCGGCTGGCGACTCCCCCCCGAATCAGCTTGATCGCGACCTGCGCGTGGTAGGCGTCGTCGGCCCGCTCCGCCAGGTAGACCGTGCCCATGCCGCCGTGGCCGAGCTCCTCGATGATGCGGTAGGGGCCGAGGCGCGTGCCCCGGCGGTCGGGCCCCGCCCGGTCGAGGATCGAGGTCACCGCGCCCTGGACGGCCTGGTCGAGAGGCCGTTCTCCCACGCGGTCGAACCGGAGCAGCGCCTCCAGTTCGTCGGCCAGCTCGGGGTCGTCGGCTCGGACCTCGGCCAGCAAAGCCACTCGCTCGGCGGGAGCCAGATCGGCCGCGCGCTGGAACAGCGAATCGAGGCGGTCCCAGCGATCGTCACTCATCGGCGAGTCGCGCCATGAGCCAGGCCGTCGCCATGCGGAGATCGCGGTGCACCGTCGCGATCGATAGGTCGGTCACCTCGGCGATCTCCTCGAGGTTCAGACCTCCGAAGAAGCGGAGCTCGACAGCCCGCGCCTTGCGGGGGTCGTGCGCTGTGAGTGCCTCCAACGCCTCGTCCAGGGCCAACAGGTCGAGATCGGGCGGCGGCGTGACGGCGTCGGCATTGTGGAGAGTCACCCGCGCCCGCCCGCCTCCCCGCTTGTGACGGCCTTTCGCCCGAGCGTGATCGACGAGCATGCGGCGCATGACCCTCGAGGCCGCGGCGAAGAAGTGGGCGCGGTCCTGCCATTCGATATCGGCGTCGACCAACCGCACATAGGCTTCGTGCACCAAAGCGGTGGGTTGAAGCGTGTGTCCGTCGGCCTCGCCCACCATGTGGCGTGCCGCCAGACGCCGAAGCTCGTCGTAGACCAGCGGCAGCAGATCGTCGAGGGCTTCGGCGTTGCCGCCTCGCCAATCCAGAAGCAGGCGGGTAACGTGCGTGGCGTCACTCACATCGGGTCTCGTTCGGCAAAGGGGGCTCTCTCCGAATTGGTGCCATCCCGCATCCATCCGCAAGGATGCTGGCGCACCCCGGAAGCTACCCGCAGATTCGCCGAACATTTTGACCCGAGACCCCCCCGGTATCCTCCAGGAAACGCAATGATCCGTTCCGTTCGTCACGGTATTCTCGTCAGCGCCGCCGCATTCGCCCTCGGCCCGGCCGCCCTCACCGCCCAGGGCGAGGCCGACCCGGTCACACCCCTGGCCCACGCTCTCGAAGGCGTGACCTTCCGGGAGATCGGGCCGGCCATCATGGGGGGGCGAGTGGCAGACATCGCCATTCACCCCTCGTCGCCGGCCACCTGGTATGTGGGGCTCGCGTCGGGAGGCGTCTGGAAGACGACCAACCACGGCATGAGCTGGACGCCGCTCTTCGATGACATGCCGACCGCAAGCATCGGAGACGTCACGCTCGCACCCTCCAATCCCAATGTCGTCTGGGTGGGCACCGGAGAGCCGCAGAATCGGCAGTCGTCGCCATACGGCGGAGGCGTGTTCCGTTCGCTGGACGGCGGACGGACCTGGACCGATCTCGGCCTTCATGAGACCCGTCACATCTCGCGGATCGTCGTGCACCCGACCGACCCGGACGTCGCCTACGTGGCGGCCGTGGGTCATCTCTGGGGCGCGAACGAGGAGCGGGGCGTCTATCGCACGACCGACGGGGGCGAAAGCTGGGAACGGGTTCTCTACCGCGACCCCGACACGGGCGCGATCGATCTGGTCATGGATCCGAACGATCCGAGAACTCTGTATGCCGCGATGTACCAGCGCCGCCGCACCGTATTCGGCTTCAGCGCGTCGGGAGACGGGTCCGGGCTCTACCGCAGCCTCGACGGAGGCAACAGCTGGACGTTGCTCTCCGAGGGACTCCCGGAGGGCGACAAGGGCCGGATCGGGATCGATGTGTTCGCGGGCGATTCGCATCTGGTCTACGCCTCGGTCGAGGCTTCGGGGGGGGAGGCGAGGGGGCTCTACCGGTCGACCGATCGCGGCGAGACCTGGTCTCGGGTCAGCGGCAACAACCCTCGGCCGATGTATTTCTCACAGGTTCGCATCGACCCCAACAACGCCGACCGGGTGTACATGGGCGGCGTCGCGTTTCAGGTCTCCGACGACGGGGGTCGCACCTGGTGGGAGCGCGACGGCGCCGAAGGGATTCACGTCGATCACCATGCCCTGTGGATCGATCCGAGCAACTCCGACCACCTCGTCCTGGGGAGCGATGGTGGCATCTCGAGTTCGTGGGACGGGGCTCAGACCTGGCGGCAACACGACAACCTTGCGATCGGGCAGTTCTACGAGATCGGCGTCGATATGCGGGACCCCTACTACGTCTGCGGGGGACTCCAGGACAACAGTTCGTGGTGTGCGCCGAGCCGGACTCTCGACGGCTACGGGATCGGAAACGACGATTGGACCGACGTGTGGGGGGGCGACGGTTTCTACAACCAGCCCGACCCCTTCGACTCACGGTTCGTCTTCACCGAGTCGCAGGGAGGCAACGCCGGTAGGGCGAACCTGGTGACTGGCGAGACCGTGCGCATGCGGCCCGAGTTCCGGGGCGATGACGAGGAGGGCGGCTACGCCTTCAACTGGAACGCACCCATCGCCGTGTCGCGGCATACCGAGGGCACCGTCTACGTCGCCTCCAACCACCTCATGCGGTCGCGCGATCGCGGAGAGAGTTGGGAGGAGGCCAGCCCCGATCTCACACGCGGGATCGATCGCGACACCTTGAGCATCTTCGGTCGTGAGCTGTCGGAACCCCACCTGAGCCGGAACGACGGCCTCAGCGCCTACGGGACGATCACGACCGTCGACGAGTCGCCGGTCTCGCCCGACATTCTCTGGGTGGGTACCGACGACGGGAACGTTCAGGTCACCCGCGACGGGGGAGCGACCTGGACCAACACCGTCGCGGCCATCGGGGATCTGCCGGGGCCGCGCTACGTGAGCCGGATCGAGGCGTCGGCCCATGACAGCGCGAGGGCCTACGTCAGCTTCGACGGGCACTTCGACGACGACTACGCGCCCTACCTCTTCGTGACCGACGACTTCGGAGCGTCGTGGCGGCGAATCACCTCCGGCCTACCGGATCACTCGATCAACGTGGTTCGGGAGCACCATCGTACCCCCGGCCTGCTGTTCGTCGGCAACGAGGTCGGAGCGTTCGTCAGTGTCGACCGGGGCGAGTCGTGGCATCGACTGTCGGGCGGCTTCCCGACGGTGCCTGTCGACGACATCGTGATTCATCCTCGCGACAACGACCTGATCCTCGGGACGCACGGACGGTCCATATGGATCGCCGACGACATCGCGCCCCTGGAGGAACTCGGGCCCGAAACCCTGGCGCGGGGTGCCCACCTGATGCCGATCCGTCGGGCGACCCACTACGCCGAACTCGGAGGGTGGCCCTTCTGGGGCGATGAATACTTCGGCGAGAACCCACCAGCGGGTGCGCTGATCCGGTATCACCTCGCGGAAGATCTCGATCTGGAAGCCGTGGAGTTGACCGTCGTCGACGGGGCGGGCGAGACCGTGCGCTCCCTGGGTGGTCCGGCCGGCGGAGGCATGCATACCGTCGTCTGGAACCTGCGCGCCGACGCACCCGCAGCCTCCTCCACCGGTGGTGGTGGCGGGGGTGGCGGGGGCTTCGGAGGACCCCCCGCCGGTGTGCCCGTTCTGCCCGGCACGTACACCGTGCGGCTGGAGGCCGCCGGCCTGGTGATGGAGCAGTCGGTGGAGGTGCGGATCGACCCCCGTGTCGAGACCACACCGGGGGCGTTGCGGGCCCGCCAGGCTCTGATGGTGGAATCGGCGGCGCTCTCGGCCCCGGTGTCCGACATCCAGGACCGGTTGCGCACCTTGAGGGAGCAACTCGCCGAGGTCGACGATCTCATCAGTGACAACGGCGAGGTGCCCGACGCCCTTCGGGAGCAGCTTCAGTCGCTCCGGGACCGCGTCGACGAACTCGGCTCCGATCTCGGGCCGGTCACGGCGGGGAGTCGAGCAGGGCGGGGGGCCGAATCGAGCTTCCAGGCGCCCACGTCGGATGCCCGATGGCAGGTCGACCGGGGCTGGGAAGCCCTTCCCGACCTGGTGTCCCGGGTGAACACGCTCGTGACCGCCGACGTACCCACTCTGTACCGAGAACTCGACCGGCTCGGGATTCGCCCGGACCCGGGCGTGGCCGTAGTCCTGCCGGTTCGCCCCGGGGGTGGGTGACCGCGAGGCCGTTTTTGCCCATCGTACACACGCACCGTTCGCCCGCCGGAGACGTCACCATGGCTGCATCGCCGGAAGACCAGGCTCGCTCGATGATCGCGAACCTGAAGGAGAAGACGGGCCACTCCCTGGAGGAGTGGCTGCATCTGCTCGGCGGGAGGGAGGGCGACAAACACGGCCAGATCGTCAAGACTCTGAAGACGGAGCACGGCGTCACGCACGGCTTCGCCAACCTCATTGCCCATACATTGCGGGCAGGGCCGGCGACGGCCGGTGTGGCACCGGCAGATGATCTCGTCGCCGCACAGTACGCGGGAAAGGAGTCACTCCGCCCCATCTATGATGCGATCATCACCTTCGTCGCGTCGCTCGGGGACGACGTCGAGATCGCACCCAGGAAAAGCTACGTGAGCCTTCGACGGGGTCGACAGTTCGGCCTGGTGCAGGCCAGCACGAAGTCGCGGGTCGATCTCGGACTACGGCTCGACGGCGTGGATCCCGAGGGGCGACTCGAGGCCTCGGGGAGCTTCAATTCGATGGTCAGTCACCGCGTTCGCCTGTCGGGGCTCGACGGCTTCGACGCGCGGGTCCGCGGGTGGTTGGAGGCGGCCTATCGGGACGCCTGATCGGAGGGGTGTCGTGGGTTTCGGTCGGCTGGCCCTCACTGCGGCGATCGTCGGAGTGGCCACGGTCGGGTGCGTCGAGGCGGACGGGCCGGCGGCCGCGGAGGTTCCTGTGCCGGGGTCTGAGGTCGCGGCGGCAATCCCGACTCCGGAGTGGGCCGCGCTCATCGATTCGCTGTCGGAGTCGGGTGGTTTCTTCGACACCGACAACTTGATCTCCAATGAGTCGTCGTTCCTGAACGTGCTCGGTCCGATGCGTCGACTCCACGTGTACGGAGGCGCGTACATCGGCGTCGGTCCCGACCAGAACTTCTCGTATATGGCCCAGCAGCGGCCGGAGTTGGCCTTCGTCGTCGATATTCGGCGCGACAACCTCCTGCAACATGTCTTGTTCAAGGCGCTCTTTCACGAGGCCGCCACTCGCATGGAGTACCTGGCGCTCCTCTTCGGTGTGCGGATCCCGGGTGATGTGCAGGCCTTGTCGAGCGCGGGCATCGAGCAGCTTCTCGCGCTGGTCGAGCGGGCGCCCGGGGGAGAGGGATCTCCCGAGGCTGCCGAGGCCGCTGACCGGGTGATGTCGCGGATCGATTCGTTCTCGCTGGATCTGTCGGACCAGGATCGCGCAACGATCCGTCGGTTTCACGACGAGTTCATTCGCCAGGGCCTCGACCTGAGATACACGACGCTCGGACAGCCGCCCCGACCGTTCTTCCCCACCTTCGGGGAACTCCTGGCGGCCCGGGACCTGGCCGGCGAGGCCGGAAGTTACCTGGCGCGCCGAGACGACTTCGTCTTCCTCAAGGCCCTTCAGGAAGCCAACCGGGTGATCCCGGTGGTGGGTGACCTTGCCGGCCCGAAGGCGGTGAAGTCGATCGGAGACGAGGTGCGGGCGCGTGGGCTGACCGTGCGGGCGTTCTATGTCTCCAACGTCGAGTTCTACCTCGCTCAGGACGGCACGTTCGAACAATACGCCGAGACGGTGGCGGGGCTCCCGATGGACGAGTACTCGGTGCTCCTTCGAAGCGTGTTTCCCCAGGGACTCGTTCGTCGACACCCTCAGGCGCAGCCCGGGGACTACTCGACCCAGGTCCTGGTTCGCATGACCGATCTGGCCGAGGCCGTCCGGGCTGGCGGGTACGGGAGCTACTGGGACGTCGTGACGCGAGACGCCGTCGATCCCGGCGGGTGAACCTCAGAGGGTCGACTTTCGTAGGGAGAGATGACCTCACACAGACTCCACCCCGGAAAGACCATGACCACCGACGCCGAACAGAACAGAGAAGGCCCCTCGTCCGACTCCGACGGCCCCCGGCGCGAGACCCATCGCGTGAGTGGCGACCGGCTTCTGGAGACCGTGAAGCGCATCGTCAAAGAGGGCACCGCGCGCCGGATCGTGATTCGCAACGACGAGGATCGTGTGCTCCTCGAGTTCCCGCTGAGCGCGGGCGTGGTGGGGGCGGCTTTGCTCCCCATCTGGGCGGCAATCGGCGCCGTGGCGGCTCTGGTGGGCAACTGCTCGATCGAGGTCGAACGAAAACCCGACGCCTGACCGCCGGCGTCACTTTCGATTCGAGCTCGCCTCCCCCACGTTGGTCCGCGTCGGAAGTGCGACGGCACTCCCGACCGACTCGCGCCAAGGGGGAGTGAATGCTGGACGAGTTCAAGAAGTTCGCGGTCAAAGGCAATGTCGTCGACATGGCCGTCGGTATCATTATCGGCGGAGCCTTCGGGACGATCGTCAAATCGCTGGTCGATGATGTGCTGATGCCGTTCATCGGCCTTCTCCTCGGAGGCGTCGACTTTTCCGATCTGTTCATCGTGCTCAAGGACGGGGCGGAGGCGGCGGCACCCTATGCCACCCTCGCGGACGCCCAGGCCGCCGGTGCCGTGACGGTCAATTACGGCCTGTTCGTCAACAACGTCGTCGCGTTCCTGATCGTCGCCCTGGCCGTCTTCTTCCTCGTGAAGGGCATCAATCGGCTCAAGGACCAGGAAGAGGCGCCCCCGGCCGAGCCGACCACCAAGGCGTGTCCCTTCTGTGCCACGGACATTCCGATTGCCGCATCGCGGTGCCCTCACTGCACGTCGGAACTCGCGACGGCCTGAGCCGCACTCGAACACTCCACGCACGATCTCGTCGGCCCCATCGGGTTCTCCCGGTGGGGCCGACTGTCGTGGGGTACTTGCCTTCGGCGGAGGGGCCGCGCAGCGTGCGTCCATGCCCGAGCTCCCGGAGATCACCACCTACATCGAGGCGTTCCGGCCACGTATCGTCGGGCGTGTGCTGGAAAAGGTGCGGCTCCGCTCGCCCTCGCTCCTGCGTACGTTCGAGCCTCCCCTTTCGTCGGTGGAGGGACGCCGCGTGACGGGTCTCCGACGTATCGGCAAACGCATCGTATGGGACATCGAAGGCGACCTCTTCCTCGTCTTCCACCTCATGATCACCGGGCGATTCCACAAGAAGCAGCCGGGAACGGCGCTTCCGCGAAAATACACGCATGCGGCCTTCGACTTCGACGACGCCAGCTACTTCTTGACCGAAATGGGGAAGCAGAAGAAAGCGTCACTCCACGTGGTCGAGGGCCGTGTCGCGTTGGCGGCCCACGATCCGGGCGGGCTGGAGCCTCTGCTCGCGGGCCGCGAGGACTTCGCGCTCGCTCTGCGCCGCGAGAACCGAACGCTCAAGCGAGCGCTCACCGACCCCCGCATCGTGAGCGGAGTGGGGAACGCCCACTCCGACGAGATCCTCCACGCCGCCCGCCTGTCGCCGGTGCAACTCACCCGCAATCTCGACGACGACGAGATCGAGCGCCTGCGTCGAGCGACCGTCGAAAATCTGGAGCGGTGGACGGCGCGCCTCGCCCTGGAGACGGGTGGCCGGTTTCCGGAGAAGATCACCGCCTTTCACCCGGAGATGGCCGTGCATGGTCGTTTCGGCGAGCCGTGTCCCGTGTGTGGTGCTCCGGTGCAACGCATCGTCTACGCCAGTCGTGAGACCAACTATTGCCCGGACTGCCAGACGAACGGACGACTGCTGGCCGATCGGGCCATCAGTCGACTTCTGAAGCAGGACTGGCCCCGGAGTCTGGAAGAGCTCGAGGATCATCTCGCAGCTCGCCGAGTTCCCTAGAATGCTTCACCTCCGGCGTGGACCGCGTCATCTTGGAGCGATCCGATCGTAGCGATCCGACGCCTCTTGACCTTCCGACCCGGAGCGACTCGTGGATCTCTCTTCTCCCGACCTCGAAGGCCTGCGTTTTCCCATCGGCCGGTTCAAGCCGGTCACCGGCTCGTCTGCGGCCGAGCGCCGGGCGTGGCGGGACGCCATCGCCGACACCCCTCGGGCCCTACGCGCGGCCGTGACGGGACTGACCAGGGAACAACTCGACACCCCCTACCGCCCCGGGGGGTGGACGGTGTGCCAGCTCGTGCACCACGTGCCGGACAGTCACATGAACGCCTATGTGCGGTTCAAGTTGACCCTCACCGAGGAGGCGCCCGCCATCAAGGCGTACGACGAGGCCGCCTGGGCCGAGGTCGCCGACGGCGTCGACCCCGACATCGAAACGTCGCTGGTGCTGCTCGAGCGCCTGCACGTGCGCTGGCTCCGAATCATCGATTCCCTCGGGGACTCCGACTGGAGCCGGCCCCTGATGCATCCCGAGATCGGCCGCATCGACCTGGACACCCTTCTCCAGCTCTATGGCTGGCACGGTCCCCATCACGTGGCGCACGTGGCGCGACTTCGAGAGCGCAACCAGTGGTAGGTCTGCCGGGCGCGGCGAGGGTGGTCTCGGTCAATGTCGGCGAGATTCGTGAACTCCGGTGGCGGGGCCGCGTGCACCAGACCGCCATCGCGAAAGAGCCGGTTCCGGGTCGGCGAGAGGTACACGCCCTCGGCATCGACGGCGACGTGCAGGGCGATCGGAGTTGCCACGGCGGGGTCGACAAGGCCGTCTATGCGTACGCTTCGGAGCACTACGACTACTGGGCCGACTGGCTGGGCACGCCGATCGGTCCCGGTGCCTTCGGCGAGAACCTCACACTCGCGGGCGTCACCGAAGACGAGCTCTGCATCGGCGATCGCCTGAGGGTGGGCACCGCGCTCCTGGAGGTGTCGGAGCCGCGTCAGCCCTGCCAGACCTTCGCCGCGCTGCACCAGCGTGAGGATCTGCCGAAGAGCTTCGCCGACGCCGGGTGGCCGGGCATCTACTTTCGAGTCGTCGAGGTGGGCGACGTCGCGGAGGGAGATACGGTCGTCCGGGTCGCCCATCCGCCCAGCGAGTGGACGGTGCGGCGCGTGTTTCGAATGATCATGGGCCGCGAGCCCATTCCCGCGAACCTCGACGATCTTCTGGACGAACCCGCTCTTTCCGATGCCAGTCGGCAGTCCCTCATCAAACGTCGGAGGGCGGGGCAGGGGGCCTGAGTCGCTCCCTCAGATCGGGATCTCCATCTCCGCCCGCGCCACGCGCACACAGCGTCCGGCGACCCGCACCCTCGGCGCCCGGCCGGGTTCGGCTCGAACGTCCAGATCGAGAATCGAAGGGCGCGACACTTCGATTCCCTGCTCGATTCGCCACGAGGCGTCACCCGTGCCCGCGACGAGTCGCGATGCGAGGTACCCGCCCAGGGCGGCGCATGCGCTTCCCGTGGCGGGGTCTTCGGGAACGCCGACCTCGGGCGCGAACATGCGAACGTGGAAGTCCACGCCCTCGGCACCGCCGGGAGCCACGACGTACACGAACGTGGCGGGCGGCGCCGAGCCGAGGGCACGCACCCGGGCGGCTTCATCGAGCCGGGCACGGGCGGCCGCCTCGATCGAGCGAACGGGCACGATCACATACGGCAGGCCCGCCGATGCGAAACAGGGTTCCAGGTCGCGCGTGGGGAATGCCGCGTCGGACGGGCCGGCGATGCCGATGTCGTCGGGATCTACGCCGAGCATCGAGGCGAGGGTGCTCGCTTCGGCGGCGAGCGGCCACTCCTCGTGAGCGCCGGCGGTCGTCAGGCGAGCCGCGGCGGCCCTCCCCCCCTCCAGGAAGACATCGACCGAGACCGGGCCCACCCCTTCCTCCAGCACGACCTCCACCGTCTCTCCAGCGCCCGTCGCGGAGACGAGGCCCTCGTCGACCAGGAAGAAGGCGGTGCCGATCGTCGGATGGCCGGCGAAGGGCACCTCGGCGCCGGGGGTGAAGATGCGCACACGGCGGGTGCCCCCCCGCAACGGCGGGTAGACGAAGACCGACTCCGAGAGATTCAATTCCCGGGCGATCGTGCCCAGGAGCGGTTCGGGGATCTTCGTGGCGTCGGGAAAGACGGCCAGGGGGTTGCCGCCGAAGAGACGGTCGGTAAAGACATCGAGGGTGTGGTAGGGAATTCGCATGGCGGGTCGGAGAGGAGTCATCGACAGCCAGCCTACCGCGGCGGCGTCCCGAACGGTAGAGTGGGCGGCATGCTCCGATCTCTGCGTCTCGAGGTGCCGCCCGAACCCACCGGCTTTCCCATGGGACTGCCGTTCGTTCGCCAGCTGGGCGAGGTCGAGCTGTCGCCGGCAGTGACCGTGCTCGCGGGTCCGAACGGCTCGGGCAAATCGACGCTGCTCGAGGCGATCGCGATCAAGACGCGCCTTCCCGCCATTGGCTCGCAAGCCGCCCATTCCGATCCCACGCTGACGTCGGTTCGCCCACTGGCGCGCGCCCTGCGGTTGACGTGGTCGACACGCACGCGGCGGGGCTTCTTTCTCCGGGCCGAAGACGTGTTCGGCTTTCTGCTCGCGCTCCGACGCGAGGTCGGCGAGTTGGCCGACGAACTCGAGGCGGCGAAGGTCCGGCTGGAGGGATCGTCGGAATATGCTCGACGGCTGGGCCTCGGGCCGTTGCGGGCCTCGGCGGGCGCGTTGCGGGCTCGGTACGGCGACAACCCCGATGCCCGATCCCACGGGGAGACCTTCCTGCATCTCTTTCGGGAGCGGCTCGCTCCCGGCGGACTCTACTTGCTCGACGAGCCCGAGGCCGCTCTGTCGCCCGAGAGTCAGTTGGCGCTCGTGGCGCTGATGAGCGACGCGGTCGGGCTTGGCTCTCAGTTCATCGTGGCCACACATTCGCCCCTGTTGCTCGCCATTCCCTCGGCGAAGATCCTAGACTTCGACGAGGGCGGCGTGCGCGAGTCGGCATGGGAAGACCTCGCCTCGGTGCGGCTCTGGCGAGAACTCCTCGAGGCACCGACCCGATACCTCCGTCACGTCTGGAGACCCGGCGAGGAGGGAACATGACGGGTGGCTCGCGGATACGGTCCAATAGACCCTCGACCTTCGGAGTGTTCGATGTTCGTCAAGAAGAAGCGTGCCTGGGATTCGATCCCGTCGTCTGAGATCACCTCGGAGTCCCACTATCTGAATCGGCGTCAGTTCATGGGCGCCTCGCTGGCGTTCGCCGCGGGGGCTGCCGTCCGGCCCCAGGATGCCGCCGCCTCGGTGCGACGATTCGGCCTGCGCCAGGACCCCGAGGTCGGCAACGTGACGTATGGGGAGCACCTCCGGGAGGAGCTGAACACATACGAGCAGGTCACGACCCACAACAACTTCTACGAGTTCGGCACCGGAAAAAGCGACCCCGTGCGGTATTCGGGCGACTTCCGCCCCGAGCCCTGGACCGTCGAGGTCGACGGTGAGGTGCATCGACCGGGCACCTATTCGGTCGAAGACCTCGCGCCGGCCGACCTGATCGAGGACCGCATCTATCGGCTGCGGTGCGTCGAGGCCTGGTCGATGGTGATTCCGTGGCGTGGCGTGGGATTGCGCGAAATCATTTCCAAGGTCGAGCCGACCGCCAACGCCAGGTACGTGGCGTTCGAAACGGCGGTGCGCCCGGCCGAGATGCCGGGCGTGCGGCGCCCGGTTCTGGACTGGCCCTATCGAGAGGGACTCCGGATCGACGAGGCGGCCAACGAGCTGACCTTCATGGCGACCGGGTTGTATGGCCGCGACGACCTCCCGAACCAGAACGGAGCGCCGCTACGGCTCATCGTTCCCTGGAAGTACGGCTTCAAGAGCATCAAGTCGATCATCCGGATCTCGTTCGTGGAAGAGCAGCCCTACACGACGTGGAAGGCGTCGGCCCCCAGCGAGTACGGCTTCTACGCCAATGTGAATCCGAACGTGGATCACCCTCGCTGGAGTCAGGCTCGCGAGCGCCTGCTCCCCTTCGGCCGCCGCGATACCGATCTCTTCAACGGGTATACCGAGCAGGTCGAGCACATGTATCGCGGCATGGATCTCAGTCGCTGGTATTGAGGCTTCGGCGACGTCTCACGACCGCAGGCCGTCGATGAACGGGTCGAGCGCTCGCGCCCGAGTGTTGGCGCTCAAGGCCTTCACATGGGTGGCCTGCCTCACGCCGCTCGTGTGGAGTGTGTGGCTGTTCTTCACAGGGAGGGCGTCGGTCGATCCCGTCGAGGAATGGCTGCATCGATCCGGAAAGACCGCCGTGATCATCCTCGTGCTGTCGCTGGCGGTCACGCCGGTTCGACGATGGACCGGGTGGAACGACGCCCAGAAACTTCGGCGCCTCCTCGGGCTCTTCGCCTTCTTCTATGCGGTCGTGCACCTGGGGGTCTATCTCTACTTCGATCAGGGCCTGGCCTGGTCGTTCATTCTCGAGGACGTGCTCGAACGACGGTTCATCTTCTCGGGGATGGCGGCCTTTCTCCTACTGGTGCCGCTCGCCCTCACTTCGACCCGGGCGTCGATTCGGCGGCTCGGCAAGAAGTGGGTCAAGCTCCACCGATTGGTCTACCTCTCGGTCGGTGCGGCCCTGCTTCACTATACCTGGGGACAGAAGGCCGATATTCGCGACCCGCTCGTGATCGCCGGGCTCGTGGCCGTCCTCCTCGGCGCGCGCGTGTGGTGGTGGTTCCAGAAGCGGTCGACGAGAACCGTCCGGGCCTGAGGTCTTCCTCGGGGGCATGGCGTTGCCCCGATCGCCGGGACATGGAAGGTTAACTCGATGTCATCGATCCCCTCGTCTCCGGTTTCATGAATCTCACCTTCGGCTCCTCTCGTCTGCGCGCTCCCGCCTTCCTGACCCTCGCGGGATCGCTCGTGCTCGGCGCATGCGCGGGGAGTCCCTCGATGCCGGCCCCCACGGCCGCGCCGGCTCCGGCGGCACCGGCACCCCTTCGGGAGGGTGCGGACTTCGTGGTCTACACGGCCGATGGTCGACCCGCGACGATCGACGATGTGGTCGCCGCGATGGCCGATCACGATGCGGTCTTCGTGGGCGAGGAGCACAACGACCCGATCACGCACCGCGTCCAGGCTCTGCTCTTCGAGCGCGCATTCCTCGACCATGCTTCGACGCGCCCCGTGATCCTCTCGCTGGAGATGTTCGAACGCGATGTGCAGTACATCGTCGACGAATATCTCGACGATCTGATCACCGAGAGCCACTTCCTCTCCAGTGCGCGTCCCTGGGACAACTACGATCCCGACTACCGCCCGATGGTCGAGTTCGCGAAGGCCCACGAGCTCGAGGTGGTGGCGGCCAACGCCCCCCGCCGCTACGTGAACCGGGCTTCGCGACTGGGCCGGGACAGCCTGAGCGCCCTGGGCCCGGAGGCGACTCGACACCTACCCCCGCTGCCCTATCCGGAGGCCTCTCCCGACTACCAGGCGGAGTGGGACGCCCTCATGGGTGAGGCGGCGGCCCACATGCGAGGCTCGCCCCTCGACGGCCAGACGCTTTGGGACGCGAGCATGGGTCACGCCGTGGCGTCGGCCCTCGACCGCGTGCCGAGTGCGTTGGTCCTGCACATGGCGGGCGGCTTCCATGTCGAGAATGCCACCGGGACGCCGGAGGCGGTGCAGCACTACCGGCCGGGGACTCGCTCGCTGGTCGTGGCGGCTCGGCCGGCGCCGGACCCGACGGTGTGGGCGGCCGACCTGCAGGGGCTCGGCGACTTCGTGGTCATAACCCGGGCCCCCACCGGGGGGTGAGCAGACGGGGGGCTTCCATCGCCGCCATCGTCATGTCGGTCTCGGCTATCGCCCTGTCGGCGCGCGTCGATGTCACACTGCCCGCGACTCCGGTGCCCCAGAGCCTTCAGACGTTTGCGGTTCTCGTGGTCGGGGGACTGCTCGGGTTCCGCGTCGGTGTCGGCGCGTTGTTGGCCTACCTGTGCGCGGGGGCGCTGGGCCTTCCGGTCTTCGCGGGTGGCGCGGCAGGGATCGCCGTACTCGTTGGCCCGACGGCCGGGTACCTGGTCGGGTTCGTCGCCGCGGCCGGCTTCGTGGGTTGGATGCGAGATCGGGGTCACCTGAAGCGACTCGGCACCGCGGTCGCGACGATGGTCGTCGCCCATGTCGTGATTCTTCTGATGGGCTGGGTGCGCCTGGGGCTCGACGTCGGTGCGGGGGCGGCGTGGGAGGGAGGAGTGGCTCCGTTTGTGACCGGAGGCGTCTTCAAGTCTCTTGCCGCCGCGATCGTGATCCTCGCCGTTGGCTCGCGCGCTCCCGCCCCAAAGGCTACGGCGTGACCGCCAACCCGGTCGCCGCCCCGATCGCGGTCTTCAGCACGCCGACGGAGCGGACCAGCTCGTGATCTTCGTAGCCTGCGAATCCCAATACGAGTGCGTTGCCCACATCGTGGTCGGGGGGGATCGCGAAGAAGGACAGGGGGATCGCTTCGATGCCCCTGTCGGCGGCGGCGCGAGCGACGAGGTCGGCCGGCGCGCCTCGGGGCAGATCGAGCACCGCGTGCATCGCGCCCGTGGGTGTGCGTAGTCGAGCTCCCGTCGGGCCGAGCTCCCGAGCCACCGCTCCGGCGAGGGCGTCTCGTCGTCGGCGATAGAGTTCGCGCGTGCGTCGAATGTGCCGGGAGAAGTGTCCCTCGGAAAGAAACCCGGCCACCGCCCGTTGGAGCCAGGTGGCGCCGTCGGCACCGCGTGCTCGCACGAGCTCCAGCACCCGGGATCGAAGGTGAGGGGGCACGATGAGGTAGCCGAGCCGGAGCGAGGGAGCGAGCGACTTGGAGAACGTCCCGACGTAGATCACCCGCCCGGCGTCGTCGAGACCCTGCAATGCCGGGAGCGGGCGCCCCGCGAGGCGGAACTCGGAGTCGTAGTCGTCTTCCACGATCCAGCGATCGTGATCCGCCGCCCACTCGAGCAACTGAAGCCGACGAGAAAGAGCCAGTACTGCACCGGTCGGGAACTGATGGGAGGGCGTCACGTAGGCCGCGACGGCGTCGGGCCACCTCTCGAGTCCCTCATCGACACGCATGCCCTCGCGGTCGACACCGACCGGAGCCAATACGGCGCCCATCGCGTCGAGGGCCCTGCGCGCCCCGATGTACCCCGGGTTCTCCATCCACACGCCCTCACCGGGATGGGCGGCGGTGGCGAAGGCGACAGCCAGCGCAGCCTGGGCGCCGGAGGTGATCACGACGTCGTCGGACGTGCAGCGCACGTGGCGGCTGCCTCGCACATGGCGAGCGATTTCCGCGCGGAGGGTTGGATCTCCCGCGGGGTCGCCCAATGCGAGCGAGCCGGCGTCACCCTCTCTCCACGCTCGGCGCAGGAGTTTCCCGAAGGGGCCGCGAGCGAATTCCTCCAGCGCCGGCACGCCTGGCCGAAAGGGGCGGGGTGGAACGGCGAGTTGCGACCGATCGGGCCGGTCGGTTTCGTGCGTGGGGCTCGTGGGTGTCGACACGGGAGCGCCGATGGGAAGATCTTCGGCGACCATCGTTCCCGACCCGCTTCGACCCAAGAGGTAGCCCTCGGTGGCGAGCTGCTCGAAGGCCGCGACCACCGTCGAGCGTGACACCTCGAGATCCTGGGCGAGGGAACGGGTCGATGGTAGCCGGGCGCCGACCGGGAGCCGCTGTTCGAGGATCGCCCGGCGAAGTGCGTTGGTGAGACGCCGATGCAGGGGCACACCGGGCGTGGATTCGAGCGTGAGCAGCGGGATCGATCCCTGGGGTCTCCGAGGCATCGCCGATCCGGATGGAGAGAATAGTGGTATGGTGAAATATATCATTTCTGGATCTTGTGACCCAACCGCTATTGTCGAAGCTTGGAGTCGCACTCGTGTACGAGGAGATGACGATGAGAGGGTTGTTGCGTTCCTGTTGGATGACCGCCGCTGTGGCGGCCTGTGTGCTGGCCCCGAGCGGACTTGTGGCTCAGGCGCCTTCCGATGCGGCCGCGAGGGCCGCGGCTCACATGCAGGCCGGTGAGTGGGCTGGGGCTGTCGAGGCCTACCAAACGGTCGTGGCTGCGGCGCCCGATGACGGACTCTCCTGGCTACGGCTCGGGCGGTCCCTGATCGAAGTCGGCGAGCCCGCCGAGGCGCTTCAGGCCATCGACCGTGCCTCCGCCGCCGGCCTTCAGACGCCCTTCCTGCACGTTTTCACGGCGCGTGCCCTTGTCCGGCTCGGACGGACCGACGATGCCCTCGACGCCCTGGAGATGATCCAGCCGACGCCGGGGGGTGGGGGAGGCGCGATCCTCACCGGCGTCAGCGACTTCACGGCGCTGGCCGATCATCCGCGTTTTGTGGCCGTCGTCTCGGCACTCGACGAGGCGGCCTGGCCCTGCCGGGAGAACGCCGAGAGTCGGCAGTTCGACTTCTGGATCGGTGAGTGGGACGTGTTCGTCGGCGGCCGGCAGGCCGGCACGAATACCATCGAACGAATGCTCGGGGGGTGCACACTGCTCGAGAATTGGACGAACGCCGGGGGCCGGGAGGGAAAGAGCTTCAACTGGGTCGACCGGGCCAGCTTCCGTGACGCGCGCTGGCGCCAGTTGTGGGTCGATGATTCCGGCAACACCCTCGACTACTATGGAGGCACCTACGTCGATGGAGCGATGCGGTTCGAGGGACACACCTTCTCGGCGCAGGGCGACAGCATTCCCCAGAAGCTGACGTTCCACAATGTGCACGCCGACACGGTGCGGCAGGTCTTCGAGCAGTCCAACGACGGAGGAGCGACGTGGGTCGTGACCTTCGACGGCATGTACATCCGGAGGCGGTGAATAGCCCGTTCGGGAGTCCCGGCTAGACGTCTGCCTCGAGGAGGTTGCGCATCTCGCCGAACCGCGCGCGGTCCTTCTCGTGTACGTCGGGATAGGCGATCGGGAGCGCCCCGAGCGTGGAGGCGACAATCTCCGCGACCGCCACGCGCATGAAGTCCTTGTCGTCGGCGGGAATGGCGTACCAGGGAGCGTAGGGCCGTGAGGTCGCGGCCAGGGCGGCCTCGTAGGCGGCCATGTAGTCGGACCAGTGACCGCGCTCCTTCACATCGCCGACGGAGAACTTCCAATTCTTCTCGGGTTCGTCGAGCCGGGCCAGAAAACGTTGCCGCTGCTCTTCCCGAGACACGTTCAGGAAAAATTTGAGCACGACGGTGCCCGTCTCGGCCAGGTGGCGTTCCCAGGCCTCGATCGAAGCCAGCCGCCGGGTCCAGAAGGCGTCGGATCCGGGGTCGTCGACGGGGAGATTCTGCCCCCCGAGGTACTCCGGGTGAACCCGGACCACGAGTACTTCCTCGTAGTGGCTCCGGTTGAACACTCCGATCCGCCCGCGCTCGGGGAGCCGTCGGGCCACGCGCCACAGGAAGTCGTGATCCAATTCCTCCGCCGACGGCTGCTTGAACGAAAAGACCTGGCAGCCGGCTGGGTTGACCCCACCCAGCACCTTCCGGATCGTGCCGTCCTTGCCCGCCGCGTCCATCGCCTGAAAGACGAGGAGCACCGAGTAGCGATTGTCGGCGTATAATACGCGCTGTCGGTCGGCGATCACCTCGTTGAGGTCTCCGAGACGCGCCTTGAGCACCTTTCGCTTGGGGCGGTCGGTCGGCGGACCGGTCTCTGCATCGGAGAGTCGGAACGAGCCGTCGAACGGAACGAGGTAGGGCGAAGGCCAGGGGCGCATGGATGTCTCCATCGTCGAAGGGCGGGCGAGCGTCCTAGGGTAACTCGCCGGCGCCCCGTCGTCTGCCCCGTCGAGCGACCGTTGGGTATCTTGCTGCCATGTCTCGTCTGAAACCCCTCCTCTTCGTGGTCGGTTTGTCGCTGGTTTCGGCCGTGAGCCTCCGGCTCCTCCTCGGGCGGGTCGCCGCGAGCATGCAGCCGGAGCCGGCGCGGCCTACCGTGGCCGACTCGAGCGAACTCTCTCGCCGGATCGTGGGGTGCGGGCAGTTCCGTTTCGTCTTCGACTCCCTCGGGTACCGCACCGGGCAGTGGCCGCTCGAGGTGGATCCCGACCTCGGGAGCCGGAGGGTCGACGCCATTTTCGTCGCCCGGGAGGGAGACATCCTGCCGATCGAGGCAGGGAGCCCAGGAGCGGCGATCGGGGACTACGTGATTCGCCGAGACACCGTGTTTCTCACGCTCGGCCGTGACGCCGTGGGCATGCGAGCTCGCCTCGTGCCCGTCGGGGATTCGCTGGGTGGGGGACTCGAACTTCGGCGCCCCCCGGGTGCGGTCGTCGGGCGTCTCTTCGTGGCGAGACCCCCGGCGGGCGTCAGCGGGTGCTCCGGACCTTGATCTCGGGTCCGCGGCTGCCGGTCGACGACGTACTGCCCGATGTGCGACGTGCCCTCCGATGCGGCACCTCGCTGGTGCTGGTGGCTCCCCCGGGGGCGGGTAAGACCACCCGCGTGCCCCTCGCCCTGCTCGACGAGCCGTGGACGAAGGGGGGCCGGGTCGTCGTGCTGGAGCCCCGACGCATCGCCGCTCGGGCCGCCGCGGCCCACATGACGCGGCTGCTTGGGGAGCGGACCGTCGGCCGCACCGTCGGCTACCGCACCCGGCTCGAC
>CBDUEZ010000032.1:0-20766 GCA_965366355.1 uncultured bacterium
CTCCGGGCCAGAGACCGAAGTGCGTATCCGAGGTCCTTCCTCCAACCGCCCATGCCGCCCCCTCCTCCTCGTTGTGTCGAGTCCCGGCCGATGCCGATGGACCCCGCGTGCTCCACCGCCGCCGTGACCAGGACGTCACGCAACCCGCCCCACACGTACCGAACATCACCCACAGCTCCCCGCAACGACCGCGCCTCTTCCCGACCCTCTCGAAACAGCCGGAGCATCTCCGACCCGTTACGCTCACGAAACGACGCCGGAAGGAGCCGAAGGAGCGCTCGGTAGATGCGCGTAGCCACCCCTCTCGCTCAAGCCCCACCCAGGAGGGCGCGGGCTCGGGCCGCTCCGACCTGAGCTTCGAGTCGCGTCGCCTCGGCCGAGGCGACCTGACGTCCGAAGGGCGTGAGTTCGTAGTAGCGGCGCCGCTCGTCGTCTTCCTGCCCCCCCTCACCATCGACCTCCGCGAGCAACCCGATGTCGGTCAGTCGGGACAATGCGCGGTAGAGGCTGCCCGCATGGGGTTGAATGCGCCCGTCCGTGCGCAGCCGGATCGCCCGGAGAACGGCGTAGCCATGGAGCGGCGGCCCCGCGAGGGCCAGAAGGATCTCGAACGCGACCGGGGTGAGCGGCAGTAGCGCTTCGACATCGCCAGATGGCAGTTGATCCACGTCCCTCTCCCGTTACTAGTCGCCCAAAGCATATAGGCCTAAGGCACACACGACAACGGCGCCCTTGACATAAGATCCTTAGGCCAACACCATTCGACCGCCACCTAAGATCCTTAGGCCAATATCGAGGAGCCCGTCGTGAGTGCAGAACCGCTGAGCGTGATCAAAGGCACACTGGAATTGCTCGTGCTCAAGAGCCTGGCCAGGAACCAGGAATCCCACGGCTTCGAGATCCTCGAGTGGATCGAGAAGACCACCGATCAGGCGCTCGTGATCGAAGAGGGCGCCCTGTACCCGGCGCTCCATCGCATGGAGAAACGCGGTCTGCTCGATTCCCTCTGGGGCGTGTCCGACAAGGGACGCCGTGCCAAGTACTACCGACTGACCGAGGCGGGACGCACCTCGCTGTCGGCTCAAGAGGGCAGTTGGGAGCGGTACGTCGAGGCCGTCGCGCGTTTGGGCACCCATGGCGCACCCTCCGAACAATGAGCAGACAACCCCTGCATCGGCCCGGGGTCCACGAGGGCATCGACCTCGAACTCGAGAACCACCTCGCCGAACGTACGGATCGCCTCATCGAAGAGGGATGGGATCCCTCCGAGGCCCGGGCCGAGGCGGAGCGCAGGTTCGGGTCGCTCGCAGAACACCGCGCCGAACTCCTCACGGAAGCCGGCACCGACGGCCCGGCTTGGCGAATCCTCTGGGGAGCCGACGCGGTGTTCCAGGACATTCGGTACGCGCTGCGCGGGGTGCGCCGCAATCCGGGCTTTGCGATGACGCTGATCGCCACCCTCGCCCTGGGGATCGGGGCCACGGGCGGGGTCTTCTCGGTCATCGACGCCGTGTTGCTTCGCCCCCTGCCCTACGCGGAGCCGGATCGCCTCGTGATGGCTCAACCGAACCTCGAACGGCAGGGCATCGTTCTGTCGGAGTTTCAGACCGAACAGGTCGCGCCCTGGATCGAACGCGCCGACTTCCTCGCCGATGTCGCCCTTCACTCCCGGGTCGGGATGCTGCGCACCGACGCCGACGACGCGACCGAGATCGGGGCGAACGCGGTGAGCGACAACCTCGACGAAGTGCTGGGCATCGAGGCGGCCATGGGCCGCATGCTCGAAGCCGACGACGTCGCCGAGGGCCGACAGGTGGCAGTCCTCAGCTGGAGTTACTGGTCGCGCATGGGGGCGAATCCCGACGTGGTCGGCACCACGATGGAACTGAACGACGGCACCTGGACCGTCGTCGGCGTGCTACCCCGCGGCATGAAATTCCCGGTCGCGGGCACGTCGGATCTGTGGATCCCCCGGTCGAACGACGGGACGGTGCTCGGCGTACGGCGATCTCAAACGGGCGTCGTGGGACGCCTGGTCGACGGCCTGGAACCGTCGGTGGCCCAGGAGCGGGCCGACGCTCTCGGGCAACAGATGGACGAGGCCGATCCGACCGAAATCGGTTGGCAGGTGGCCCTGAATTCGGTCGAAGAATGGCGGGCGAACGGCGACACCGAGCAGGGTCTCTGGCTGGTGGGGGGAGCCGTCGCCCTCATGCTCGTCATCGCTCTCGTCAACAGCGTGAACCTCCTGTTGGTGCGCGGCCAGAGCCGTCTCGCCGAGATCGGGGTCCGTCGGGCCCTCGGCGCCTCCCGGTTGCGAATCGTGCGCCAGGTGGTCATCGAGTCTCTCCTTCTGTCGCTCGGCGCCGGCCTCGCCGCGACGCTCGTAGCCTGGGCCGGGGTCGAAGCCATACGAATCATCGCCCCGGCCGAAGTGACCTTCGGGATGGTTCACGACTTCGGCCTGGAGGCTCGAGCCCTCTCGGTGGTTTTCGCCGTGGCGACGCTGTCGGGCCTCGCGGTGGGATCGCTTCCCGGGCTGAAACTCGCCACGACTCGTGTGGCCGGCTCGGGCGCGGCCGGCGCCGGAGCGAGAGATCGATCGGGAGCCCGACTCCGGTCCGGGCTGGTGATCGGCGAGGTCGCCGTTTCGGTCGTGCTCCTCGTCGGTGCGGGCCTGTTCGTGCGGAGCTTCGCGGAGATGTATCGGGTCGATCTTGGAATGGAAACCGAGGAGCTCGCTCTCCTGACCCTCGACCTCCCGAGAATCCGCTACGCCGACGGACCGGCCAGGGCCGCCTTCGTGCAGTCCATGCTGTCCCGTCTGGAGGGTCTGCCCGGAGCCACCTCGGTGTCGGTCGGTCGGGGCGCACCACCCGAAGGCGGTGGGTTTTCGTTCGCGTCGGCTCTCCAGGCCGAAGGCGGTGAGGCGGTCGAGGGAGAGGCCATCGTGCCGTTCGTCGCCGCCGGACCGGGGTACTTCGAAACCCTCGGCACGACGCTCATCGCCGGCCGCGGCCCCGAGCCGGGCGATGGGGACACCGACGGGGTCGTGATCGACCGTGACCTCGCGACCACTCTTTTCGGAGAGGCCTCACCCGTCGGCCGACGCTTCACCCTCGACGCGACCGATGACGAGGTCGAGTGGCACACGGTCGTGGGCGTGGTCGAGGAGTTGGCGCTGGGGGGTCCGGACGACCGGCTCGGATCGGGGGCGATCATATACCCGCTCGACCTGTCCACGCCCGGATCCTACCTCGTATTCATGATCCGAACCGGCGGGCAATCCGAGGCGCTCCTGGGTCCGGCTCGCGCGGCTCTTCGGGCCGAAGACTCCCGACTTCCGGTCATCAGCCTTCAGACGGGCCGGCAGGCCATGAGTGAGGCGCTCGACCGCCCTCGGTTCCTCGTCTGGCTCATGAGCATTCTGGCGGGACTGGCCCTTCTGCTCGCCGGCGTCGGCATCTACGGGGTCGTCTCGTTTACGGTGCGACAGCGCCGTCGGGAGATGGGCATTCGCCTGGCCCTCGGGGCCGCGGCCAAACAGGTGCAGACCACCATCGTGGTGTGGGGCCTGCTCCTGGCGACGATCGGCACCGCCCTCGGGATCGCCGCAGCCCTCGTGCTCGACAACTTCGTCGCCGCCCTGCTGTTCGGGATTTCCCCGGGTGACACCGCCACCCTCGCCTCGGTCGCCACCGTGATGATCGGCGTGACCTGGCTCGCCTGCCTCATTCCTGCGCGGCGGGCGAGCCGGGTCGACCCCGTCGAGATCTTGAAGTCGGACTGAGCCCGAGGCTCAGTCGGTCACCTCATCGGGAGACAGGCCGAGCTGCTGAGGCAGGGTGGTCAACTCCAGCACCTTGAACACCCGATCGCCCACGGGAAGGGCGATGGTGACCTCCTGCCCCTCGCGTGCACCCAGGAGTCCCCGCCCGATCGGCGACGCCATCGACACCTGGCCACCATCGAGGTCCATGAAGTCGCCCGCCACGATGGCGAATTCGGCCTCCTCGTCCATGGCCACATTGAAGACCTTCACCTTCGATCCGAATCCCACTCGATCGTACGGCATGGCCTTCACGTCGATCTTCGACAGCTCCGACATGCGGGACTGCAGATGACTGATTCGAACCCCCACGAACCCCTGCCGCTCCAGCGCCGACTTGTATTCGGCATTCTCGCGAAGGTCGCCGTGTTCCACGGCGATCCGGATCCGCTCCGGTAGCTCGACCTGGAGCTCATGGGTCAGGACGCCGATTTCGGCCTCGATGCGACTGCGGATTTCGTCGAGCATGATTCCACCTCGGTGCGTACGGCGGGCGACGTTCGGGGGGCCCGGGACCCAGATGCGCAGCGCCGCCCGGACCCGAAGCCCGGACGGCGCGTCACGGAACGATATGGTCGCTCCCGAACGGGTTCAAGACCACCGGTTCGGCGAGCGGGACGTCAATCGGTGTCGGGTGGTGTTTGCCACAGGACATTCATGATCTGCCACCGACCGTCGATCCGGGCCAGGTGGAAGTAGTCGACGCCCCACTCGGCGACGAGTTTGGCCGAGGCGGTCTGATCGAGCACATCGAGCACATCGATCTCCTTGGGGGCATCGGCCGAGAGATGACCACTCGCGTTCCACTGGGCCGCGAGCTCGTGCAACTGCTCGAAGGTCATCGGGGTCGAGCCCCACGACCCGTCGTCGCGCCGCACGTACCCCACCTTCCGGAGGGTAGGGTGGACACTGCGTTCGATCCGCTCCGGTTGTACGTCGTAGATCCCCTCGACGTAGTCCAACACCGCCTGCCGAACGGCCTCTTCATCGGCGGCCGCCCATGTGTCGCCGGTCCCCGTAGGGTCGGCGGCCCGCGAATCGGCAGCGAGAACCACCACGGCGACCGCAACCATCAGACCCACCACACTCGTCCATCCCCTCATCCCCCACCTCCCACGTTCGAATTCCATGCGGCCCCTTCTTTGTGCGGCCACCCGCTTGAAAGCTGTGTGCGCACTCGCGGAGGCGCCACCCCTCCTCACGGGCCAATTCATCATGAAACGCCCCGAGGCTGCTCAGGCCGGGCCGGCGTCTTCGGGAAGGCTCTCGGCGATCCGGGCGGCGGCGGCCTGAACCTCAGCCCGGTCGGGGCCGGTCACGTTGACATGCCCAATCTTGCGTCCGGGGCGGGGCGCTTTGTCGTACAGGTGCAGATGCGCGAGCGGCTCCTGAAGAACGAGGTCGAGCTGCGGGAGGCTTCCCAGGAGGTTCAGCATCACACTGTGCCCGATCGCGGCCGTGGGCCCGAGCGGCAGTCCCATGATGGCACGCACATGGTTCTCGAACTGGCAGGTCACGGAGCCGTTTTGCGTCCAGTGGCCCGAATTGTGAACCCGTGGTGCCACCTCGTTCGCCCGCAGGCCGGTCGAGGTATCGAAGAGCTCGAGTGCCATGACGCCGACGTAGCCGAGCGAGGCCATGATCGCCCCCGCGTAGTCCTCGGCCGCACTCTGAAGCGCCGGGTCGACGCCGATGGCCGGGGCATCCGTGCGCACCAGCACCCCTCGTCGGTGTGTGTTCTCGACGAGAGGGTAGAAGGCGGTGTCGCCCTCGCGACTTCGCACTCCGACGATCGAGAGCTCCCGCGAGAACTCCACGAATCCTTCGAGGATCAGCGGGTGGTCGCCGAGGGTGCGCCAGGCCGCATCGGCGTCGGCCCCGGTCTGTAGCAGGGCCTGGCCCTTGCCATCGTAGCCGAGCCGACGGGTCTTCAAGACCGCCGGTAGCCCCAATTCGCGCACAGCGGCCTCGAGTTCATCTCGCGCGCCGACCGAGCGCCAGGGTGCGGCCGGGATATCGAGCCGGGCGAACCCCTCCTTTTCATGTTGCCGGTCGCGTGCGAATTCGAGGGCGGCGGGCGGGGGGAACACCGTCACGACTTCGTCGAGGTAGCGAGCCGAGCTGTCGGGCACGTTTTCGAACTCGTAGGAGACGACGTCGAGATCCTCGCGGAACCGCACCAGTGCGGCCGCATCGTCGTAGGCCGCCCTCACGACCTCGCCGACACCATCGACCGGCGCGGCCCGACGAGGCTCGAGGAACCGAAACCGCGCCCCCAGCGGGATCCCGGCGAGGGCGAGCATGCGACCGAGTTGCCCGCCCCCGAGAATGCCGATCCTCACGGGCGTGGCACCCGGGGGTCGGGATCGTCCAGGACGGTTCGAGTGCGCTCGGCCCGGTACTCGCGAACGGCCTCGCGGATCGCGGCATGTCGGGCGCCGAGAATCTGGGCCGCGAGCAACGCCGCATTGACCGCACCGGCACCCCCGATCGCCAGCGTCCCCACGGGCACGCCGCCGGGCATCTGAACGATCGACAACAGGGAATCGATGCCCTTGAGCGCCCTCGATTGCACGGGCACTCCGAGAACCGGCAACACCGTTTTCGCCGCCACCATGCCCGGCAGATGGGCCGCGCCCCCTGCACCCGCGATGATCACCTCGAGGCCCCGCTCCTCAGCGGTGCTCGCATACTCGAAGAGCAAATCGGGCGTCCGGTGAGCCGACACCACCCGAACCTCGTGGGGCACGGCCAGGGCCTGGAGGGTCTCCACGGCGCGTTCCATGGTCTCCCAATCCGTTCGGGATCCCATGATGACACCAACGAGGGGCGAGGCCATGCCTGAACCGTCCTGTGTGAAGGAACGCAACGAGGGACCGGGAGGTTGGGCCGGGCCCGCGAGGGGGTCAAGAGCTTGAGGGGTGTACGAGCGTCTTCTACCCGGACGATCGATCGAGGAGCAGCGCCGCAACGGACACCGACGCAGCCGACGCGAGGGCCACGGCCAGAATGCCTCGCGGCCCGGGCAGGGCCCCGGCAAAGGCCACCAGCGCAAACACGGCCCCTCCGATCAGCGTGGCCTGCCCGGCACGGCGGAGGTCGTCGGCGGGGGCGCGCGGCACGACGGCGTTCAACCTCGCTACCACTCCGAGCACCTCGGCCGTGGCGATGACACTGGCGACGATGGGTACGACGACCCACCAGGGAAGCCTCCCAGGCCCCAGAAGGAGGCTACCCGCGAGCAATTGCCCCGCCAGCACCTGAGCCCAGATCGCCCCGGGCGCCAACACCGCGAAGCCGACCACCGCAACATATCCGAAGGCGCCCCACGCGTGGTTTGGGGTGGCCCCCAGACTCAGGGCGACCACCCCCGTGGCGACGGCCAGGAGGAGGGCCGCTGCGATGAGGCGCGTTCGCGCGTTGGGCGTGGCCGCACGCCGTTTCGTCGACACCTCCTAGACCCCGACCATGCGCCGCGAACCCATTCGGCGGCGCAGGCTCGAGAGCGCCGGCGCCACACCGGCCTCCGGATCGATCAGGGCCGTCGGGACTCCGCCCCGCTCCAGATGCTGCCGTTCCACCTCACGCTGGAGCAGCCACAGCCGGCGCGCCACCACCGCGCCGGGTGCATCGCCGTCGGGCAACAGATCGACCGTGTCGACCACCAGAGCGGCGGTGGCATGTCCGGCGCGCCGGTAGTGAAGCAACTCCGTCGAGACCGCCCGCGCCCGCAGGCTGGTGATTCCCACCACCAGGGCGTCGGCCGGCATCACGACGCGGCGCGACGGACGCCGCCGCCGCGATTCGTTCTCGGCCGCTCCGCCCACGTTCAGCAGCTCGTTGATCAACACCCAACGCGCACGCCGGCCACCCTGTGGCGAAACCCAGGCCGCGGTGCGGCCGGTCGCCAGGAAGCCGACCCGATCCTGGGCCCGCAGATGAACCGCGGCTACGGCCCACGCTGCACGCGCGGCGCGGGCCAACGCCTCCGCGCGCGTCGATCCGTCGCTGAACGATGCATCGAGAAGCAACACCAGTGTGCCCGTACGCTCCGGGTGGTGCACCGTCACCCAGGGCTCACCGAGGCGCGCCGAGGTGCCCCAGGAAAGGTCGCGAAGGCGATCGCCCGGCCGATACGGGCGCAACTCGGCGAAGTCCGTGCCCTGCCCTCGCAACCTGGAGACGTGCATGCCCGAAACCGCCCGCGGCTCGACCGGCTTGAGCATGCGATCGAGCCGAAGCGCGCTCGGCAACACACGAAGGCTCGGAGCCGCGGCGACCTTTTTTTCCCAGCCGAGGAGTGCTCCGGCCCGACGGGCCCGGATCCAGAGCACGCCCAGATCATGAACCCCCCATGAGTCGGCCCGGATGCGGAACGGCAGGCGCACCGGACCGCGCTGGAGCGGCAGCGCCCACGCGACCTCGTCGGTCGGTTCGAGCGGTGTGACCCCTCGCCAGGCGGTCAGCATCACCTCGATCTCGGCTTCGCCGTGCCAGTCGATCACGAGCACACCCTCGACGACGTCTCCCTCGATGACGGTGGTGTCGGCGATCTCTACCGATCCTGTCGCCCTCAGCGGCTCCCTGCGCAGGAGCCCGAGCGCCGACAAGACGAGGAAGGGGGCTCCCAACGCCGCCAAAGCAGCCTGGCCCGTCGCGATGGCCGCGATCAGTCCTCCAAAACCCCCGACCAGATACGCCGGCAGGCGGGGGTCGACGCGGCGGCGGCCCTGACTCACACGCCCTGGGGCACGGCGACCGAATCCACCGCCCGTCGCACCACGTCTTCCGGATCAGCCCGCCGGGCCCAGGCGTCGTCGCTCAGCACGACGCGATGACCCAGGGCCGGCACCGCCATGTCGCGCACGTCGTCCGGGCTCACGAAATCCCGCCCCGAGAGCAATGCCGAGGCCCGCGTGAGTTTCACGAGGGCCAACGTGCCCCGAGGGCTCGACCCCACTTCGAGCTGCGGTTCCGCCCGTGTGGCTCGCACGAGCGCGACACAGTAGGCGAGGAGTCGCGGGTCCACATGGACGTCTTCCAGCGACCTTTGCACGGCGGTGAATGTCGCGGGGCTGCACACCGCCCGGAGCGCCACTTCGTCGGTGCGTCTTTCGATGCGGTTCGCGAGCAGCGCCACTTCATCGCTTTCCGACGGATACCCCATCGTGGTGCGCAAGACGAAACGATCCAGCTGGGCCTCCGGCAGCGGATACGTGCCCTCCGACTCGATCGGGTTCTGCGTCGCGATCACCAGAAAGGGGTCGTGGAGCTTCTTCGCCACCCCGTCGACGGTGACCTGCCGCTCCTGCATGGCCTCGAGAAGGGCGGCCTGTGTTTTGGCGGGCGCCCGGTTGACCTCGTCGGCGAGCAGGAGGTCGGTGAAGACCGGGCCGGGACGAAACTCGGGACGTCGCGTGGCGAGGTCGAGCACGAGCGACCCCGTGATGTCGGCGGGCAGTACGTCGGGCGTGAACTGCACCCGTGAGAACTTCAGCCCGGCGGCCGCGGCGATCGATCGCGCTGTGAGCGTCTTGGCCACCCCCGGCACGTCATCGAGCAACACGTGACCGTCGCCGATCAGGCCGGCAAGAATGAGGCGAACGACATCGCGCTTTCCGACCACGGCGCGGCACACCTCGTCGAGAATGGCGTGGGCGACGGAAGCGGCCTCATCGAGGGGCATGGAATCGGTCATCGAAGCGGGTTGTGCGAGGAGGGAGGGCCGTCGGCGAGGGTGTCGAGTTCGTCGAGGACCCGGTGCACCACCAGGGCCACATCGGCTTCATTCGGTCGACGGCGGCGGGCCCCGAGGGGCGACGCGGAGGGTTCGAACCGCACGATCGCGCGGGCCGTCGGTGGAAGTCGGTCGGTCGGACAATGGGCCCGCTCGGCCATCTCCGCGATCAACGGCTGGAGCATACGGATCACTTCGGGAGGGAGGAACAGTCCGGGGGCGACGACGGCCCGTGAACCGGAGAGCCGCGCGCGAATACGATCGACCTCCGTGCGAACCTCGCCGGAGGACTGCGGACGATCCCCGGGATTGAACGGCGACATCCAGATGGCGGGCCGCAGGAGGCGTACCGCCACCAATAGTCCCCCGGCCGCCGCGAGGGTGGCGACCACAAGCTGGGCGATGCTGGGAAGGTGGCGAGGTGAGCCGATCAGAAGCAGGCCCCCGAGCACCACCGCCGCCCAGGCGACACTGCGGGGTCGCAACACCGACGGGTGCGCGGTCACGCTCCCGCCCCCGCTCGCACCCGAAGCTCCTCCAGGCTCGAGCTCAGGGCCGACGCCGCCTCGGCCCGATGGGCCTCGCTGATGGGGCGCGCGCTGAATTGCGCCAATACGTAGAGCCCCGCTAGCCGGTCCATCGGGCCGGGGCTCACGCCGAGCGGCGCGAGGGTGCGGGCAAGGTGCTCGTGGGGTGCCTCGTGCGCGGCCCGCCCGGCCCCCATTGCGGCGAGAACTTCCAGCAGCCGTCGGTACGCCACCGTGATGTGTTCGCGCGAGGGACGTCCCGGTTCGAGCAGGGCGTCGAGCGAGGCGCTCAGGGCGGCGGCCGCCTTCTCGTCCGTAAGCCCCTCGGGATCGGGCTCCCGCCGCGGCTCGCGGTCCGGCCGTCGCTTCATCATCCACCGACCGGCAACCAGCAGGCCCACGATCAAGGCGGCCAGAAGCACATCACCGACGTCGGATAGGGCGCCCCAGTCGAACGGCGATCCCTCTTCGGCGGCGGGCCCGCCCGATGCCTCGGCCGACGACGGCGCGGCCAGTTCGACCCCGTCCGGGGCGAAGCCTTCCGAAAGGTCGACCGCTCCGACGACGGGCGGGGGCGGAGGGGGCGCCTCACCCTCTGCAGCGCCATCCGCACCCATGCCCGCCCGGGACGACGCGGACGGGCGCGAAGCCCCCATGTCAAAGGGGGTGCGAGGCGCGAGAAGCGCTGCGAGAGCGAGCAAGGTCATCAGGAGGGCCGCCGCCAAGAGGGCGGCCAGGGTAGGATCCGGTCCGCGCGTGGGGCGCCGGGCCGGCCGGTCGAACAGAAGGCCCCCGAGCCCGACCAGGACGATGGCGAGCCCAAGGTACCGCAATCCCCGAACCCAACCAGTCCCGATCGAAATCGGCGGGACGAGCAGGCCGACGCCCGCCGCGGCCGTCGCAACGACCGCGCTCGCCCCGACCACCATCGCCACCGTGACACGGGGGTCGCGCCGGCGCTGTGCACCGACGCGAGAGAGTCGGGGGGGAGGCGGAGCGGAGCGAGACATGGCCTGATGCTGGGGCCGAAGGGAATGGTCGGGCAAGTGTGATGGAGATCCTCCCTACACCACTGTTCGTCCGACTCCCCACGGCACGCGCCCTTCATCCTGCCTAGACTCCATTGGTGGTCCGTTCCGCGCACCTCTCTTCTCAGTTGGAGGTCCGATCATGGCGAAGCAGAAGCCCGATGTCTTCCGCGAGGGGCTGGTCGTGAGAAGTGGATCACGGGCGGCGCAGTGGGTGCTGAACGTCCAGGCGCCCTCCAAGCAACCTCGGCCACACGCGCGAAACACCCCCGGATGGGATCCCCTGCGCCCAGCGACCTGGCGCCGATCTATCGCTCCCCGCGGCCGGGGGCCTCAACCCCCCGCTGCATGACGTACGCGATCCGGGTGTAGGCCTCGATCCAGTCGCGCCGAGTGGCGTCGGAGAGAGGAATCGGAGTGGACCTCTCCAGGGCCCAGACGAGGGCCTCGCCGACCAGCTTGTAGTGACGGGCCACGACCCCGTACCCCCGGTGGCGCGCCCCTGAAGCGCCCAGGGCGGCGCGAAACGCGTCGGGGTTCTTCACGGCCGACAACCCCACGTCGAGCATGGCGAGGAATTTCGCCGACTGGGAGTCCATTTCCACGAGTAGGAACAGATCGCGGAGCGACGGATCCAGGTCGAAGAGCCGCCCATAGAAGCGCTCCGCCAACAAGGTTCGGTGGGGTTCGATGCGTCGCCAACTCTCTTCGATTCGTTCGATCTGTTCCTGCTCCACAAACGCCCCCTGGCGAGGGAATCGGACCAGACACCGGCGGGATCCGGCGGGCCCACCCTCCAGAGGCGCCATCCTCTCCGGATGGGGCTCAGCCCGGCCTGAAGTGTTGGCGCGCAGGGTGGTCGCGTTCTATTCATGCTGTCTGGAGGAGCGCATGGCCGACGACATTCCCGCACATCGGATCGAGGAGGTATTTCTCGCCGTTCTCGAACGCGCCGCCGAAGACCGCGAGCGCGCGCTGCTCGAGTTGTGCGGCGACGACGATGCCCTCCGCGACGAGGTGCGCTCCCTACTCGAGTTCTCCGCGGCCTCCGACCTCGTACCCGATCTCGAAGAAGAAAGGCCCTTCGAGGGACGGTATCCGGAACGGATCGGGGACTATCGAATCGTGCGCCCCCTGGGCGAAGGGGGCATGGGCGTGGTCCTGCTCGCCGTACGAGAGGGCGACGGCTTCGAGCAGACGGTCGCCCTGAAGCTGCTTCGGGGCCGGTGGGTAGACCCGATGTTGACCCGCCGCCTGGAAGAGGAACGGCGCCTCCTCGCGCGCCTCGAGCACCCGGGCATCGCTCGTTTGATCGACGGTGGCGTGACGGAAGACGGGCATCCCTACTACGCGATGGAGTACGTCGCCGGCGACGACCTCCTCGTGTTCAGCGACGCGAGGCGATTGAGTGTCGATGACCGGCTCCGCCTCTTCGCCGCCATCTGTGACGCGGTTCATCACGCCCACCAGCAGCTGGTGGTGCACCGCGACCTCAAGCCGTCGAACATCCTGGTATCCGACCAGGGACGGCCGAAACTCCTCGACTTCGGCATCGCCAAGAGTCTCGAGGGAGCCAGCTCGATCGAGCAGACCGCCCACTGGGTGACGCCGGCCTACGCGAGTCCGGAGCAGGCGCGCGGGGAGCCGATCTCCACTCGCTCCGACATCTACTCGCTCGGAATCATCTTGTGCGAACTCCTGTGCGGTGATCGACCCTACGAAACGGCGGGCACCACGCCGTCGGAGCTCGTTCGAGTCATTCAAGACGTCCATCCGACGAAACCCAGCCTCCTGGTTTCGAGCCCCACCGATGACGTGGCGCGACAGGGCGCCGTCGAGATGGCCGATCGGCGCGGGACAACCCCTCAGCGGCTCGCAAAGTCGCTCGCCGGTGACCTCGACCACATCGTGTTGAAGGCCCTCTCGAAGGAGCCGGGGCGCCGCTACTCGTCGGCGGCTGCGATGGCCGAAGATCTGAGACGCCACCTTTCGGGCAAACCCATCGAGGCGCGCCCCGACGGGCCCGGCTACATCATCGGCAAGTTCGTGCGCCGCCACCGTGCCATGGTCGGCGCGATGAGCGCTCTGGCGCTGACGATGGCGGTCGGCACGGCCGCCGTCTTCTGGCAGTCCCGTAGAGCCGTGGCTGAACGCGACCGAGCCGAAGAGGAAGCCTCGCGAGCGCGGCTCGTGACCTCGATCATGACCGACCTGTTCCGCCTCGGAGACCCCACCGTATCGGTCGGTGATACGATTGGGGTCCGGCAGGTCCTCGATGCCGGTACGCGCCGGGTAGAGTCGACACTGGGCGACGACCCGATCCTCCAGGCCAGCTTGTTCCTGGAAATCGGACGCGTGTACGACAACCTGGGAGTATTGGACGAGGCCGAACGGCTGGGCGCTCGGGCACTCCAGCTGCGCGAAGCCGCGCTCGGGCCGGGGCTGGAAACCTCGGAAGCCCTCTCGTTCATGGGCCACCTGCGCAGTGACCAGGCCGATCCGGTCGAGGCGACGCGGTATCTGGAGCGCGCGCTCGACATGCGAAACGCCGAACTCCCGGAGCCCGACGTCGAAACGGCCGCCCTGATGAGTTCCCTGGGTTGGAGCGTCCGCGAGGTAGGCGACCACGAGCGCGCCTTCGATCTACTCGACGGGGCGCTGGACCTTCAGCGCAGATTGCTGGGCGACGACGACCCGGAGGTGGCCGGCACCCTTCTCGGGCTCGCGGCGACGCTTCACGAACAAGGCAGTTTCGACGAAGCCGAGGCACTCCTCCTCGACGCCCTCGAGCGCGGCGCCTCCGACCGTCCCGACCCCACGACGGCTCAGCTTCTCGCCAACGTCGGAATGGTACGCCGGCTTCGCGAGCAGTACGCCGAGGCCCAGGTTTTTCTCGAACGGGCCGTGGAGCAGACCATGGCCCTGTTCGGGCCCGAGCACCCGAGCACCCTCGCGGGCCTGGAGGAGCTCGCCACGAACCTCACCGCCCTCGGGCGGGTCGCCGAAGCTCGTGAGATCCTGGAGAGAAACCTCGCCTCGTCGCAAGCCACGCTCGGGCCCGGCCACGTGCGCACCCGAGGCGCGCGCCAATCCCTCGCGCTCGTGCACATCGAGGACGGGCGATTCGACCTCGCCTCGGCCATGCTCGACACGGTCATCGTTCAGAAAATCGAGGCGTTGGCGGCCGACCATCCGGGAATCGTCTACTCGCTGAATGTTCGCGGAGAGGCACGCGTCGGGGCCGGGCGGCTGGATGAGGCCGAGGCCGACTTCGTCGAGGCGCTCGCCATGGGTGCGCGCATGGGCGACGACAAGGGCGTCTACGGGGCGTGGTCTCGCCGCGGCCTCGCGGAGGTCGCCCTACAGCGGGGTCGCCTCGACAAAGCCGATTCGCTGATGACGATCTCCGACTCCATCCAGGCCGACCTGTTGAGGCCCGGACACCGCTACGTGCTCGACGCCGAACGCACCCGGGCGCGTATTCTTCTGGCGAGGGGTCGACCCGATGCGGCCCTGGAGCACCTCCACACCGCGCTGGCCGGAGAGGAATCAGCCCGCCCACCCATCCACGCACGGCGGGCGCGCACCCTGATGTTGATCGGCGAGGCTCAAACCATGAAGAGCGACGAAGGGGCCGCCCGCAGCGCGTTCGTGGAAGCCCTCCGGGCCTACGGGGGCGTCGCCGACACGCATCCCTACGTAGCGGCGCTTCGAGCCCGCTTGGCCGAACGATGAGCCGATCCCACCCGCCGCTGCGCCTCTGAGGGTGAACTGCCCCTCACGACGACACGCCATGACCCGCAAAGACGACATCACACAGACGCTTCTCGACATCGCCGGGGGCGACCGGGAAGCCCTCGATCAATTGTTGCCCGTCGTCTACGCGGAACTCCGCGGCATCGCTCGACGTGAACTCTATCGCGAGCGCCCCGACCACACGCTCAATGCGACCGCCCTGGTACACGAGGCCTACCTGAGGTTGGTTCAACTGGACCGAATCGATTGGGAGGGCCGGGCCCACTTCTTCGGCGCGGCGGCCTCTGCGATGCGTCGCATCCTCATCAGCTACGCCCGCATGAAGAACGCCGAGAAGCGCGGCGCGGGCGCGGCACACGTCAACCTCGACGACGTCATGTTGGCCGCCCAGGAGAGGCCCGATCTCGTGCTCGCTCTCGATGACGCCCTGGCGAAGCTGGTCAGGGTCAACGAACGCCACGCGCGGGTGGTGGAGTGCCGCTACTTCGCCGGAATGAACATCGAAGAGACCGCGACCGCCCTCGGGACCTCGCCCGCCACCGTCAAGCGAGACTGGTTGCTCGCCCGCGCCTGGCTCAATCGTGAACTCTCCGATCCAGCGCCGCCGAGCGGACGGCCGGTGCCACGGCGGGGCTGATCAGTCCTCCCGGAGGAGTTGGGCCGGCTCGAGCCTCAGCAGCGCGCGGGCCCGCGGCACGGCCCCTGCAACCGCCGAGAGCACGATCGCGAAGGCGATCCAGGGAGCCTCGTTCGTGCGCAGGACCGCGGCGGCGATACTCCCGCCACCGACGGCCGCCTGGAGGACCCACGACACGGTAAGCCCCACCCCCACGGCCACGCCCGACAGCCGGAGCGTGCGTGTGAGAAGGCGACCGGCGAGTCGCCGCGGAGGACCACCCACGGCCAGGCGAACGGCCGTCGCCCGAGCCAGGCCGCGCGCCTCCACCCGGCCGACCTCCAGCGCCGAGACCAGCGCCAGGAGCAGGGCCGCGATCCCCGACACGAGCAGGACCCACCCGGACCATACGGCCGGCGCAAGCGAGGCGGCCTGAAGGTCTTCGAGACGGACCGGGTCGGACACCGGGGTCAGGCCCGCCGATCCGAGGCCCGAGACCTCGCCTTCGACGAAGTCGGCGGGGTGCTGGGCGAGCGACAGCCACAATACCGGCTCATCAGGGCTCGGGGCCCCGGGGGCGTGGTGGGCCACATCGCGAGCGACACCGACAACCTCGACCCAGCGGTCCCCTCCCCCCGAGAGCCGGATGCGTCGCCCGATCGGCAGACCCCCCTCGAAGTGCCGGCGGAACGCCTCATTCACGACAGCCACGAGCGGGGCATCCCGATCGTCCGTGGCTGCGATCCCGCGCCCCTCGACGACCTCGGAGCCCAATGCGTCCAGAACGGCCGGTCCCACGGCGTGCACGACCGAGTCCACCCCATACACGGGCATGTACCACACGCCGACCACGCAGGCGCCACACTCCACGGTGACCAGGTCCCGAACCCCAACCCCGACCCAGGCGCCGGGAGACGCCAGGAGGGGACCCTCGACAAAGGTGCCCGGCTCGACGGCATGCCGGGAGATCGCGGCCCCGGATTCCGCGCGTTCGGCCGTTGCCCCGGGGGCCGGTAGAGTCGTCACCAGCGCCAGCCCGGTCAGCGCGAAGGCCACGGCCGCCGCGAGCTGGAGAGACGCCGCGCCCCGGCGCACGGTGCCCGCTCTCGGATCGTCGGTCACGGCCCGACCACGGCGCAAGATGGACGGTGTGCGTCGCCTCAGTCCCACGAGCGGCGACAGAATACCCACGGCCACGCCGAAGAGGAGAAGCCCCGCACTCCCCACAGCGACGAGCGCCAGAGCCCGGACGTCCGGCTCGGCCGGCGTGCCCGCGAGCAGGCCGAGTCCGGGCCACGTCATCCACACCGCGACGGCGGCTACGACCCCGAGCACGGTTCCCGCGCCGACCTGCGCCACGATCCGGCGACCGTCCTTCCGCACGATGTAGGCGACGAGAGAGCGGGGACTCGCCCCGAGAGCGAGCCGAACACCGAGCGGCGCACCCCGCCGGTCTCGTTCACCGAGGAGCAGGAGTCCCACGGTGAACACGCCCTGGAGAGCGACCACTCCGAGAAGCCCCGCCGCCAGTGCGAGTCGGTCCGCCACCGCACCGGCGACCGCAGCGTCGGCAGCCACCGCCCCCTCGCCCCAGGCCAGACCCCACTCCGCAACCTGTGAGACCGTGTCGGGCAGGCCCGGCAGGACCGACCCGGCGATCGCGGCCGCCAGGCCCACAACCCCTGCTGCAACGGCCACAACCGAGACCCCGCGATCAACTCCACCAACCATGACGACGTCCTCCCCTGAAAATCCCACCATCCGCCCCAAGGTATCGGCACGGGTGCAGATGTCGCGAGCCGTCGGGAACCCATCCGGCTCGGCGGTGATTGGAGTGGTATGACCCCTTCCGCCTTTCGATCGCTCGGCAGCCTGTCTCTGATCGTCACCCTCACGGCGTGCGACATCACCGGAACCGACCCGGTCTCGGAAACGGAGGTCGATCGAACCCCTGAATCGTGCTCGATCCCTCAATCACAGATCTTCTCGGCGGCACCGGCGAAGGACTGGATTCCGGCGCTGACCAATCCCGACTGGGTCGGGCCGCAGGATCCGTCGCTCTCGTACCTGCGCGGATCCGACCGGGTGATCGGGATGGTGATCGACGACGTCGCCTACGCGATTCCGCTCAACATTCTGTGGTGGCACGAGATCGTGAATCTCGACATCGGTGGGCGCTCCCTGGCGATCACACATTGTCCGCTCACGGGGTCGTCGCTCGTCTTCGATCGCGAACCGCTCGGAGGGGTGCAGTTCGGCGTGTCGGGGCTGCTGTTTCGCAACAACCTCTTGATGTACGATCGGTCGACGGGCGAGTCCCTCTGGCCTCAGATGCTTCGGGGCGCCCGATGCGGAGTCCAGAGCGGGACGCCGCTGCAATCGGTGGCCGCCATGGAGATGCGGTTCGACCGCTGGTGGTTCCTGCACTACGACACCCGGGTGGTGAACCCCAACACGGGATTCGAACGCGACTACACCAGCTACCCCTACGGCGACTACGCCGAGCCGGATAACGACGCGACCCTCTTTCCGCGCACCCAGTTCGATACCCGGCTCCCGCCCAAGGCGCTCGTGCTGGGGTTCCCGGTCGGAGACGACTTCTGGGCTGTACCGTTCTCGGCTCTCGCCGAACTCGGACCCACCGCGGCCATCCATCCCGTGGTGACTTTTCCGGAGCTCGTCGTTCTGTGGGACACGCTCGGAGAGTCGGCGATGGCCTTCAGCACCCGCCTCGAAGACGGGCAGCGGTTGACCCTGAGGGTCGAGGGCACCCGCATCGTCGACGACCAGACCGGAAGTGTCTGGCAGTTCGACGGCCGCGCCCTGTCGGGGCCGCTGGAGGGCGTTCAACTCGAGCCGCTGGCCGAGGCACACACCGCCTTCTGGTTCGCCTGGACCGACTTTCATCCCGACACCCGACTCTGGGACGGCTCATGAGGTCCCCCCGAACGGGCCGGTTCCAGGCCGGCGTCGTCGGCGCCCTCTGCCTGCTCCTGTCGCCGCTCGGTGCGGGTGCCCAGGCGGTCTGCAGCGCCCCGCATTCCAGTCCCATGTTGTCGCAGAGTGGAGCGATCGGCACGCTGGAGCCCGGAGCGGGATGGTTCCAGCTGTCGGTGTACGGGCAGAACGCGACGGAGTCGTTCAATCCGCTCGGGGAGCGGCAGTCGTTCGTCGCGGGGAATCGGTTCCGCACGCGCTCGGCGTTCGTCACGGGAGCGGTCGGCGTCGTGCCAGGGCTCGAGCTCTGGGCGCAGATTCCGGTGCACAGGCTGACCGTCGAAGGGCCCGCCGGATCCAGTCAGGGCAACGGGGTGGGCGACGTGCGTCTCGCCGCCAGAGTCGGATCCGAAGTGCTCGGCCTGGATCTGCCCATCGCGGTCCGGGCGGGCGTCAAGCTCCCCGGGGGCGACTTCCCGGTCGATGCGCGGCTCCTCCCTCTGACCGAGGGTCAGACCGACGTCGAAGTCAGCATCGAAACCGGTCATGTGTTTTCGAATCTTCCCATCTACGCGGTGGGCTGGGTCGGTCACCGGTGGAGAACCGAAAACGCCACCGCGGATCGAGAACCCGGGGACGAATGGTTCGGGCACGCAGCCGTGGGTGGAGGCGTCGGCGCCGTCCATCTCGAGCTCGGTGTCGACGTCCTGCGCGGGGGAACTCCCTCGGCTCAGGGGTTCTCGCTCGACAACGAACGTCGCCGGCTGGTGCTGCTCGTCCCGACCGTGGGCTACGACCTGGGGCCGGGCCGACTGGAGGTCACGCTCCAGTCCCCCCTGTCGGGACGCAATCTTCCTGCGGCCACGGGTCTGAGCCTGGGGTACCGAGCGTTATGGGGATTCTGACCGTCCGGGGCCGGGGCGCAGCCCTCGTCGCGGGGATCCTCCTCGTCCCGACGCTGTGGGTCGCCGATGCCCGGCCGCTGGGAGCGCAGGTCGACCTCACCGACATCGGCCACATCGCCGGCGATCCCAGCGCCCCGGTGAAGGTCGTGGCCTTCACCGATTTCGCGTGCGGCGCGTGTGGCGAATTCGCCCGGGACAGCTTCGGCGAACTTCGCGCCACACTCATCGACTCGGGACGTGTCGTGTGGAGACAGATCCCCTTCATGCTGGGATTCCGGAGGGGCCGTGAGGCGACCTTCGCCGCCGAATGTGCGGCCGACCAGGGCGCCTTCTGGCCGATGCACGACGCGCTGTTTGCCGACCAGGACCGCTGGCGTCAGGGTCGGCGGCCCGACGAGGCCTTCGAGGCCCTGGCGATCGAACTGGCTCTGAATGTGAACGCCTTCGCCCAGTGTATCGACGAGAAGGCGCCGCGCCGGCGAATCGATGCCTCCAACGATGCGGCCGACGATCTGAACGTGCGGGCGACGCCCTCCTTCTACATCGACGGCCGCCCGGTCCTCGGCGCCCTGTCGGTCGCCCAGTTCACCGCTCTGGTCGAGGCGGCCGAGGCGGCTCGCGCGGGTGGAAACCCCTGATGGCGGACACCCTCGAAGAACACGTGCTTTCGTCGATCGACGTTCTGTTTCAGGGGGCCCGGTTCCTGGCCGGGGGAACCCGCCGCGACGCGGAGCAACTGCTCGAAGACACGGTGCTCACGGCCTATCACGGGACCGTCCGGTCGGGCACACCGCTGGATGAACGCGGCCTGTCGGTGCTGATGGCCCGCACGTTCCTGGCGCAGATGTCGGCTCCCTCGGCGAGTCCGCCGAACGCCGCCCTGCCTTCGTCTTCGCTCGACCTCACGGCAGACGGCATCTTCGAGGCCTCCGCACGCGTGAGCCCGCGGGCCCGAGCGGCCCTCTGGCTCGTGCTGGTACGCCGGTGGCGCTACGCAGACACCTGCGAAGCCCTCCGGATGAGCGAGGCGGAACTGCGGGAATGTCTGGTCGAGGCGCAGGGCTTCATGTCGGCCTTCCGCAGCGTCCACCATCCCGATGTCGGGAGCGCGGGCCGATGACCGGTGTGCCACAGGTCGACTGTGCCGGCGCCCGCTCGGGTCTCTGGCCTCCCGAACGACCTCGGCTCGATGGAGATGCGGAGCGCCGCGCCCGCGAGCATGTGCACCACTGCCCCGAGTGCGTGCGCTATTTTGCGCAGGACCGGCAGCTCCTCGACGCCCTCGACGAACTCCGTGCCCGCAAGGCGCCTCGACACGTGCGCGAGGGTGTGCTCGACACCCTCGCCCGAGCCCGCCTCGGCGCCCCCGATTCGGGCCCGTTGGTGATCGCCGCGCCGGCGCGACGCCGGTGGGGTCGATCGACCGCACTC